>NZ_JBIUCG010000024.1:67725-153224 GCF_044548645.1 Nocardia sp. NPDC051929 | reverse complement strand
CCCCAAAACCCGCAGCGGCAAAATCATGCGCCGACTCCTGCGCGACGTCGCCGAAGGACGCGAACTCGGCGACACCTCCACCCTCGTCGACCCGAGCGTCTTCGAGGCGATCCGGGCGGGCAAGGGCTGATCACACAGCGCTGAGCGCGGCCGGTGCCGGGACCCGGTACCGGCCGCACCCGTTAAGATTGCGTCAGGTGTGCCGGGAAGTCTGGTCGGCGAGTGGTCGCGCACCCGTTCAGCCGACGCCGGTGGGTGCCGCGTCCGCGCCGCCCGACCACCGGCCGAAAGGTTTCCCGTGATCACGCGAGTGCGCTCGGAACTGTCCCGCTACCTCCGCACGGAAACCTTCGGCGGCGCACTCCTCCTGATCGCGGCGGCCGGAGCGTTGCTGTGGGTGAACTCGCCGTGGGGAGCCAGTTATCTGACGATCACCGAGACGGTCGTCGCGATACCGCCGCTGCATCTGGAACTGACCCTGGCCGAGTGGACCGAGGACGGTCTGCTCGCGGTGTTCTTCTTCGTCGCAGGCCTGGAGCTCAAACGCGAACTGGTCGTCGGCGAACTCGCCGACCGCAGACGCGCCACTCTGCCGGTCATCGCGGCGATCGGCGGTGTGGTGACGCCCGCGCTGATCGCGGCGGTGGTCGGGTTCGGGATCCCCGGCATGGACCGTGGCTGGGCCATCCCCGTCGCCACCGACATCGCGTTCGCGCTCGCCGTCCTGGCGCTGACCGGTTCACGCATCCCTACGGGCGCGCGGGTCTTCCTCCTCAGCCTGGCCGTGGTCGACGACCTGATGGCCATCGTCCTGATCGCGGTGCTGTTCACCACGACGGTGTCGCTGCTGTGGCTGCTCGTCGCCGCCGGATGCTTCGCCGGGTGGGCATCGGGGCAACGCGCGCGAATCCGCACTCCGTTGCTCTACGTGCCGCTGGCGTTGGTGTCCTGGTACGCGCTGCACGAGGCGGGCATCCATCCCACCCTGGCGGGCGTCACCCTCGGCCTGCTCACCCGGGTGCGTGCGGATCCCGGTGAATCCGAAGCGCCTGCCACCCGGCTCGAGCACATCTTCCAGCCGGTCTCCGCCGGGTTGTGCGTTCCGCTGTTCGCCCTGTTCGCCTCCGGAGTCCCGTTGAATCCCACGGTCTTCGGTGAGTTGTTCACCGACCGGCTCGCGCTGGCCGTGATTCTCGGCCTGCTGGTGGGCAAACCGCTCGGGATTTTCGGGATGAGCTGGGTGGCAATCCGGTTGGGCGTCGCGACGCGGCCCAGCGGACTCGGCTGGCGGGACATGTTCGCCCTCTCGGTGCTCGGCGCGATCGGCTTCACGGTTAGCCTTCTCGTGGCGGAACTCGCGCTCGCCGATGTCGCGGACGGGTCGGCCGTCGAGTTGGCGAAGGCCGCTGTGTTGGTGACATCAATGGCGGCGTCGCTCGCCGGTTCGGCGCTACTGTTGCGGCGTGGGCGTGTCCACCAGGCTCGGCGGGACGCCCGTGCGCTACAACGTGAACAATACGGCGGCGCGAGCGATCCGCCCGGAGGCGGTAGCCTGCGTGACCACGGAGGGCACCGGGAGCACCGCCGATCGAACGGGAGTTGAAGCAGTGCCGGGACAGGGAGAAGGGTCGACCAAGTGAGTTTCAACCACGGCGGTAACGGGAGCGACGCGGAGCGCGGTCGTACGGTCACCTCCATTCCCCTCACGGATGCCGATCCGCTCGGCAACGCCAGTTTCGGGACGCTGGTGCGCGACGCCGCCGAGCAGATGTCGACCCTGGTCCGCGCCGAGGTCGAACTGGCCAAGGCCGAGGTCACCGGCGAGATCAAGAAGGGCCTGCAGGGCAGCGTCTACTTCATCCTCGCGCTCACCGTGCTGCTGTTCAGCACGTTCTTCTTTTTCTTCTTCCTCGGCGAACTGCTCGACGTGTGGCTGGCGCGCTGGGCGGCCTTCCTGATCGTCTTCCTGCTCATGGTCGTCGCCACCGCGGTACTGGCGTTCCTCGGCTACCGGCGGGTGAAGAAACTGCGCGCGCCGGAGAAGACGATCGATTCGCTCAAGCAGGCGCGCACGGTGCTGCCGCACGGCTTGGGCGCGTCTGCGCACGAGGACCGGCTCGCCCTGGAGAAGCAGACTTCCTAGGCGCGCGCGCGAGCCGGTACGGCGGCTACTAGGCTCGATCGGCGTGTCGGCGAACTTGCTCCCGGATCCGTCCAGCGTCCGTTACGACGGACCGTGGACGCATAGGGACGTGCACGCCAACGGCATCCGCTTCCACGTCGTGGACGCGGCGCCCGAACGGTCCGACGCACCGCTGGTCGTGTTGCTGCACGGCTTCGGCGACTTCTGGTGGTCCTGGCGGCACCAACTGACCGGCCTGGCCGAGCTCGGCTACCGCACCGTGGCCGTCGACCTGCGCGGCTACGGCGACAGCGACAAGCCGCCGCGCGGTTACGACGGCTGGACGCTCGCCGGTGACGTCGCCGGGCTGATCCGGGCACTGGGCTACACCGAGGCGACGCTCGCCGGGCACGCCGAGGGTGGTCTGGTCTGCTGGACCACGGCGGTGCTGCATCCGCGCTTGGTTCGCTCGATCGCGCTGGTGGGCTCGCCGCATCCGTCGGCGTTGAAAAGCTCCGTGCTGCGCAACCGCCGCCAGCGCGCGGCCTGGCTGCCGAACTTCCTTCGCTACCAGCTCCCCCGGTACGGCGAGCACTTGTTGACCACCGCCGACGGCTTCGAAGTGGAACGGCTGCTGCGCCAACGGGTCAGCGCGGGTTGGGCGAACACCGCCGAATTCGTCGACACCGCACAGCGGATGCGGTCGGCGATCCGGATCCCCGGCGCCGCGCATTGCGCACTGGAGTACCAGCGCTGGGCCTTCCGCAGCCAGTGGCGGCCGGACGGCCGCCGGTTCATGGCGACCATGCGCCAACCCATCCGCATCCCCGTCCTGGCCATGCGCGGCGAGCTGGACCCGTACGTACTGCCGGGAACCTTCCGCCGCGACCTCCATCTCTCGCCGGAACGGCGGCTGGCCGGTATCCCGGCGGCCGGGCACTTCGCCCACCAGGAGAACCCGGACGCCGTGACGAAGGAACTGGTCAAACTCCTCGGCTGAACGCTTCGCGTTCCGGCCCGGCCACGGGTTCGCGGCCGGGTCTCGGTTCGATGAAAGCGCGTACCCACACCGATCCCGCGCTTCCGCCTTCCCAAGTCGCGACCAAGCCCTGCAGCGGAACGAGTTCCGCGACATCGGAATACCACGGCTCCGTTCCGGTGGTACGGCCGACCCGCGTCGCGGATCAGCTCAGCACACAGGCCCCCGTGGCCACCGGCCCATCGGAACGCTGCGAAGCTTCGAGTTCGGAGCGGACTTCGTTGAGCGTCAGCACATAACCGGTGTCGTTGTCGGTCACCGCGGCGCCGAAGACGACCCCGAGCACCTGCCCTTCGGTATCCACCAGCGGCCCACCGGAATTGCCCGCCTGGACGAGCCCGCGGACGGTGTACACCTCACGCTTCACCGTTCCGTCGCGGTAGATGTTCGGGCCGGTCAGATCCAGAGTCTCGCGGATCCGGGCCGCGCTCGCGGTGTACCGGCCACCGCCCGGGTAGCCGAGCACGATGGCGCTGTCGCCGGTACGCGCGGGCGACGGCGCCTGCGGCACGACCGGAGCGGTGAGTCCGGGTACCGAGAGCACCGCGACGTCGGTGAACGGGTCGAACAGCACCACCGAAGCGGGCAGCGAGCCGTAGGCGGTGTCCACGTCGACGCTCGTCGTGCCCGCGACGACGTGAGCGTTGGTCATCACGCGCTCCGGGGCGATCACGAAGCCCGAGCCCTCCAGCGCCCGCTGGCAACTCGGCGCGACACCGCGGATCCGCAGCACGCTCTGCTGCAGCGAGGCGGCGACCGGGCTGGCCAGCACGCTCGGATCCGGTGGTTCCACCGCGGCGATCGGCGCCCGCCCGAACGGCCCGATCACGTCCGGCAGACCGGAGGTGTTGAGCAGCTTGGAGAATTCGTTGGGCAGCTTGCGCAGCCAGTTCGGCGCGACGTCGTTGACGTCGGCCAGCACCCGCGAGCCGTTGATCGCGGTCGCGATGGCCGGCTGTGACGAGGTGGCCAGCGGCAGTGCCAGCAACCACGC
This sequence comes from Nocardia sp. NPDC051929, assembly GCF_044548645.1. Taxonomy (NCBI): domain Bacteria; kingdom Bacillati; phylum Actinomycetota; class Actinomycetes; order Mycobacteriales; family Nocardiaceae; genus Nocardia; species Nocardia sp. NPDC051929. Next base: position 149,069 of record NZ_JBIUCG010000024.1, on the reverse strand, counting down.
GGTGACCAGCACGGCGACCGCCTGCAGCCCCGCGCCGACCACGCTGTCCACGCTGCGCGTGAAGGGATGACGCATGCCGCTGCGCGCCGCGCGTCCGAGCACCATGCCCGCGACTTCACCGACGATCACCAGCACCACGATGAGCAGCACGCCGGTGAGCACCCTGGTGCGGCCCTCGTCGACGTGCACCAGGATGTGCGGCGCGATCAGGATGCCCGCGACCGCGCCGAGCACCACGCCGAGGAAGGCGAGCGCGGAGGCCACCGCGCCCTGCCGCCAGCCCGAAGAAGCGGCGAGCAGGGCCAGTAGCACGACGGCGATGTCGAGCCAGGCCGACGAACTCATAACGTCATCCCCACGGCGGCGAGTGCGGTCTGCAGATCACGGACGTCCGCGTGGTCCCACTCGCGATCCCAGCCCGCGGCCTTGCTGATCCCGGCGAGGATGCCGCCGGTGAGGCCCCAGACCAGCATCCCGTCCACCTGGAACGCCGGGCTCTGATAACCGAGGGGGCTGCGAACCAGGAAGCGGTTGGCCGGATCCAGCAGCTGCGCGAGCGGCACGCGCACGACCCGCTCGGTCTCGCTCCGGTCGACCACCTGCACCGCACCCGGCGTACGCCAGTACGCGAGCACCGGCGTCACGTCGAAACGAGAGACCGGCACGAACAGCTTGGGTTGTACCGCGAACGGTTCCACGCCGGAACGGTCGAGGCCGGTTTCCTCGCACGCCTCCCGCAGCGCGGTATCGATCGGCCCGGCATCGCCCGGGTCCGCGGCGCCACCAGGGAAGGCCACCTGGCCGCGATGCTGACGCAGGGTGGAGGCGCGCTGGGTGAGCAGCACCTCCGCGTCGGCGGGCAGTCCGCCGGGGGCATCCGGGTCGGGCTCCGGCGAGCCGCCGAACAGCACGAGCACCGCCGCTTGACGCGGCTTCGAGGTCACGGTCATGGCGCGGCGCAGCGCACGCGCCCTGGTCGCGGTGTCGGCGCTGTCGAGGGCCGGTTCGGCCGAGCGGGTCAGCCAGTTCGGGATGCCGGGGGGCATTTCGATGGTCATCGCGCACCTCCCCCGCGCATTCGCCCACCGACCCGCGTGCACGCCCGCACCGTCACCTCCACCATTGATTCGTTCACCCGCATCGTCATGCGGCCACTCCGAGCTTGCCCGCGACGGTATCCGCGATGTCATCCACCCCGTCGAAAGCGCGCACCTCGACGTCGGCTATCGAGCCATCGGCACGCACAAGCACCGAGATCGGCAGCACAGAGGGGGCGCCGACGACCGTGCGCACTCGCGCGTCGGCGTCGAGCACGCCGGGCAATCTCACGTCCAGTCCGCGCAAACGGGACAGTGCCTTGGCCTCATCAGGGTCGCTGTGCACGGTCAGCACCGTAATCGCGTTTCCGGCGCGTTGGGCGTATTGCTGCAAATACGGCAACTCTCTGGCGCACGGTGCGCACCAGTAGGCCCAGAGATTCAGCAGGGCGGGCTTGCCCGCCAGCGCGGCGGCCAGGTCGACCGGTTCGCCGTCCGCCAGACATCCCAGCGTTATCCCGGCCAGCGGACCGTTGCCGGGGGCCGCGCCGCTCGGGCAATCGGGCAGATGGGCGGCGGCGCGCAGGTCATCGGAGACGCCGGAGGCAACGGGAGCCTGGTGTTGCTCCTCGCTCCGGTCGTCGCCGCGCGGCCACACCGCGACCGCCAGCGCGACCACGACGATCAGACCGGCAAGTGCCCAGCGCCACGCATGTCCCGCACTCCTTCGGCCCGAGGGCTCAGAACTCACCGGCCCACCAGCTCGAGCAGATGCTCCCGCTCCGGCCCCTTCACCAACTTGGCCGCGGCCTCCGGATCGGTCGGCCCGATCCCGAACGACGGACAGTCTTTGACCAGGACGCACGCACCGCACGCCGGCTTGCGGGAATGGCAGACGCGCCGTCCGTGGAAGATCACCCGGTGCGACAGCATCGTCCATTCCTTGCGCTCGATCAGCGCGCCGACGATGTGCTCGACTTTGACCGGGTCCTCCTCGTCGGTCCATCCCCACCGGCGCACCAGGCGACCGAAATGGGTGTCGACCGTGATGCCGGGGACCCCGAACGCGTTACCGAGGATGACGTTGGCGGTCTTGCGCCCGATGCCGGGGAGCTGGACCAGTTCGGTCAGGGTGTGAGGCAATTCACCGTCGTGACGTTCCAGCAGCGCTTGGCCGAGTCCGATCAGGGAGGAGGTCTTGTTCCGGTAGAACCCGGTCGGCCGGATGTATTCCTCCAGCTCCGCGCGATTTGCCTCGGCGTAGGCCCGCGCGTCCGGGTAACGGGCGAACACCGCGGGCGTGGTGAGATTCACGCGCTCGTCGGTGCATTGTGCCGAAAGTATTGTCGCCACCGCCAATTCCAGCGGTGTGGTGAAATCCAGCTCGCAGTGCGCGTCGGGGAAGGCAGTCGCCAGTTCACGGTTCATCCGGCGCGCGCGGCGGACCAGCCCGAGCCGGGTTTCCGCCTGTCGTGCCCTGGTTTTCCGATTCGGAGCCGCGGCGGCGACCGGCGGCGTTCCGGAGGGCTCGGAGCCGGGCGGAAGCCCGTTCCCGGAGGCGGTGGAGGGGGAGACGCGCACGCGTCCACCATACGGAATCGGCAGACAACGTTGTCCTTCCAGTTCAGTTGCCGTGTTCCATCTGAGACCTCGACCGTGTTTACTGCTCGTCATGCAAGGACTCGCTGTGGTGCTCTTCCCAGTGGTGCTGATGCTGTTCGCACTGGGTATGGAGCGGGTCGAGAACCGGCTCCGCAAGCTTCTCGAACCCGACGAAGAGGTTCAGCAGTACCTGGACAAGGCAAGCAACGCCGAGGTGAAGGAGCTGACCAAACTCGGTCTGCCCGCCGCCGTCGCCCGGATGCGCAAGCGCCGCTCCCGCGGCGATGAGATGGACGTGGCCCGCGCCAGCTGACGCGGCGCAAGTGTCGCGCAATCCACTCGTTACGTGGTGTCCGTCACTACGCTGTAGTGAGGCCGCGTAGACTGCGCTGTTGGCCGAGTCGCTTCGGTCCGGTACAGAGCCATTTCCCTAAGGAGCACATTCGTGGACGAGGCCCTCGCCAGAGCAGGCATCTTCCAGGGCGTCGAGCCCACTGCGGTGGCCGCCCTCGCCAAGCAACTTCAGCCGGTTGATTTCCCGCGCGGTCATGTCATCTTCAACGAGGGTGAGCCGGGTGACCGGCTGTACATCATCACGTCCGGCAAGGTGAAGATCGGACGCCGTTCGCCCGATGGGCGCGAGAATCTGCTGACCATCATGGGCCCGTCCGACATGTTCGGCGAGCTGTCCATCTTCGACCCAGGTCCGCGCACTTCCACCGCCACCACGGTGACCGAGGTGCGCGCGGTGACGATGGACCGCGACGCCCTCAAGACCTGGATCGACCAGCGGCCCGAGATCGCCGAGCAACTGCTCCGCGTCCTCGCCCGCCGCCTGCGCCGGACCAACAACAACCTGGCCGACCTGATCTTCACCGACGTGCCCGGCCGCGTCGCCAAGGCGCTGTTGCAGCTCGCACAGCGCTTCGGCACGCAGGAAGCCGGCGCGCTGCGGGTCACCCACGACCTGACCCAGGAGGAGATCGCCCAGCTGGTCGGCGCCTCCCGCGAGACCGTGAACAAGGCGCTCGCCGACTTCGCGCATCGCGGCTGGCTGCGGCTGGAGGGCAAGAGCGTGCTCATCTCCGACTCCGAGCGCCTGGCCCGCCGCGCTCGGTAACACGCCCCGAACGACGAACGCCGGGTTCAGCGCTCCACTGAACCCGGCGTTCCGTTGTTCCTGTCAGCCGTGCACGCGCAGGTAGTCCAGCTGCGCCTGCACCGAACTGCGCGCCGCGGGCCACAGCCGCTCGTCCACATCGGCGTACACGCGCCGTACGACCGCCATCGCGTCCGCATCCGAACCGAGCACCCGCAACGCTTCCCGCACCTGGCCGAGGCGCTCGTGCCGATGGGCGATGTAGTAGCGGGCAACCGGTTCGAGATCAGGATGATCCGGGCCGTGCGCGGGCAGCAACGCCTTGCCCTTGCCCGCTTCCAGCAGCCGGTCCAGCGAGGACAGATAGTCGGCCAGCGCACCACTGCCTGACCCGAGCACGGTGGTGCCAGCGCCGAGGATGGTGTCGCCCGTCAGCACCGCGTCATCGAGGACGAAACTGACCGAGTCGTCGGTGTGGCCCGGCGTTTCCAGCACGGTGATCCGCAGGCCCGCGGCCTCGATCACCTCGCCGTCGGCGAAGGCGGCAGCCGAGCCGCGCAGAAAGCCGGAATCCTTGGCGCGCACGGATGTCCCGGTCAGTTCGACCAGATGATCGATCCCGCCGGTGTGGTCGTGGTGGTGGTGGGTGATCAAGGTGAGAGCGACCCGGCCACCGGTGGCCTCGGCGATCGCGGCGCTGTGCGACTCGTCCTTCGGACCCGGGTCCACCACCACACAGTCCGACCGGCCCGCCGCCCGCAGGATCCAGGTGTTGGTTCCCTCCAGGGTCATCTGTCCCGGATTGTCGGCGAGCAGCACCGCCGCCGTCTCGGTGACCTGTCGGAGCTGCCCGTAGGCGGGGTGTGTCAACGTCATCGCAAAACCTCGGATAGAAACGGAGCCGACAGTTCCGGTCTAGCGCACCTCGGCGATCAGTTCGACTTCGACCGGAGTATTCCGGGGAAGTTCGGAGACGCCGACGGCCGAGCGCGCGTGCTTGCCCGCGTCACCGAAGACCTGACCGAGGAACTCCGACGCACCGTTGATCACCACCGGCTGATCGCCGAATCCGGGTGCCGAAGCCACGAATCCGACCACCTTGACGATCCGCACCACCGCGTCCAGCCCGACCAGGTCGTGCACCGCGGCCAGCGCGTTGAGCGCGCACAGCCGAGCCGCTTCCTTGGCCGCCTCCACCGAAACCTCCGCGCCGACCTTGCCGACCGCCGACAGCTCGCCGTTCACGAACGGCAGCTGACCGGAGGTATAGACGAGCGACCCGGTGCGGATCGCGGGAATATAGGCCGCGACCGGTGCCACGACCGGGGGCAGGGTGATTCCGAGCTCGGCGAGGTTCTTCTCCCACTGGGTCACTGCGTCACCCTCCTTCGCTACTTGGGCCGCTTGAGATAGGCGACGTGCTGCTCACCGGTAGGGCCGGGCAGCACGGTGACCAGCTCCCAGCCGTCGGCGCCCCACTGATCGAGAATCTGCTTCGTCGCATGCGTCAGCAGCGGCACGGTCGCGTACTCCCACAAGGTCGTATCACTCATGTGCGAGAGCGTAGCTCTGTCTGGTTGCCGCGACTTCGTCGCGGCGTGTTCGCGGCCCCCTTGTGGCTCGCGTTTGCGCGACCGCCGCTGGCGACTTCGTCGCGGACGCGGCGGCCGCGCAAACGCGAGCCGGGCCGCGAACGGAACAGGCTCGGTCTCGCTTCGCTCGAAAGACGTGGTTGCGGTGCGCTGGGCGCGTGGGGAGTGGAGCCGCACTACCTCGGTTCGCGGTTGCGATCACCCCGGATTCGGGGTTGCGGTCTCCCGGGGTTTCGCAGTGGTTTTATGGACTGGCGGGGGCATTACTCGACCTCGCCATGGGCGCGGCGGCCGGGCGGTCCGAGGCGCACGCGAATGAGTGGTCTGTCTCACCCGGCTCGGATGGGGTCGGCACGGTCGCCCGCAACCGGCGCCTGTGTCGGTTACGGGAGATCTGCCGGTTCGGCTACTGATTTCGTGTGGTTATCGGCGGCTCGCGGAGTGAGCCCGCAACTGGTTGCGGTGGCGGGGGCAGGGCTGGGAACCGCTTTTGGGTCAGCCCGTCTGGTACGGCCCGTGCCCCGCGGCGGCGAACCAGTTATAGGCTCGCGATCGTGGGAGTACCAACAGCAGTGCCGCTTTCGCAGGAGCCGGAAGTGGGCGCAAGGTGGCCGAAGCGCGCTGAACAGGCCCGCTTGCACTACGTCTCCGGCAAGGGAGGCACGGGCAAGTCGACGGTTGCCGGGGCGCTGGCCTTGGCGCTCGCCGCGGGCGGGCGCCGGGTGCTGTTGGTGGAGGTGGAGAGCAGACAATCGATCGCGCAGCTGTTCGATCTGCCGCCGCTGCCGCCGACCGAGACACGCATCGCCACCGCGGACGGCGGCGGCGAGGTGGTCGCGCTGGCGCTGGACATCGAGCACGCCTTCCTCGAATACCTGGACATGTTCTACAACCTCGGCTTCGCGGGCCGCGCGATGCGCAGGATGGGCGCCATCGAGTTCGTCACCACGATCGCGCCCGGTCTGCGGGACGTCATCCTGACCGGCAAGATCAAGGAGTGCGCGGTTCGCGTGGACAAGTCCGGCAAGCGGGTCTACGACGAGATCGTGGTCGACGCACCGCCCACCGGCCGGATCGCAGGCTTCCTCGACGTCACCAAGGCGATGGCCGAGGTGGCCAAGGGCGGGCCGATCGCCTCGCAGGCCGAGGGCGTCTCGCAGTTGCTGCATTCCGACCAGACCATGATCCATCTGGTCACGCTGCTGGAGGCGCTGCCGGTACAGGAAACCGCCGACGCCGTCGCCGAGCTCACCGCCGCGGACCTGCGCATCGGCACCGTCATCGTGAACCGGGCGACCGAGGGCCAGCTCCCGCCCGAGCTGCGCGCCCGCGCCGCGCAGGGCCACCTGGACGCCGACGCCGTCCGCGCGGGCCTCGACTCCGCGGGGATAAACCTCCCCGACAGCGACTTCCAGGGGCTGCTCACCGAAACGATCGAGCACTCCGCGACTCTGCAAGCACAGGACGACAGCGCCGAAGAACTGGCGAAGGTCGACATCTCCCGGCTCTACCTGCCCGCCCTGCCCGACGGAATGGACCTGGGCGGCCTGTACGAACTAGCCGAACACCTCACCGCACAGGGAGTCCGATGAGCATGCCGACCCATCCCCCGGCTGCCCCGCTGAATATTTCGCGGATCATCGCCGACCCGTCCGCGCGCGTGGTGGTCTGCTGCGGTTCCGGCGGCGTCGGCAAGACGACCACCGCCGCCGCTATCGCCCTGCGCGCCGCCGAAGAGGGGCGCAAGGTCGTGGTGCTCACCATCGACCCCGCGCGCAGGCTTGCGCAGTCACTGGGCGTCGCCGACCTCGGCAACAACCCGCAGCGGGTGGCCCTGGGGCCGGAGGCCAAGGGCGAGCTGCACGCGATGATGCTCAACATGCGTCGCACGTTCGACGACATGGTGCTCGAGCACACCAGCGGAGAGAAAGCGGAGCAGATCTTCGCCAACCCCTTCTATCAGACGGTCGCCTCCTCCTTCGGCGGCACACAGGAATACATGGCGATGGAGAAGCTGGGTCAACTGGCCCATCGCGGCGAGTGGGACCTGATCGTGGTCGACACCCCACCGTCGCGCAACGCCCTCGACTTCCTGGACGCCCCCAAGCGACTGGGCAACTTCCTCAACGGCCGGATGATCCGGGTGATCATGGCTCCCGGCCGTGGCGTGACCCGGCTCGTGACCGGCGCGATGAGCCTGGCGGTGCGCGGCGTGTCGACCGTCGTCGGAGGACAGATGCTCAAGGACGCGTCGAACTTCCTGCAATCCTTGGAGTCGTTGTTCGGCGGCTTCCAGGAGCGGGCCGAGCGCACCTTCGCGATGCTGTCGAAGCCGGGCACGCATTTCCTCGTGGTGGCGGCGCCGGAACCGGACGCGCTGCGAGAGGCCTCGTTCTTCGTCGACCGCCTCTCCACCGAGCGCATGCCGCTGGCGGGTCTGGTGCTCAACCGCACCCATCCCGTGCTGAGCTCGCTGTCGGCCGATCACGCGCTCACCGCCGCCGACCAGGTGGCGGACTCCGATCCGCTCACCGCGGCGGTGTTGCGGGTGCACGCCCGCCGGGTCGCCACCGACAAACGGGAACAGCATTTGCTGCACCGCTTCACCGGCGCGCATCCGCGGGTGCCGATCGTGTCGGTCACCGCGCTTCCGTTCGAGGTGTCCGATCTCGACGCGCTGCGCGTCGTCGGCGATCAGCTCACCGGCACGGCCCGCGCGACCGCCTGATACTTAGGCGTATCCGCTATTGCTCCGAACGGAAATAACAGTCCTGAAACGAAACTGAGCCCGCTTCCGCGGGCTCTGTTTCGATTTCGCCGGGGCTACATCGCCACTTGATGCTGGCGCTGGGCCTGGAAGAAATCGGCCCACGAGGTCACTTCCGGATGCTGCTTCAACAGGGCGCGACGCTGCCGTTCCGTCATGCCGCCCCACACACCGAACTCGACGCGATTGTCCAGCGCGTCGGCACCACACTGCATGAGCACTGGACAGTGCCTGCAGATCGTCGCCGCTTTGCGCTGCGCCGCGCCGCGGACGAACAACTGATCGGGGTCCACTTCCTTGCATCGGGCCTGGGCTACCCAGGCGATCCTTGCTTCGGCCTGCTCCACGTCCAATCGAGCGATGGGGGTTGTCATGTGCATTTGGTGTGCCCCTTTGCAGTCCGAACACCGGGTCAACGGCGCTCCAGAATCGCGTTGTCACCGCGCAGCACCCAAACCCCGCTGCGAAGTGCACCACATTCCACTTTGAGTGTTAGCTCTATCACACTGGGTTCTCAATCTAGGTAAAGGTATGGCGCTTGCGCAAGACCACCTCGAGATTTTTTGGTACGTCCGTCCCTGCAAAGCCCTGCGCGCACTGGACGGGCAGGCAGATTGCGTTCGCGCCCTCCCGCGACACGCCGCGCACGATCACGCGACACGCCCATTCCGGTTCGTGAACAACCAGTTCCGCGCTCCGGACAAATGCCGCCAAGAACGCCGGAATGGCAACCCGTAGTCTTGATTCGTGCCGATCACACATACGCTCGCGCGGCTGGCCGGTAGCTGCGTGCTGGCCTCCGTGCTCGTCGCCGGGTTGTTGTTCCCGCTCGCCGGCGGCTTCGGGTTCGTCTCCAACCGTGCCGCCGACGCTGTCGACAACGTCTCCTCGGAGCTGGTCGAGGGAACGGTGCCCGCGGTCTCGACCATGGTCGACGCGGCGGGCAATCCGATCGCCTGGCTGTATGAGCAGCGCCGCTTCGAGGTGCCCAGCGACCGGATCTCCAACGACATGAAACTGGCGATCGTGTCCATCGAGGACCGCCGCTTCGCCGAGCACGAGGGCGTCGACTGGCAGGGCACGCTACGCGCGTTCCTCACCAACTCCGCCAGTGGCGAGGTCCAGCAGGGCGCCTCGACGCTGGACCAGCAGTATGTGAAGAACTTCCAGCTGCTGGTGGTCGCCAAGACCGACGCCGAGCGCCGCGCCGCCATCGAGACCACTCCGGCCCGCAAGATCCGGGAGATCCGGATGGCGCTGACGCTGGACCGTCAGCTGACCAAGGACGAGATCCTCACCAGGTACCTCAACCTCGTCCCGTTCGGGAACTCGTCCTACGGCATCCAGGACGCGGCGAAGACCTACTTCGGCGTGGACGCGGCCGAACTGAACGTCTCCCAGGCCGCGATGCTCGCCGGCATGGTGCAGAGTTCGTCCAAACTGAACCCCTACACCAACCCGGACGGCGTGCTGGCCAGGCGCAACACGGTGCTGGACACCATGATCCAGAACATTCCCAGCCGCGCCGAGGAGTTCCGCGAGGCGAAGACCAAGCCGCTGGGCGTGCTGCCCGAACCCAAGGGCCTGCCGCGCGGCTGCATCGCGGCCAACGACCGCGGCTTCTTCTGCGACTACGCGCTGGAGTACCTGGCCAACGCCGGGATCAGCCGCGAACAGATCGAGAAGGGCGGCTACCTGATCAAGACCACCCTCGATCCGGCCGTGCAGGACTCGGTGAAACGAGCGGTGACCGACGCGGCGAACCCGAACCTGGACAACATCGCGGAAGTCATGTCGGTGGTCGGCCCCGGGCACGACACGCACCCCGTGATCGCGATGGCCAGCAGCCGCACCTACGGCCTGAACCGGGACGCGAACGAGACCGTGCAGCCGCAGCCGTACTCGATGGTCGGCGACGGCGCGGGCTCGATCTTCAAGATCTTCACCACCGCCGCGGCCATGGAGAAGGGTCTCGGCATCGACGCCCAGCTCGACGTGCCAGGGCGGTTCGAGGCCAAGGGGATGGGTAACGGCGGCGCGCGCGGGTGCCCGGCCGCCACCTACTGCGTCGAGAACGCGGGCAAGTACAAGTCGCCCATGTCGGTGACCGAAGCGCTGGCGACGTCGCCGAACACCGCGTTCGTCAAGCTGATCCAGGCCGTGGGCGTCACCCCGACCGTCGACATGGCGGTCCGGCTCGGCATGCGCTCGTTCACCGAAGCGGGCACCTCCGGCCACGGCAACCAGAGCCTGGCCGACATGATCAAGGAACAGAACCTCGGCTCGTTCACCCTGGGACCGGTCGCGATCAATCCGCTGGAGCTGTCCAACGTCGCCGCGACGCTGGGGTCCGGCGGCCGCTGGTGCCCGCCGAACCCGATCAAGGAGGTCGTCGACCGTCAGGGCAAGCAGGTACCGCTGACCCAGCAGGCCTGTGAGCAGGTCGTCGAGCCGGGCCTGGCCAACACCTTGGCCAACGCCATGAGCAAGGACGACATCTCCGGCACGGCGGCGGGCGCGGCCCAGTCGGTGGGCTGGAACTTCCCGATGTCGGGCAAGACCGGTACCACCGAAAGCCACCGTTCCTCGGCCTTCCTCGGCTTCACGAACGCTCTGGCCGCCGCGGTCTACGCCTACGGTGACAGCCCGACCCCGGGTGAGATCTGCTCGTTCCCGCTGCGCAACTGCGGCGACGGCAACCTGTTCGGCGGTAACGAACCCGCGCGCACCTGGTTCAACGCCATCAAGCCGGTGATACCGCTGTTCCCGCCGCCCGGGTTGCCCCCGTTGGACAACAAGTACGTGCGTGGCGCGAACAACGCGCAGGTACCCGATGTCGTCGGCATGACCCAGGGCGAGGCCACCTCGGCGCTGGTCGCCGCGGGCTTCCAGGTGTCGCCGGTGACCGGGGCGGGCGATCGGCCCAAGGGCACCGTCATGGGCACCGCGCCCAACGGGTCGGCGATCCCCGGCTCGGTGATCACGCTGTACATCAGCGACGGCACCGTCCGGGCGGCGCCGCCGCCGGGGCCGCCCGCACCGCCGCCGGGCATCCCCGGGCTGCCCGTGCCGCGGCTGCCACCGATCCCCATCCCGATCCCGATCCCGCGCTGAGCAAGCGAAAGGGGCCGCGAACCTCACGGTTCGCGGCCCCTTTCGCGTCGCCGTCCTACAGCCGCGCTTTCACCGCGGCCGAGATGCGCGAGCCGTCGGCCTTGCCCGCGGCGAGCCCGGTGGCGATCTTCATGACCTGCCCCATCTGCCGCATGCCGGGACGCTCCCCGATCTCCTCGGCGACCTGCGCGATCGCGGTGTCGGCGAGATCGGCGACCTCGGCCTCGGTCAACTGGGTCGGCAGGTACTCCTCGATGATCTGCGCCTCGGCGCGCTCGTTCGCCGCCAGTTCGCCGCGCCCGGCCTGCGTGTAGACCTCGGCGGATTCGTTGCGCTTCTTCGACTCCTTCTGCAGCACGGAGACGACCTCGGCGTCGGTGAGTTCACGGGCCGCCGAGCCGGCGACCTCGGCGTTCTGAATCGCCGACAGCAGCATCCGCAACGTGGAAAGGCGCAGCGTGTCCTTGGCTTTCATCGCGGCGGTGAGATCCGTCCGCAGCTGCGATTTGAGTTCCGACATGCCGCTCACGGTAGCCGCTGGGACGCGGCGGTCCCACTACATTTGCCGCGCGGCCCGATTTCCCGCCGGAAAAACGGGCGCCTGTGCGGAAACACACTCGGCGCTCCTGAGCGAGGTCACCTATGCTGGGCAAATGCCCGTGATCTCGACCTCTGCTGTACGCACGACCGCGCTGGGAGCCGCCGGGGCCGCGGTGGCCGGAATCGGCTACGCCTCGCTGGTCGAACGCAACGCCTTCGTCCTACGGGAGGCGACCATGCCCGTGCTGGCGCCGGGGTCGTCGTCGCTGCGGGTGCTCCACCTCAGTGACCTGCACATGATGCCGGGACAGAAGCTCAAGCAGCAGTGGCTACGGGAGCTGGATCGGCTGGAGCCCGACCTGGTGATCAACACCGGCGACAACCTCTCGCATCAGAAGTCGGTGCCCGCGGTAGTTCAGGCCCTCGGCGGATTGCTTTCCCGCCCGGGCCTTTTCGTTTTCGGCAGCAACGACTACTTCGCGCCGGTGGCGAAGAACCCGCTGAAGTACTTCAAGAAGGACCACCGCCGCACCTACGGCGCTCCGTTGCCGTGGAAAGACCTGCGTGCGGCTTTCACCGAGCGCGGTTGGCTCGATCTGACGCACGTGCGCCGCGATCTCGAAGTGGCAGGCATCCGCATCGCCACCGCCGGTGTGGACGACCCGCACTTGCAGCGCGACCGGTACGACACTGTCGCGGGGGCCCCGAATCCCTTGGCCGACCTGCGGCTCGGCCTCACCCACTCCCCTGAGCCCCGAGTGCTGGACCGTTTCGCCGAGGACGGGTACGACCTGGTGCTCGCCGGGCACACCCATGGCGGCCAGTTGTGCCTGCCCGGCTACGGCGCCCTGGTCACCAACTGCGGGATCGACCGGTCCCGGGTGAAGGGTCCGTCGAAGTGGGGGGAGCACACCCAGTTGCACGTCTCCGCGGGTGTCGGCACCTCACCGTGGGCGCCGTACCGGTTCTGCTGCCGCCCGGAGGCGACCCTGTTGACGCTGGTGGCCGCGCCGCCGAAGCGGCCGGGCGCCGACACGGGCCAGGGAGTGTCGGCATCGGAGGCCGTCGCCCGCTAATGTCCCCTGCCGAGACGTGTGGCAGGTAGGGGACAACTGTGAGTGGATTCGACGACCGGCGCGACCCGACGACTCCGGGACGGCCCGCCGGGCCGCCGACTCCTCGGCAACAGCCCTACCCCCCATTACGTTCCGTTCCCGCCTCGGCGGACGGTAGCGACGCTCGACCGCCGCACAGCGGAGCACATCCCGGCGGAACCGACGACTCTGGACGCCCCGCCGGCACGCCTTGGCAGCGCGGCGCTCGGTCGTCCGGCCTGATCCCGGGGCAGCCGCATTCGGGCCCAGCCGAGAACGGCGCGACGCCTCAGTGGTGGCAGCCCGACCCGGCCGCGCAGTGGCAGCCGTACCAAGAGCCCGCACCCACACTCCAGTGGCAGCCGGGCGGGCAGAGCGATCCCGCACCGGCTCGGCCGCAGGGCACGCAGGACGACCCGACCTTGCTCGCTCCGTCGTCGGGTGGTCCCGCGCAACCCGGACCGTCGGGCCACAACGATCCCACCATGCAGGCCCCGTCCCTCGGGCAGACGCCCTCCGGGCAGTGGCCGCCACAGGGCGGTCCCGGCCCCGGTACAGGCGGGCGCAACGATCCGACCATGCTCGGCCAACCGCTCGGCGCGCTCGACCCCTTCGGCCGCGGGGGGCCGGGTCCCGCGCCGGGCTCCGGCGATTCGGCACCGACCTTGCTCGGCTATCCGAGCGCCGATCGATTCGGCCAACCGGCACCGGCCCCACAGTGGCAACCGGGCGGCGGGCCCGGGCAATACGGCACGGCACCGGATGGCCGATATCACCCGGGCTATGGTCCACAGGCCGGAGGGCCGCCACCGAACCGTCCGAGCGGGAGCGGCCGAGGGAAGGTCCTTCTGTCGGTTGGCCTGGCGGTGCTGCTGGTAGCCGGTCTCGTTGCCGGGGCAGTGGCCCTCACCCGCATGAAGACGAACGATCCCGCCGAGGGCACCGCGCCATCGATGGTGAACGCGCTCAACACCACCACAGCGAGCGCGCCCGCCAGGACCACGACCAGATCGGCCCCGACGACGACCGCGCGAGGTTCCGGCGACAAGACTCCGCTCGTCCCCGGCTATCAGGTGGTCCGAGCACCCGACAGCGGCGCCGCCTACGACGTGCCCGCCGACTGGACGGTGGCGCCGCAGGGCACCATCGGCGGCTTCGGCGAGCCACCGAACGCCGTCGCGGGGAAGGGCTTGGCCAGCGAGGGCAAGGGCTACTGCCCGGGCTCGACCCGGACCGTAGCTTTCCTGACCGGCTCGAACACCTCAGACCCCGGGAAGGCGGCCACCGAACTCGGCACCAGGACCGCCACGCTCGCCTACACCGGGACCCAGGGCGGCACACCCGGCCTGCCCATGCCGCTGGCGTCGCTGGACGGATCACAGCACGGCATGTTCGTGGAGACCAAGGGCACCGTCTCCGACGCCAAGCCCGGCTGCGCGAAGGCGTACTCCGTCTACACCGCCGCGTTCCCCAACGATCAGGGCAACTTCGTCATGGTGATCGCCGCCGACACGGGCGTCCCGCACGCGCTCGACGCCGAGACCGCCAAGAAGATCTTCACCAGCATCCGCCCCCTCGCAGGGTGACTGACCTGCCGGTTTAACGTCTCGGGCACCCCTGTTGTAAGCTACTCCAGGTTCGCTTCACGGGGTGTGGCGCAGCTTGGTAGCGCGCTTCGTTCGGGACGAAGAGGTCGCAGGTTCAAATCCTGTCACCCCGACTCGTGGTTGAGACGACGGGAAGGCCCCTGACCGGTTCACGGTCGGGGGCCTTCTCCGTTGTGCGGCCCTTTGTAGGTTGGTCCGCTCGCATGCGGGAATATCATCGCTGAAACCGAATTCCCGCAATCGACGAAAGGTCGGCAGATGAGCAAGCCCGTCGACAGCGTGCCCGCGGACAGACCGCTGTCCGGGAAGACCGCCCTGGTCACGGCGGCCTACACCGGAATCGGCAGGTCGATCGCGAAAACTCTTGCCGCGCAAGGCGCTCAGGTCGTGGTGCAGCATCCGCACTTCCCCGAGCCCGCCGCGGACGTCGTCAAGGAGATCACCGAGGCGGGCGGCGCGGCGCTGGCACTCGCGGCGGATATCGCCGATCGCGACGAATACGAGGAACTGGTGCAGGCGCTGCTCGAGGATTGCGGCGGGTGGCACGTGCTGGTCAACACCGCGGCGGTGCCGGAGTCCGAGCCGTTCCCGAAGCTCAGCTCGGAGGTGTTCGACAGCAATTTCGCGGCCACGGTGAAGGGCGTCTTCCACGGCCTGCAACTGGCGTTGCAGCACTTGGCCGACGAAGGCCGGGTCATCACCGTCTGCGATCCCGCCGACCCGGGCGGCGCGGTGCACGAAGCGGTGCGCGGCGCGGTCGAGCAGCTCGGCCAGGCGGTGGCCCCGGACTTCGGGTCCCGGCGGATCACCGTCAATACGGTCAGCTACGGCGCCGGGACGACCGACAACGCGGAACTCGAGACCGCCCTCGCCGCGATGCGGCCGACCGAGCCGGGCGCGGTGGTCGCCTATCTGGCCGGTAACGCGGCGAGCACGGTGAACGCACAGATCATCCGGCTCGACGGCACGGGCGGCCGGTAGCAGGCGCGGTTGCGGCCGACGCGCCTGCGGTCAGCGAGCGCGCCGGCCGGACGCTCAGGCGGTGACCGTACCGCCGTAGGAACTGAATCCCCGGCCCAGTGCCTGGCAGGTGAAGCTGCCGTGGAAGCCGACCTGGCACGACGCTCCGGCGTGCTCGATGATCGGACCCCACTGGCCCGAGCCGGTTTTCACGTCGTTGATGCTGGGGTTGCCACCCGGCAGCGTGTACGGCGTGGCCGGGTCGAAGGTGGGATGCGCGGGCAGCCAGGCCTGGTCGATCACGATCTCGTTCACCGTCACCGGTACCGGGATGTAGGTGCCGCCGACGTAGTAGCTCATGTGCTGGGGATAGCCGAAATCACATCCGACGGAGCCGTCCGCGAAGATCGCGCAGTTCGTGCTGCCCGCCGAGAAGTAGACCGTGCCCGGATCGGCTTGGGCGTTGCCGGCCGCCACAAGGGTCGCCATCGCCGCGGCGGCGAGGGCTCCGGCGATCCTCGTGCTGCGCTTCATACCTTCTCCTTGATGCTTCGCTGTTGGACAACCGACTCGATGAGACTGTCGGGGCTGCCCGGGATTTCGTTTCGCTCCGAGTACCCTGGACGGCGGCCGAACATTGCTCCGACCGGCGCGGTGAGCAGACGCTAACGCGGCGATAACTTACGGTCACTCCATCGAAACGCGAGGTCAATAGCGTATACAGCCATGTCGACACGGATAGCGACACTGGCCGACGCGGCGGGCAAACCCCTGCGCGACGTGGTGTACGAGAAGCTACGCAGCGAACTCATGAACGGGGACATCAAGTTCGGCGAACGTCTCACCGAGCCGAAACTCTCCACCCGCTTCGGCATCTCGCGCACGCCGATCCGCGAAGCGCTGACCGTCCTGTGCTCGGACGGACTACTCCAACGCGAAGAATACGGATTCAGTCCGGTCCGGCCGAGCATCCCGCTGATCCGCGACCTGTACGAGCTGCGAATCACGCTGGAGCTGGGCGGTCTCCAGCGCGCGATGACCAATCCCGCGGTCACGCACGATCGGGCGCTGCTGGAGGCCGAGCGCGCCGCCTGGCTGGAACTGCGCGCCGACCCTCCGGCCCAGGAGCCCGGCTTCGTGGTGCGTGACGAGGAATTCCACGTCACGCTGCTGACCGCCGCGGGCAACACCGAGATGGTGCGCGCGCTCAAAGCGGTGAATTCCCGCATCCGGCACGTACGCATGTACGACTTCATGGTCAACAACCGGATCGAGACCACCATCGCCGAGCACCTCGGAATCCTGGCCGCCGTTCTGGCGGAGGACCTTTCGCTCGCGTATCGGCTGCTGCACACGCACATCGGTGAATCGCTGGACGTCGTGCTCGAGCGGGTCACCCGCGCGATCGCGGCGATGTCGCTGGCTACGGAATAGCAGGGAGCGGTAGTGAGTCTGGAATTCGATACGGTACTCGTCGCCAATCGCGGCGAGATCGCATGCCGCATCATGCGCACAGCCCGGGAACTCGGGCTGAAGACGGTGGCCGTGTACTCCGATGCCGATGTCGGCGCCGCGCACGTCGAAATGGCCGATGTCGCCGTGCACCTGGGTCCGGGACCGGCCGCGCAGTCCTACCTGCGTGCCGATTCGGTGGTCGAGGCGGCACTGGCGACCGGAGCGGGGGCCATTCATCCCGGCTACGGATTTCTCTCGGAAAATGCCGATTTCGCCGCCGAGGTGGAGAAAGCGGGCATCGCGTTCGTCGGACCGACCCCACAGCAACTGCGCGTCTTCGGTGACAAGCACACCGCACGCACCGCCGCACGCGCGGTGGGCGTGCCGCTCATCCCGGGCAGCGACCTGCTCGAATCGGCCGAACACGCGGTGGCGGAAGCGGAGCGGATCGGTTTCCCCGTGATGCTGAAGGCGGTCGGCGGCGGTGGCGGCATCGGTATGCAGGCTTGCTTCGGCCCGGACAAGGTGCGCGCGGCCTACGAGCGGGTGCAGCGCATCGCCGCGGCGAACTTCGGTTCGGCGGGCGTCTTCCTGGAGCGTTTCGTCGCGCGCGCCAGGCACGTCGAGGTGCAGCTGTTCGGCGACGGCAGCGGCCGCGTTGTCAGCCTCGGCACCAGGGACTGCTCGCTACAACGCCGCAACCAGAAGGTGATCGAGGAGGCGCCCGCGCCGGGACTCACCGCGGAATTGTCCGAGCACCTGCTCGCCGCGTCGCGGGAACTGGCCCGCTCGGTCGGGTACCGCTCGGCCGGGACGGTGGAGTTCGTCTACGACACCGACAGCGGCGCCGCGTCGTTCCTGGAGATGAACACTCGCCTTCAGGTCGAACACCCGGTCACCGAGGCGGTCACCGGCGTCGACTTGGTCGAGTGGATGCTGCGCCTGGCCGGCGGCGACACCGCGATGGTGGACGAGCAGCCCGAGAGCGGACCGGCGATCACCGGCCATGCGGTGGAGGCGCGGGTCTACGCGGAAGATCCCGGCCACGATTACCGTCCGAGCGCGGGCCTGGTCACGGCCGCGCACTTCCCGGACGACGTCCGGGTCGACACGTGGGTCGGCACCGGTTCGGAGGTCAGTTCGTATTACGACCCGCTGCTGGCCAAGGTGATCAGCGCGGGCGAGAGCCGAGCCGACGCCTTCGCCGCGCTGCGCACCGCGCTCGGCGCGACCCGCGTCTACGGTGTGCAGACGAATCTGCCGCAACTGCGCCAGGCCGCGGCCGACGGCCGGGTCCTGCGCACCGAGCACACCACGACCACGCTGGCCGAGATCCGCCCGGTCGGCCGCCGCATCGACGTGCTGCGCGGCGGAACGATGACCACGGTGCAGGACCATCCGGGCCGGATCGGCTTGTGGGAGGTCGGCATTCCGCCGTCCGGTCCGATGGACGACCTCTCCTTCACCCTCGCCAACACAGCGGTCGGCAACCCGGTCGGCGTCCCCGCGCTCGAATGCACCTTGCAGGGACCGCAATTGCGCTTCTCCGACACCACGGTCGTGTGCGTGACCGGTGCGCAGGCTCCGGTGACGGTGGACGGCCGCCCGGTGGCCATGTGGGAGCCGGTCACCGTGGCCGCGGGCGCGGTGCTGGACATCGGCGCACCGGCCGACACCGGCCTGCGCACCTATCTGGCGGTACGCGGCGGCATCGACGCGCCGCTCTATCACGGCAGCGCGTCCACCTTCACCCTCGGCGGATTCGGAGGTGTGACCGGTAAGGCGGTGGCCACCGGCGACGTGCTCGGAATCGCCCCGGCGCCCGCCGACACGCTCGGCGCGCCGGCCGCGGTACCGCCGGGTGACCGGCCCGAGTTCACCCACGAGTGGC
Source organism: Nocardia sp. NPDC051929 (assembly GCF_044548645.1). Classification (NCBI taxonomy): domain Bacteria; kingdom Bacillati; phylum Actinomycetota; class Actinomycetes; order Mycobacteriales; family Nocardiaceae; genus Nocardia; species Nocardia sp. NPDC051929. The sequence goes on along the minus strand of NZ_JBIUCG010000024.1, from coordinate 130,311 downwards.
AACTCGCGGTCGGTGTCGGTCCGCAGACATCGCCCGCGTACTTCACCGACGCCGACATGACCCAGTTCTGCACGCACCCATGGCGGGTCGGCAGCCACGCCAACCGCACCGGCATCCGGCTGGAGGGCCCGAAACCGGCCTGGTCGCGCACCGACGGCGGTGAGGCCGGGCTGCACCCGTCCAATCTGCACGACAACCCCTACAGCGTGGGCGCGTTGAACGTCTCCGGCGACACGCCCATCCTGCTCGGTCCCGACGGCCCGAGCCTCGGCGGCTTCGCCTGTCCGCTCACCGTGGTGTCCGCGCATCGCTGGCGGATGGGCCAGTTGCGTCCCGGCGACTCGGTGCGGTTCGTGCCGGTCGACGACGACAAGGCGGCCGCGTTGCGCGCGTCCAACGGCAGCCGCGTGCCGGATCTGGTCACCGATACCCGCGCCGCCCTGCGTGATCGCGGCGTACTCGGCAGTGTCGAGGCGTCGCAGGACCGCCCGCGCGTGCGCTATCTGCGCGGCGGGGACGACAACGTGTTGGTCGAATACGGGGAGATGGTCCTCGATCTGGGGCTGCGCATGCGGGTGCACGCACTGGCCGAAGCTCTCGCGGCCGTGCGGCTGCCCGGCATTCTCGACGTGACTCCGGGCGTCCGGTCGCTGCACGTCCACTTCGACCCGGAGGTGCTGCCGCAGCATCGGTTGCTCGGGACGTTGGCCGAACTCGAACTCGACCTGCCCGCCACGACCGACCTGGTGGTGCCGAGCCGCACCATCCGGCTGCCGCTGTCGTTCGACGATCCCTCCATCGCCGAAGCGATCGACCGCTACCGCAGCGGCGTGCGCGACGCCGCGCCCTGGCTGCCGTCGAACATCGAGTTCATCCGCCGCATCAACGGGCTCGACAGCGTGGACGATGTGCGCGCCACCGTCTTCGACGCCGAGTATCTGGTGCTCGGCCTCGGAGACGTGTATCTCGGTGCGCCGCTGGCGGTTCCGCTCGATCCGCGGCACCGCCTGGTCACCACCAAGTACAACCCGGCGCGCACCTGGACTCCCTCCGACGCGGTCGGCATCGGCGGCAAGTACCTGTGCGTCTACGGCATGGCATCACCGGGCGGTTACCAGCTGATCGGCCGCACCGTGCCGATCTGGTCCAGCTACCGGCAGTCCGCGCCGTTCGAACCGGGCACGCCCTGGCTGTTCCGGTTCTTCGATCGCATCGTCTGGGAACCCGTCGGCGCGGAGCAGTTGCTCGAACACCGTGCCGCGGCCGAGGGGGGCAGATTCGACGCCGAGGTCAGTGAGGGCAGTTTCGCGCTCGCCGACCATCTGCGGCTGCTGCGCACGGAGGCCGATTCGATCGCCGAGTTCGAGACCAGGCAGGCCGCCGCGTTCGAGGCGGAGAAGGAAGCCTGGCGGGCGGCGGGTGAGTTCGAACGCGGCACCGTCGCGCCCGTCGCCGCGCCGATCGAAGACCCGTTGGCCGGGCTGCCCGCCGACGCGACGGTGGTGTCCGCGCCGATGATCGGCAATGTGTGGCGCGTGGAAGTCCAGCCGGGGCAGCGCGTCACGGCCGATGCGCCGGTTGCCGTCCTGGAGGCGATGAAGCTCGAACTACCTGTGCACAGCCCGAGCGCGGGCACCGTGCTGAAGGTATTGACCGCGCCCGGCGCCAAGGTGGAGCCGGGCACGCCCCTAGTAGTGATCGGAGTCGACTGAATGCCCGTTCCAGGCAACACGGCAGCCGACCCCGTCGAACGCGTCGCGGCCGCCTATCGGCGGATCGTCGAGGTCGATCGGCCGGAGGTGTGGATCACCCTGCGACCGGAGCGCGAGGTCGCCGCCGAAGCGGCCGCCCTCGCGCGACGGCTCGCCGCCGGAGAGATCTTGCCGCTGGCGGGAGTCCTGGTGGCGGTGAAGGACAACATCGATGTGGCGGGGCTGCCGACCACCGCGGCCTGCCCCGAGTTCGCCTACCAGCCGGAGGTGACCGCGGCGGCGATCGAGCGGTTGCTCGCGGCCGGGGCGCTGGTGCTGGGCAAGACGAATCTGGACCAGTTCGCCACCGGGCTGGTCGGGACGCGCAGCCCGTACGGCGCGGTGCGCAACGCTTTCGATCCGGAGTTGGTGTCGGGCGGGTCGAGTTCCGGTTCCGCGGTGGCGGTCGCGCTCGGCATCGCGGATATCGGAATCGGCACCGACACCGCCGGATCCGGCCGCGTGCCCGCCGCACTGCACGGGATCGTCGGCATCAAAGCCACGCTGGGCGTGATCCCGGCGCACGGGACCGTGCCTGCCTGCGCGGACTACGACGCCGTGACGGTCTTCGCCGCCGATCTCGCCTCGGCGGTGGCCGCGGCGGCGGTGATGGCGGGCCCGGAGCCGCGTGACTCGCGCAGCCGAAGCTGGCCCGCCGACGTCCGGTTGGCCGCCCCGCTCGCGCCGCGCATCGCCGTGCCGCGCCCCGAGGACCTGGCCGCGCTCAGCGAGCCATATCGGGAAGCGTTCGCGCGCACCGTCGCCGCTGTCGGCGAAACCGGTGCGAAGACCGAGGAGATCGACATCTCCGCCCTGCTCGACGCCGCGCTGTTGCTCTACGACGGCGCGCTCGTCGCCGAACGCTATGCCGCGGTGGGCGCGTTCCTGGACACCGCCCCCGCGGGCGCCGATCCCACGGTCGCCGCCATCATCGGCGCGGCGCGGCACAAGACCGGTTCCGCGTTCGCCGCCGACCTCGACACCCTCGCCCGCGCCAAGGCGGCGGCCGCCGAACTCCTGCACGGCTTCGACGCACTGCTGTTGCCGACGACCACCGAGCACCCGAGCATCGCGGCGGTGCGGGCCGATCCGATCGGCATCAATCGGCGAATGGGCACGTACACCAACTTCTGCAACCTGCTGGACATGGCCGCCGTCGCCGTCCCCGGCGCCCCTACCGCCGAGGGCGCGCCGTTCGGCGTCATGCTGGTCACTCCCGCCTTCGCCGATCAGGTGGCCGTCGATCTCGCCGCCCGTCTGGTCGGTCTCGACAGCGCGCCACTGTTCGTCGATCGCGGTGTCGACCTGGCCGTCTTCGGCGCGCACCTGCGCGGGCAGCCGCTGCACTGGCAGCTCGAGCAACTGGGCGCCCGCTTCCTCGGCGACATCCGGACCACCGACGCCTACCGCCTGACCGCACTGGACACCACGCCGCCCAAGCCGGGCTTGGTGCGACACGGAACGGGCCGCGGCGCTCCGATCGAAGGGGAATTGTTCCGCGTCTCCCCGGCGGGGCTGGGTGGCTTCCTCGCCGATTTGCCGGCTCCCATGGCGCTGACCAGCATCGAACTCGCCGATGGCCGCGACGTCGTCGGGTTCGCCTGTACCTACGACGCCGCGAGCGCCGCAACCGACATCACCCACCACGCGAGCTGGCGCGAATACCTCCGACACCGCGCCTAGCTCCTGCGATCCACCAGTGGCCCATGGCCGCGAGAACTCCTCGCCGCCATGGGCCTTTCTCATTCGGGGCCGTTTAGACATTTGTACTAGACATTCGTGCAAGTGCTGTGTTAGACATATGTCTAAGACATTTGGACAAACCCCATGGGAGTCGAGGAAAGTCATGAGCGCCAAGTCCGTAAGCAGCCAGCTCCGCGTGCTCGTCGCCGGCGGCGGCATCGGCGGCAATGCCGTCGCGCTGCAACTGCTCCGGTCCGGCATCCGGGCCACCGTGGTGGAGCGCGCCGCGGCGCCGCGACCGGGCGGGCAGGCCGTCGACCTGCGCGGACCCAGCCGCGAGGTGGCCGAGCGGATGGGCATGATGCCCGGCATCCGCGATTATCAGCTCGACGAGCGCGGCATGAAGTACGTCGACGACGCGGGCCGCGAAATCCTCCGCATGCCCGCCGAACTCTTCGACGGCAAGGGCGCCGTCGCCGAAATCGAGATCACCCGCGGGGACCTCAACCAGGTGCTGCTCGACCTGCTCGACGCCGAAGGCGGCGTCGACTACCGCTACGGCGAGTGGATCACCGACATCCGGCAGGACGACGCGGGCGTCGACGTGACCTTCGCTTCCGGCGCGGCCGGGCGATTCGACATCGTGATCGGCGCGGATGGGCTGCACTCCGCTACCCGCGGAATGGTGTTCGGCCCCGAGGAGCAGTTCGCGACGTACCTGGGCGGATACATGTCGTTCTTCACGCTGCCGCGACCGGAAGACCTGGAACCGCACTGGTTCACGATGCATTCGATGGTCGGAGCCACCGGCTTGGGCATGCGCCCCGACGCCGACCCGGCCACCTGCAAAGCGCTCGTCGTGATCCGCGCGGCGGCGGATCCCGCGCTGCGCCGGGACGTCCCGGCACAGCAGCAGTTCATCCGCGAGCGCCTGGCCGGCGGCGGCTGGGAGTCCGCTCGCATCGCGGCGGCGATGACCGATGCGCCGGACTTCTACTTCGACGAGCTGGCCCGCATCGACATGCCGAGCTGGGTTCAGGGCCGGGTGGTCCTGCTCGGCGACGCCGGGTACTGCGGTTCCCCGCTCACCGGGCAGGGCACCGCGATGGCACTGGTGGGCGCGTACGTGCTCGCCGGTGAACTCGCCGCGCACGCCGACAACCCCGGACAGGGCCTGGCCCGCTACGAGGAGGTCCTGCGCCCCTTCGTGAAGACGGCCCAGCAGTTGCAGCCGGGCGGCTTGAACGCGATGACGCCCAAGTCGCGCTTCGGTATCCGCGCGGGCCACACCCTCAGCAAACTGATGCTGTCGAAGGCGATGCGACCGGTCATGATGCGGATGCTGAGCAAGACCGAGACCTACGACCTGCCCGACTACTCGGCAGCGACCGTCTGAACCCGTGTCCCGCGCTTCGACCGGAGTCCCGTAGGGCTCCGGTCGACGACCGGCGTCAGTCGATCACGGTCCGGTCGTCGAGCAGGAACGGCAGCACGAAGGTGCGCAACATCGCCCGTTCCTCGTCTTCTCCCGCGCCGGGCAGCGTCAGCAACGACACCATCGCGCGCACCACCCACCGGCCGACGCGCTCGGCCGCGAGCGGGGGCAACCCAGGACGGAATCCGGCGACGAAATCCGTGGCGAGCGCGTCGACCACACCCGGCGAATTGGCCAGCTGGGCCACGATTCCCGCGTTGGACGGTTCGAACCAGACCGCCAGATGCGGCGTCTTGCGCACCTCGGCCAACAGTGCGGTCAACGTGTCGAGCAGTTGCTCCCCCGGCTCCGCGCTCGCCGACTCCGCCCGGTCCCGCCAGACCCGCTCGACCAGCTGCCGCGCCTCCCGGCCCGCGAACGCCACGTAGAGCGCCTGCCGATTCTCGAAATAGCGATACAGCGTCGCCCGGGAACAGCCCGCGGCGTCGGCGACTTCGGCCATGCCGACCCCGCTGACGCCCTTGTCGATGAACAGCGCGCGCACCGCGTCGAGAATGCGCTCACCGGCCAGTTCGGCGCGACCGTCGGCCAGCCAATCGCCACTCATGCCGTGTCCCTTCCGGCGCGAACGAGGTCTTCCGTGGTCACCCCCCGCACCGGAACGGCACAGTAGTCGGCCTGCGGACGTACGGACCGCTCGCGTACTCGACCGCGTCGACGTCGACGGCGTACTCCGGGAAGCGATCGAGCAACTCTTCGAGCGCGACACGGGCTTGCATCCGCGCGGCCGCCGCGCCGAGACAGTGATGCGGCCCGTGCCCGAAGGTGAGGATGCGCTGCGGATTCCGGTCGATATCCAGCTCGGCGGCGTCGGCGCCGAACGCCCGCTCGTCCCGGTTGGCCGACCCGAACACCAGTAACACCTTCCGCCCCGCGGGCACCGTCTTCCCGGCCAGTTCCACATCGCGCGTCGCGGTCCGCGCCAACCCTTGCACCGGTGCGGTGAGCCGGGCGAACTCCTCCACCGCGACGCGAATGCGATCGGGTTCCGCGGCGAGCGCCGCGCGCTGGTTCGGGTGCTGTTGCAGTAGTTGCACGGCGCCGCCGAGCAGGCCCGTGGTGGTGTCGTTGCCGCCCGCGACCATGGTCCAGGTGTAGGCGAGGATCTGGATCAACCCGCGCACGTCCGTGTCGTCGGCCGCCATTCCCGCCTGGACCAGCAGGGACACGGTGTCGTCGCCGGGGTCGGTGCGCCTGCGTTCGATCAGCTCGGCGAAGTAGCCCATCATCTCCGCCGACGCCGCCTGCGCCTTGGTGTTCGTCCGGTCGATGCTGCCCGCGACGACGGCATCGGTCCAGCCGTCGAACCTCGCCCGGTCCTGTTCCGGCACCCCGAGGTAATACGCCACCACCATGCTCGGCAGCGGCTTGAACAATTGCTCGACGATGTCCCCGCCGCCCTGGGCCGCGATGGCGTCGAGCCGGTCGCGCACGAAGCGGCGGACCACCGGCTCCACCTCCTCGACCTGGCGTGGGGTGAATCCGCGAGCGACCAGTTTGCGGAAGTCGGTGTGCTGCGGCGGGTCCTGCATCACCAGCGGAGGGTTGTCGGTCAGGCCGAGTTCGTCGAGTTCGCCGTATTCCACCGTCAGCCCGTCGCGGGAGGAGAACGTGTCGCTGTCCCGCGCCGCCGCGTAGACGTGCTCGTGCCGGGTGAGCACCCAGTAGTCGTTCTCCGGTCGCGCGGCCGGTACGACGTGCTGCACCGGATCGTGCTCACGCAGTGCCGCGTACATCTCCCACGGCGAGGCCCAAGTAGGACCGGAACGAAGTTCGAAAACCGGAGCCGTCCGATACGCAACATCCGCCATGTATCGACCGTAAGACAAATTAGGCAACCTGTCTAGAACTGGTTTCAAGTCGACCGGCCGGTCACCATTCACTACCAGCCCAGCCGCGCCTGCCTCGCGTCGGGCCCGGCGCCGCACACTCGTGGGTTACCTTCGGCAGCGGCAACACCGTCTCGTTGCCGGTCAGCTCCAGGAAGAGCCAGCGCGAGCGACCGCTCCGCGTCCCGCGTCCGCCGGGCCGGCCACCCCTCGTAGACCGGCCCGGCGGACACCACCCCCGAGTCCCGACCTGTCACCCCTCGAGACAGGTCGTTCCTCGGTTCGCACCTGCGGTGCTGGGTATGTCCCTCCCGCGAGACAAAGAATGCAGGGGCGGGCTTGGCGCGCACTTAAGAACACCTTGCAAGATCGAAATCGCAGATGAGCGGGTTGACCGAGCGGTGACCCCGCTAGCGCCTATCGCCCGGCCCCGGATCGCGGGATGATGGTCATAAGTGCGCCAAGAAGATTGGGAGCGACGATGGAAACCGTGGTGGTCTGGATTCTGGCGACCCTGCTCTACTGGTGGGGCCTGCTGTAGCTGACCGGAGCCTGGCCGCCCGATCCGGCCAGGTCTACTACAAGTCGTCGTAATCTTCGTCCTCCGGACGCCACCGAGTTCGTCCTCGACGAGCCGAGGTGCCGCCACGGTCCCCGTCCCCGGCCTTGCTATCGGCGTCCGCTTCGGCCGACACACCCGGCGAGTGTCACCGGAGCCGGTCTACGGCCACCTTCGTCACTTCCGCCAGCAGGTCGTTGTTCACCTCGGCGTCCTCGGCCGGTTTGCGGCTCATGATCGCGATCACGATCGGCGCCCGCCCGCCTTCGGGCCAGACGATCGCGACGTCGTTGGCGGAACCGTAGGAGCCGGTGCCCGTCTTGTCGCCGGTGACCCACTCGGCGGGCAACCCCGCCCGGATGCGCTTGCCACCCGTCGTGTTCGCCTTCAGCCGGACGGCCAACTGGTCGCGTTCCCGGGCGCCGAGCGCGTCGCCCAACGCCAAGACGCGGTAGTCCGCGGCCAGTGCGGCCGGAGTGGTGGTGTCGCGCTCGTCACCGGGGATCGCGGTGTTGAGTTCGGTCTCCCAGCGGTCGAGCCTGCTGGTCGGATCACCGAGCGTGCGAAGAAACGCCGTGAGCCCCGCCGGGCCGCCGATCTCACGCAGCAACAGGTTGCCCGCGGTGTTGTCGCTGCGGGTGATCGCGGCCTCGGCCACGCGCGCCAGCGTCATCCCGTCGGCCAGTTCGGCGCTGGTCACCGGCGAGTTGTCGACCAGATCAGCCTCGTGGAAGCGGATCACTTGATCGAAGTATCCCGTGTCGAGCGGATGCGCTCGCAGCACCGCGGCCGCCGCGAGCGTCTTGAAGGTGGACAGGAACGGGAAACGCTCGTCGGCGCGGTGGGTCACCGTCCTGCCGGTGCCGGTGTCTACCGCGAACAGCCCGATCTGCGCCCCGTACCGAGCCTCCAGATCCGCCACGCGCGCGTTCGCGGCGGGACCGGCCTCGACGCTCGTCGTGATCGGCTGCGTCGCATCGGTTTCGGCACCGCAACCGGCCAGCAGCGCCAATGCGGCGGCCAGCGCCACCCGGTAGTCGCGTGTCAGCCGAGACATGTCTTCACTCTGACATCCGAGCACCCACCGGGCAAACAGGATCGGCCGGACACGCCGAAGGCAGGTGCGCGACGCCACACACCTGCCTTCGATGCGGATTTCTCAGCTCTGCGAGCCGTCGAGCCCCGCGCGCACGCCCTCTTCGACACGCTTGCCGAGATCGGCGTCCACGTTCTTCCAGTACTGGAAGACCCGGCTCAGCACCGGCTCCCGGACACCGCCGAGTACGTGGCCGACGATGTTGTCCACCAACCGCTTCCGCTGCGCGTCATCGAGTACCTCGCGCACGAGAATGCCCGCCTGGGTGAAATCGCCGTCCTCGGCATGCTGGAGGTAACCGGCTCGCACGATGGCCGGATCGAAGTCCCAGATGCCGTCGTCCTGAGGCCTTTCCGGGTCGGCGTGCGGTCCACCGAACGAATTCGGTGCGTACACCGGCACATTCGGTTCGTTGTAGTAGTACCGCATGGCGCCCTCCTTGGAATAGGAGTTCACCTCCGCCGCCCTTGCCTGGTTCGGCGGCAGCTGCGCGTAGTTCGTGCCGATGCGGTAGCGGTGCGCGTCCGCGTAGGCGAAGACGCGGCCGAGCAGCATCTTGTCCGGCGAGAAGCCGATGCCGGGAACGACATTCGAGGGCTCGAACGCGGCCTGCTCGATGTCGACGAAGTAGTTGCGCGGGTTGCGGTTCAGCGTCCACTTGCCGACCTCGATCAGGGGGTAGTCCTTGTGCGACCACACCTTGGTCAGGTCGAACGGGTTGAACCGGTAGCCCGCGGCCTCCGCGACCGGCATGACCTGCACGTAGACCGTCCAGCTCGGGTAGTCGCCGCGCTCGATCGCCTCCCACAGGTCCTTGCGGTGGTAATCGGCGTCCTCCCCCGCGATCCGGTCGGCGTCGGCCTGGGTCAGGAACTCGATGCCTTGGTCGGTCTTGAAGTGGTATTTGACCCAGAAACGCTCGCCCGCGGCGTTGATCCACTGGTAGGTGTGCGAACCGTAGCCGTTCATGTGCCGATAGCTCTTCGGGATGCCGCGATCGCCCATCAACCAGGTCACCTGGTGCGCGGTCTCCGGACGCAGGGTCCAGAAATCCCACTGCATATTGTGGTCGCGAAGCCCGTTACCGGGCAGGCGCTTCTGCGAGCGGATGAAGTCGGGGAACTTGATCGGGTCCTTGATGAAGAAGATCGGCGTGTTATTGCCGACGAGGTCGTAGTTGCCGTCCTCGGTGTAGAACTTCACCGCGAATCCGCGCGGATCACGCCAGGTGTCCGGGCTGCCCTGCTCACCGGCCACAGTGGAGAACCGCGCGAGCGACTCGGTGCGCGCACCGGGCTGGAACAGCTTCGCCTTGGTGTATCGGCTGACGTCGTTGGTCACGACCAGCTCACCGTATGCGCCCGAGCCCTTCGCGTGCACGATGCGTTCCGGCACCCGTTCGCGGTTGAACTGGGCCAGCTTCTCGATGAGGTAGTGGTCGTGCAGCAGGATCGGGCCCTGCGCGCCCGCGGTGAGCGATTCGTCGTCGCTTTGGACCGGGATGCCGGTGTTCGTGGTTGTCGGTTCGGTCACAGGAGACTCCTCGGCTGGTGAACATCGTTTCCCGGGATGGGACCGACCCGGGTGTATGGACCGCTACTCGGAACGGCAGGACGGGCACCGTCCCCAGAAGACGACCTCGGCTTCATCGACCACGAATCCGTGCGCGTCCGAAGGGGCCAGGCATGGGGCTCGGCCCACGGCGCAGTCGACATCCACGACCGCACCGCAGCTGCGGCACACCAGATGGTGGTGGTTGTCGCCGATGCGGGTCTCGTACAGCGCGGACGAACCCGCGGGCTCGATCCGCCGCAGGATTCCGGCGCGCACGCAAGCGTGCAACACGTCGTAGACAGCCTGAGTGGATACCGAGCCGAGCTTTTGCCGGACGGTGGCGGCTACCGCCTCGGCATCCGAATGCGGGCGTGCCGCGACCGCGTCCAGTACCGCGAGCCGCGGGGCGGTGACCCGCAAACCCGCTGCTCGCAACCACTCGCGGGGAGCAGTGCCGTCGGTGTGCATACTTCGATTCTGGCCGCTTTCTGGAATCAGTCAAGAAAAGCGATTGGAATCACTCCAGGAAATTCCTCCACAACGGGTCGCACCGCGCGGCACACCACATCGACGCATCGAGTGGCGAGCGTCACAAAATTCTCCCGGAATAGCTTCCGCGAGTGCGTGGTTGAACCCCCTGTCGGCGTCCGGACAGCCCCGGGCCGCACCCTTTGTCGCTTCGAGCGACCACCCGCCGAGAGGCGCTTGTGGGGCGTCGACACCCACCGTCGGCGTCCGGACAGCCCCGGGCCGCACCCTTTGTCGCTACGAGCGACCACCCGCCGAGAGGCGCTTGTGGGGCGTCGACGGTTACAGACACCAGCACGGTGTCCCAGCCCACAGCGCCGCCAGGTCATTCCGACCTGGCGGCGCCGTCGCTTCCAGCGGTCTCCACCCCACGAGTGGGACCTGGTTGTGCGGGCTTCTCGCGTTCTGCCGCGACCATGTGCCACTCGCGGAGTCGCGCTGCGAGGGCGGGGGTGGTGAGGGAGGATGCGGTGATGGCGTCGCGAGATGGGGTTTTGCGTCGACGGCTCGGGCTCGCCGATTCGGTGGTCATCGGGTTGGGGGCGATGGTGGGTGCGGGGATATTCGCGGCGCTCGCGCCTGCGGCCGCGTCGGCTGGGAGTTGGTTGCTGGTGGCGCTCGCGGTGGCGGCGGTGCTGGCGTATTGCAACGCGACGTCGTCCGCGCGGCTGGCGGCGCGATACCCCGTTTCCGGCGGCACCTATGTGTATGGGCGGGAGCGGCTCGGACCGTTCTGGGGATATCTCGCGGGGTGGGGGTTCGTCGTAGGGAAGACGGCCTCTTGTGCGGCGATGGCGCTGACGGTCGGTAGCTATGCCTGGCCCGAGCGGGCGCACGCCGTGGCGGTGGGCGCGGTGGTGGCGATCACCGCGATCAATTACACGGGCGTGCAGAAGTCGGCGTTCGCGACTCGGGTGCTCGTCGCGGTAGTGCTCGCAGTGCTCGCCGTGGTGGTCGTGATCGGGCTGTTCGGAACGCATTCGGCGGCAACTGCCTTGCCCGGCCGGGTCGGTCCGCGCGACGTGCTCACGGCGGCGGGACTGCTGTTCTTCGCGTTCGCTGGGTACGCACGCATCGCCACGCTCGGTGAGGAGGTGCGCGAACCGCAACGCACCATCCCCCGCGCCATCATGATCGCGCTCGCACTCGCGCTCGCGGTCTACACGCTGGTCGCGGTCGCGACGCTGAGCGTGCTCGGCTCCGCCGGACTAGCCGAGGCGGCCGACCCGCTGGCGCGAATGGTCAGCGCGGCGGGCGTTCCCGCTGCCGCGCCGGTGGTGCGAATCGGCGCGGTGCTCGCGGCGGCCGGATCGCTGCTCGCCCTGATCCTCGGCGTATCCCGCACGATGCTGGCCATGGCGCGGGACCGCTATCTGCCGGGGGCGCTCGCCGCCGTGCATCCGCGGTTCGGGGTGCCGCACCGCGCCGAACTGGTGGTCGGCGCGATCGTCGCCGTGGTCGCCGCGCTCTTCGATGTACGCGCGGCCATCGGGTTCTCCTCGTTCACGGTGCTCTTCTACTACTTGATCGCCAACCTCTCCGCCGCCACACTGACCGTCGAGGAGAATCGGCCGCCCCGGTGGATTCCCGTGGTCGGCGCGGTGGGGTGCGTCGTCGTCGGATTCGCGCTGCCCCTCGGCTCCGTTCTCTCCGGGCTCGGCGCGCTCCTCGTCGGCGCGGCGCTGTATGTGTCGGGCAAGCGCTACCGCTGAAGATCGGGCCGTCCACCGAGCCGCTCGACTGGCCCACCGACCTCCCTGGCCTTGCGCTGTAGACATCGGGTGAGCACCACCGCCGAAACGGCCGCACAGCGGGCCGTCGTCGCCCAACCATGGCGAATGGCGCGATATGCCAGTCCCCTACCGATAGCTTGCCGACCGGAGAGACGCGACGCAGTCGACCGAGCCATCCGACCGACAACGGCTCCTCGCGCCCGGCTCGGCAGGCTCCGCTTGTGCCGCGCCCCATCTGTCCGGCACCGACCCGGCAGACGCCCCTGTCCCGTCAGCGTCTCGTTGCGAAGATCAGATGTCCAGTTCCCCGCCTGTTTACCGCGTGAACAGGCCAAAGGGCGCTAGCCTTTTGCACATGGGGCGTTTCGGTGGATTCCTGGCGGGAATCGCGGCGGTTTCGCTGGTGGCGGGCAACGTCTTCGCCGGAGGCGCGGCCGCCGCGACCGGCGACGAGGTGCGGTGCGCGGTCACCTCGGGGCGCGATCTGGAGCGGGCGGCACCCGAACAAGTCGGTTTGGATTCCGCGAAACTGCGGGATGCGCTGACCTTCGCGAACGGCCGAAACCGCTTCAATGTGCAGGTGTTCCGGCACAACTGCCTCATCGGCGAGGGACCGACGAACGACCAGACCGGCAACGTGGCGTGGAATATCTGGAGTGCGACGAAGAGCGTCGTCTCGCTGCTCGCCGGAATCGGGTGGGACCAAGGAAAACTCGATCTCCACGCGCCCATCGACCGCTATCTGCCCGCCGGGCTCGGTGATGCGGAGCACCGGTCGATCACCGTCGAGAATCTGCTCACCGAGACCTCGGGCATGCGGGTCGGCGTGCTGACCGAGGGCGTCACCGGCGTGATCCCGGTCGACCCGGACAGCGCGGTGCAGGCGCTGGGCGTGCCGCTGGACAACCCGCCGGGCACCGTCTTCACCTACAGCCAGCGCAATGTCGATCTCTTGGCCTACGTGCTGGAGCTGGCCGTCGGCGAACCCCTGCAAGATTTCGCGCAGCGCGAACTGTTCGATCCGCTCGGAATTCCTCGCGGGGACTATTACTGGGCTCAGGACCGATCCGGGCACACCTACGGCTACGCGCACTTGATGATCCCGCCGAACGATTTCGCGAAGCTCGGACTCCTGGTGAGCAACGACGGGCACTGGGGAGCGCAGCAGATCGTCTCCCGCGACTACCTGCGCAAGGCGCGCACGCCCTCACCCACGAACGCGTGCTACGGCTACCTGTTCTGGCTCGGTGGCGGTTGCGCCGAAATCGCCGACTTCCTGCCCCACGACGTGTACGCGATGGCCGGCCTCGGCATGCAGAACGTCTTCGTCATACCCAGCCTCGACCTCACCGTGGTGTGGACCGGCGTCTTCGGGAACGTCAGCAGCCAGGGCGTGTCCGGAGTCGTGCAGAACACCCAGGAATTGCCCTACGAGTTCTTCCGCAAAGTGTTCGACGCGTTCTACGACCGGCCGGTACCCGACCCGGGACCGTACGTCGAGCCGCCGCTGCGGCTGGACCCACGCCGTTTCGTCGACACGGACATCCTGATCGCGGTATTCGGCCTCGGTCCCGCCGCCTATCCGGGCTGCAACGTCTTCGCTTGCCTGAGCCACCCGCTGGATCCGCCGTTCGCGGACGTCCCGCCGGGCTGCGCCATCCTGGTCTGCCTGGGACCCGACCCGCGCACCCCGGCCATCCGCTGAACGAGCCGCTACCTGGTCGCGGACAGATCCGTGACCCAGCCGTGCACGTCGTCGGTGCGCAATGCCGCATGGTGGCGTTTGCGCAGCGCCTGGGAGATCGGGCCGGGGACGCCCTCGGCGACCAGGCGGCCGTCCACCTCGACGACCGGCGCGGCACCGGATGATGTGCCGGTGACGAACACTTCGTCGGCGATGTACAACTCGGTGAGATCCACGGTGCGTTCCACCACCGGGATGCCGTCCTCCGCCGCCAAGGTGAGAACGGTCCTGCGGTTGATGCCGTCGAGGATGTCGCAGGAGACGTCGGGCGTGATCAACGTGCCGTTGCGGACCAGGAAGATGTTCGCCGCGCTGAGTTCGCAGACGTGCCCGTTGCCGTCGAGGAAGACACAGTCGTCGTAGCCGCTGTCGATCGCGTCCTGCTTGGCCAGCACCGAGTTCACGTACGCGCCGTTGACTTTCGCGCGGGAGGGAATCGCGTTGTCCGGAATGCGCCGCCACGGACTGGATTTCAGGCGCATACCGTCCTGCGGCACGATGGGCACCGCGTCGTAGACGAAGATGCTGACCCGAATGGCGCAGCCCCGCACCCGCGTGCCCGGAATGGACTCGACCACGTGCACCGTCGCACGCACGAAAACGTCCTCACGCGGAGCATTCGCGGCGATCAACTCCACGACGGCCGCACGGAAACGCGCGTAATCCCACTCCTGCGCGAATCGATCGATCCCGATGATCTTGCAGGACTCCTCGAGCCGACGGAAATGGTCGTCCAAACGAAACGCCGTACGCGCTGCCCCATCGACGTGCACCGGGAACACGGTGTAGACGCTGAGTCCGTACAACACCGCCGACGATGCGACGCCCACCGTGGCCGCTTCGGCCGCGACGATCCGGTCGCCGAGATACACGTGAGGATGTGGATTCGCCATCGGCGCAGGCTAACAGCCCCGCCCCGCGCCGGGCGAGGCCATTTTCAGTCCGCGGCCAGGCGGGCGAAGCGGGCGGTGTCCATGTAGTCGCGGAAGAGCACCACTTGGCCGTCGCGGACCCGGACGACGTTGACGGAGGTGCGCCTTCGGGCGCGGCCGGATCCAGGGATGGTCATGTCGACCTCGTTCTCCACGAGCAGCACTTCGGGATCGGTGGTCTCGTAGACCTGCGGGTGGATCGCGTGCACTTCGATTCCGGACAGGCCCGACCATCGTTGCGCCAGGTGCTCGCGGATCGCTTCGCGGCCCTCCAAGTGGGTCGGGTGGCCGGGGATCGCGAACGGGATTTCGAACACCGCGTCGGGCGCGAGCAGCGCGACGAACGCATCGGGGTCACGGGCCGGTAGCTCACCGAACAACCGCTCGACCAATTCGCGCGGGCTTCGCACGGGCGAATCAGCAGCCATCACAAACCTCCAGATAAGCGGAACGCAGGACCCGCTTATTTTTCGGAACGAGCGCCCCGTTTGTCAACAGTAGACTCGGTCCTCGTGACCGAACCCGAGCGCCGACCGCTGCGCGCCGACGCTCGCCGTAACCGCGAGCGGGTCCTGGCAGCCGCGCAGGAAGCGTTCGCGGCGGAAGGACTCTCGGTGCCGCTGGACGAGATCGCGCGGCGGGCCGGCGTAGGCGCGGGCACCGTCTACCGACACTTCCCCACCAAGGAAGCGCTGTTCGAGGCGGCGATCGTGGATCGGGTCGACCGGATCATCGCGCTGGCAAGGGAATCGGCCGACGCCGCGGAACCGGTGACCGCGTTCTTCGACTTCTTGGCCCAGCTCGTGGCGGAGGGCAGCGTCAAGCGTGATCTCGCCGATGCCGTAGGCGGGCAGGACGCCCCGGAATATCTCCGGCCGGTGCACGAACTGAATTCGGCCATCGGCACGCTGCTCACCCGCGCGCAGGAGGCGGGCGGCGTGCGCACCGACATCGAGGTCGAGGACCTGATGCGCCTCATCAAGGGCGCCTTCCTCGCCACCCACGGCACCGCCGCTACTCCAGCGCAGCGCGAACGCACCTTCGCCGTCGTCTTCGACGGACTGCGGGCCCGCTGATCCATCGCCGAAGCGCCTCCCGGCGGCAGGTCGCCCGATCGGCGACCAGGACAGCGCGGATACCAGCGACATGAAGCCGCCAACAGCACCGGCGGCATCATCCACGCTGGGCGCGCTCGCGCGAATGCGGGAAACGACGAACGGGCCGCGGAAAGTCCACGGCCCGTTCGATCGAGAAACGTCTCAGCGGTCGCTGAGGAGTACCTCGGCAATCTGAATGGTGTTGAGCGCAGCGCCCTTTCGCAGGTTGTCGCCGGAGATGAACAGCGCGAGCCCGCGACCGTCCGGCACGCCCGGGTCCTGGCGGATGCGGCCGACGAGCGAATCGTCGACGCCCGCCGCGGCGAGCGGGGTAGGCACGTCGACCAGCTTCACGCCGGGAGCCTTGGCAAGGATCTCCTTGGCGTGCTCGACCGAGAGCGGCTCGGCGAATTCGGCGTTCACCGAGAGCGAGTGGCCGGTGAAGACCGGCACGCGCACGCAGGTGCCGCTCACCGCGAGATCCGGGATGCCGAGGATCTTGCGGCTCTCGTTGCGCAGCTTCTGGTCCTCGTCGGTCTCGCCAGAGCCGTCGTCGACCAGCGAACCGGCCAGCGGAAGCACGTTGAACGCGATCGGCGCGACGTACTTGTTCGGCGCGGGAAAGTCGACGGCGCGGCCGTCGTGGGTCAGCTTCTCGGCGTCATCGATCACCGCGCGGGCCTGGCTCGCCAACTCTTCGACACCGGCCAGCCCGCTGCCGGAGACCGCCTGGTAGCTGGAGACGATCAAGCGGCGCAGACCGGCGATGTCGTGCAGCGGCTTGAGCACCGGCATGGCGGCCATCGTGGTGCAGTTCGGGTTGGCGATGATGCCCTTGACCAGGTTGCGCGCCTGCTCCGGGTTGACCTCGCTGACCACCAGCGGGACCTCGGGATCCTTGCGCCACGCCGAGGAGTTGTCGATCACCGTGACTCCCGCGGCGGCGAAGCGCGGCGCCTGCACGCGGGACATGGTGGCGCCCGCGGAGAACAAGGCGATGTCCAAGCCGGACGGATCGGCGGTCTCGGTGTCCTCGACGACGATCTCGCGGCCGCGCCAGGGCAGCGTCTTGCCCGCCGAACGAGCCGAGGCGAAGAACCGCACCTCGTCGGCCGGGAAGTTGCGCTCCTCCAGCAGTTTCCGCATCACGGCGCCGACCTGCCCGGTCGCGCCGACGACTCCTACGCGAATACCCATGACCTATCGCCCCGTTCCCGCGTGGACCACCGCGACCTCGTCGCCGCCCAGGTCGAACGCCCTGTGCAGCACCTTGACCGCCTCGTCCAGCTCGGTGTCCTTGACCAGCACGGAGATCCGGATCTCGGAGGTGGAGATGAGATCGATGTTGACGCCCGCCTTGGCCAGCGCCTCACAGAACGTGGCGGTGACGCCGGGATGGCTCTTCATGCCCGCGCCGACCAGCGAGACCTTGCCGATGTGGTCGTCGTAGAGCACCTGGGAGAAACCGATCTCGGACTGGCGCTTGGTCAGCATCTCGACCGCGCGGGCGCCCTCGGTCTTCGGCAGCGTGAAAGTGATGTCGGTCTTGCCCGTCTCGACCTTCGAGATGTTCTGCAGGACCATGTCGATGTTGATCTCCGCGTCGGCCACGGCGCGGAACACCTTGGCGGCGTAGCCCGGTTCGTCCGGCAGGCCGACCACGGTCACCTTGGCCTCGCTGCGGTCGTGCGCGACGCCAGTGAGGATTGCTTGCTCCAAGGGGATGTCCTCCATCGATCCGTAAACGTAGGTGCCCTGCTTGTCGGTGTAGGACGAGCGCACATGCACGGGCACGTTGTAGCGGCGGGCGTATTCGACGCAGCGCAGCATCAGCACCTTGGCCCCGCAGGCCGCCAGTTCCAGCATCTCCTCGTAGGAGACCTGCTCGAGCCGCTGCGCGTCGGGCACGATCCGCGGGTCGGCGGTGAAGACGCCGTCCACGTCGGTGTAGATCTCGCAGACGTCCGCGTCCAGCGCGGCGGCCAGCGCGACCGCTGTGGTGTCGGAGCCACCGCGGCCCAGCGTGGTGACGTCCCTGCTGTCCTGGCTCACGCCCTGGAAGCCTGCGACCAGCACCACGAGGCCCTCGTCCAGTGCGTCGCGGACGCGGCCGGGGGTCACGTCGATGATCTTCGCGTTGCCGTGCGCGCCCGTTGTGATCACGCCCGCCTGCGAGCCGGTGAACGAGCGGGCCTCCGCGCCGAGGGAGTGGATGGCCATGGCCACCAGCGCGTTGGAGATGCGCTCACCCGAGGTGAGCAGCATGTCCATCTCGCGGGCAGGCGGCGACGGCGCCACCTGCTGAGCGAGATCGAGCAGCTCGTCGGTGGTGTCACCCATGGCGGAGCAGACCACCACCACGTCGTGGCCTTGCTTCTTGGTCTCCACGATCCGTTCAGCGACGCGCCGGATCCGCTCGGCGGTCGCTACCGAGGATCCTCCGTACTTCTGAACCACGAGAGCCACGACAGGGTCCTCCAAGATCGACAACAAACTGGTAACAGTCATCCAGGGTACCGGCCGGGGCCAGCGGTTTTGCCGCTACCTACCCGGCTTGTGGAAAAGCACACAGCCGCATCCGATCCCGATCGCGCCGCGCGGGCCGCCGCGGATGGGGGACGATGGGCGCATGAAGAGCACGCTGCTCGAGGTGAGAACGGGCCACAGTGAAGTGGTACAGGACATCACGCCGCAGTGCGCGACATTCGCGCGAGAAGCGGGCGGTGACGGGCTGCTGCACGTCTTCGTGCCGCATGCCACGGCCGGAATCGCGATCATGGAACTCGGCGCGCGCAGCGACGACGATCTGCTGGCCGCGCTGCGTGATCTCCTGCCCGCCGACGACCGGTGGCGGCACGCGCACGGCTCGCGCGGACACGGGCGTTCGCACGTGATGCCCGCCCTCATCCCGCCCTACGCGACCGTTCCGGTACTCGGCGGAAAGCTCGCCCTGGGTACTTGGCAGTCGATCGCGCTGGTCGATCTCAATGTCGACAACCCGGACCGGCAGGTGCGGCTGTCGTTCCTCACCGACGCGAGCTGACCGGGCCCCTCCGGCCGAGGCGACGAATGTCCGGGGCAGACCGCGGCCCGGACAAGCCCAACACCGGCGTGATGACCCGGCCCGACTCCGCCGGGCCGACGTGTGGCCGCGCGGGCGTGGGCAGCGTCCCGGGGGACTCGGATGGAAATTCGGGCCCGCGTGAGCCGGGCGACCTGCGCGCCGTTGCCGAACTCTTCGCGCCGCACCGGGAAAAAAACAAGCGCGGTGCTCCCGCCGCAGCGCTTGACACGTAGTACTACAAGCGGAGTTCTTTCAACTGCCGAGCGGTCCGCCGTGGTCACCACGGAGCGGAGCCGGGCACTGATCGAAGCCGCGGTCGACCGTGTGATGAGCGCGGATGACCGTGATCGGATCCCGTGCGCCTTCGCTGAGTGGTTGTGACGCGCAGCACTCCGTTCGATAATGGGGCGATGATCGCACATGTAGGAGATCGACTCTGCGTGCACGGACACGTGGTGGGAGAAGTGGATCACCTGGCCGAGATCATCGAGGTCCGCGGGCCGGACGGGACGCCGCCCTACGTGGTGCGCTTCTCCGACGGTCACGAGTCACTGGTGTATCCAGGGCCCGACGCGATCGTCGAGCCCGCCACGTCGGAATGACCGCCGCGCCGGACCGAGCGCTGGGCGGCCTCGCCCGCGCCCGGCCCGGCGCTCACCGACGGGGAACTGCGCCCGTCTCGCTCAGGCGCTTCGTTTGGCGCGCCGGGCCAGCGCGAAAGCCAGGATGGCCGCGATCAGCACCTTGCCCGCCGTCTCGATGATCGCGTTGACGTCGACGGCCGGATGCCAGGTCAGCCGTCCATCGCGCAGCACGTAAGCGCCGACCGGCTTGGCGCCTACACCGAACGCCACGCCTTCGCCGGAGCCGTCCCCGTCGGCGCTGTTCCCGGTACCGCCGCCGCCACCACCGCCACCCCCGACCGAGGCGGCGGGAATGACTATCGCGCCGCCGGATTCGTAGGGGTCGCCGTAAACCCGGCGCACCGTGATCGCGTCGCGCGCCTGCGCCAGCAGTTCGGCGTATTTCATGACATCCTCCCGCCCGTACCGAAGGCGCCGGATACCGGCGCCCATTCGGATCCGATCGTAGGCGCGCGAACCTCGGCCGAGCCCGTCCTTCCGGACGGAAGTTGTTCCGGCGGTTGCCCGATCGCCGATCTCGAGCAGATAACGGCACGTTATCCCGGTAACCGAGATGTGGTCTGGCACAGTCAGGTTGACGAACCGGACAAATCACGGAGACAATCGGCCGGACTTGTCCATCCGGGTGTCGGAGGTATGCCATGCGCACCAAAACGGATATCCGATTCTTCGTCGACACCGATCCCGGACAGGTCATGGACGCCCTGACCGACGTCGAAGCGCTTCCGGAATGGTCGTCGTCCTACAGCGACGTCCGGGTCGCGACCCGCGACGCCCGACGCAGACCCCGGCGGGTCTTCCTCAAGGCGGAGCTGCTCGGCAGCTCGGATTTGCAAGTGCTGGAATATGATTGGACCGACGACCGGTCCTCCTGGATCGTCGCCGACAGCACCAGGGGCGTGCGGGGCGGCGGTTTTTTCGAGGTGACCGACAGCGTCGACGGCACGCACGTCTGGTACCACGTCGAGCTCTATCTGCCCCTCCCGGTTCCCGGATTTCTGCTCAAACGCACTTTCCGCAAGGCCAACGAGGTGGTCGTGGAGTGCTTCATAGATTTCGCCGAGCGGTTCCCCGAAACGGAGACCTATCAACCCGTATAGCGCGGACGGCTGCGCTCTGCGCGAAATCGGCCGCCGGGCGAAGCAGCGGACCGGCGCGGAATCGGCCGGGGTGCGACGATGAGCGCATGATCGGTTCCAAACGGGTGCGGTTCCAGCCGATGGCCGAAGGCGCGTCGGTGACCCAGCTCGAGTTGTTCTTCGACCTGGTGCTCGTCTTCGCGTTCACCATGGTCACCGGCTTGGTCGCGGAGGAGACCAGCGCGAAGAACATGCTGCGCGGGCTGCTGGTGCTCGCGGTGATGTGGTGGCTGTGGATCGCCTATTCCTGGCTCGGCAACGTCGTCCGCGCCGACGAGGGCATCGCGCGGGTCGCGATGTTCGCCGCGATGGGCGGCGCCTTCCTCGCCGCGCTCACCATCCCGGAGGCGTTCCGAGATCTGGCCGGAGGATGGTTCGGTCCGCTGGTCTTCGCCGTCGCGTACCTGATCGTGCGGTTGGTGCATTTCGGGATGTTCTGGCTGGCCAGTTCCGAGGATGCGCAATTGCGCGGCCAGCTGCTGCGCTGGGCGCTCGGGTCGATCACCCTCGGCACCACATTGCTCGTCGTCGCCGCCATGACCACCGGTCGCGTGCAGATCGCGCTGTGGATAGCCGCGATCGCGGGCGACTACCTCTGGACACTGTTCGCGGGCACCGATTGGCGGTTGAATTCGGCCACCCATTTCGTCGAGCGATACGGGCTGATCATCATCGTCGCGCTCGGTGAATCGATCGTCTCGATCGGTATCGGGGTGGCCGGCCTGCCGATCTCCTGGCCGATCGCGCTCGGCTCGCTGCTCGGCCTCGCCATTTCCGGTCTGCTGTGGTGGGCGTATTTCGACGTCGCGGCCCTGGCGGTGGAGCACGAACTGGTCCACGCCGAGGGCAAGCGGCAGATCAAGATCGCGCAGGCGTCCTACACCTTCTGGCATTTCCCGATGATCGTCGGGATCATCGCGCTGTCGCTGGGGCTGAAGAAGGTCCTGTACTACGTCGGGGATTCCGCACACCACACTTTGAAGGACGCGCTGTACGGAATTCCGCTCTACGCCCTCTACGGCGGCGTCGTGCTGTATCTGATCGCGCTGGTGGGTTTCAAGCACTACGCCACGCGCACCGTCACGGCGCCGCGCGTGGTCGCCATCGTGGTGCTGCTGGCGCTCATCCCGTTGGCCTGCGCCTTGCCCGCGCTGGCTTCGCTGGCCCTGCTGTGCGGCGTCATGGTCGCGCTGATCGCTTGGGAGACTGTGCGTTTGGCACAGCCGCGGGACGCGATCAGGCACGCGGTACCTGATTGAGCCGATGCCGCACGCAGTCCTCGTCGGGCGTGGGCCCGTACGCGGACGGCGGCACCCGCACACCGTCGCGAACCGCGTCGCGGATCTGATCGATGTTCTCCCGCAGCACGTCCGCGACGAGTTCGTCGGTGCGCGGATCCTCCAGCACCTGGAACACGATGCGGAACGTGGTGTCGGCGATCAGCCGGATGATCTCGTCGTGGAACGGGATGTAGCGCACCCGTCCCGCCTGCGGGTCCTTCTTGATCAACTCCACGATCATCTCGTCCAGCTCGGCGCGGTTCTCCTCCAGGGCGGCCGCGATGTTGCGGGTGTAGTGGCCGGTGCGCAGCACCTCGGCCACCTCGTCCATCACCGCGATCGTCATCGGACGGCGGATGGTGTCGACGATGGTCGCCACGAACCGGTTCACCACCGCGGCGGTCACTCGGTCGCCGAACACCCGGTCGGCCACCCGGGCCAGCCGGACGCCGATCACCACGACCCGCAACAATCGGAAGCCGCGGAAGAACGGGCTGGTCACCGGGATCATGCCGACGACCTCGTACCAATAGATGAACGGGAAGGTCCACGGCCAGCCCGCGCGGCGCCAGCGCCACAGGAACTCGATCGCGAACACCCCGCACAACGTCCAGTCGACGACCACGACCACGTGGTAGGTGTGCCCGGAGACCGGGAAGAAGGTGATCCAGGCGACCAGCGCCACGGACACGATGGCCAGCGCCAGCATCAGGAAATCGGTCCAGAGCATGGGCGGCTTGCGCGGATAGTCCTGCGGCTCCGGCGCGTCCCGCAGACCGTATCGCTCGACGGAGGAGCTCTCGATACCCGAGCTGGGAGCGGACACTGCGGTTCCCTTCGACGCCGAACGGTGCCGCCGACATTAGTACGCGGAAAGCACGCTCGGCACGGTTGGCGATACCCCCGGGAAAGACGCCGGGCGAACGCTTCGCCCGGCGCAGGCGGATTTCAGCGACCGGTGCGAACGATCGCCTCGATATTGCGTTCGGCCAGCGCGGCGATGGTCAGCGACGGGTTGACCGTTCCGGTGCTGCCGGGTATCGCGGCGCCGTCCATCACGTAGAGGCCGGGGTGACCGTGCACCCGGCCGTAGCCGTCGGTGGCGCGCCCGAGCACCGCCCCACCGAGTGGATGCGCGGTGAACAGCGCGTTCGCGTCGTAGCCGAGGGCGCTGTACTCGACGAGGGCGTCCGCGCGTTCGGCGATCCGGTGGTCGACCGCGCGGGCCAGCGCGACCGTCTCGTCCCGGTTCTTGACCGACCAGCTCAGCCCGACTCGGTTCGTGGCCCGGTCGTAGCCGAACCGGGTGCGGGTCGAGTCGAGCACCATGCCGAGCGAGGCGAGCGCGCCGGTCTCGAACGGGATGCCGGGGATGTACCAGCTCTCCAGGGTCAGCGGCACGGCGGACTCGTCGAAGATCCGGCTCGCGCTCGGCACGCCTTGACCCTGACCGGCCAGCGCGCTGGCCCCGCGAGCCAGGACCACGTCACCGTTGGTGCCCCACCCGTCGCCGACGTGTTCGTTCAGGTTCGGTAGCGCGCCGGTGGCCTGCGCACGGACCAGCAGTTCGGAGGTACCGATCGACCCGGCGCCGAGGAAGAGCCGATCACAGGTGAGGGTGCGGGTGGACAACACGTCACCGGTCGGCGACAGCTTCGCCACGGTGACCGCGTAGCGGCCGCCGGATTCCTGCGCGATGGCGTCGACTCGGTGGCCGGGGAAGACTCCGCACCGGCCGGTGCCCTGTGCGTATGCCAGGTAGTTCTGATTCAGGTCGAACTTGGCGCCGTTGGAGTTGCCCAGATTGCTCCTGGCCGCCGTCGCGGAAGCCCTTGACGCTCCGGCCAATTCGGCGCGCAGGATGTCCCAGTTGAAAATCGAGTCGTTGGCCTGGGGTTGATAGCCTGCCTTGCGCACCTGGTCGTCCCAGGCGCGGGAGTGCGCGAACGGCGAGGAGTTGTAGATGTCCGCGGGCATCGGGCTCAGCCGCAACATCTGGCGCACGCGCGGGTAGTAGACGCGCTCCATCTCGCCGTAGTCGACGCCGCCACCGAAGACGTGGTCGAAGAAGCGGCGCTCCGGGGCGATCATGGCGCCGCTGAAGATCACCGAACCGCCGCCGACGGCAGCCGCGCGCCAGACGTCGATGCCCGGATACTCGGTGCAGTCCAGCACGCCGCCGAAACTGGCGAAATGCATCGGCACCTTGGTGACGCCGGTGAAGTTGGTGCGGTGCCAGAAGCCGCGACCGTCGGGGAGGTCGTCGCCGGTGAAGATCTCCCGCCACGGGTCGTTCGGCCAGCGCGAACCGCGCTCCAGCACGGTGGTGGCCACCCCGGCCTCGGCCAGGCGCAACGCGGACACCGCGGCGCCGAAGCCCGAGCCGACGACGATCGCGGGCGAGTGCTCCGGCGGGTCGGGAATCGGGGCGAAGATCTCCGGAACCCAAGCGTGGAACAGGGCCTCCCACATCGGATCCGCGGACGCCGCACCGGTCCCCGTCATCGATCCCACAGCACCGAGCAGGGCGGCCGTGCCAGCCGCCTTGAACAAGGCACGTCTACGCACCGGTCACCTTCCATCATCAGGCTTAGCGTGCGCAGATTACCGGTATTCCCGATTTGTGAACAGATATCCGTTTTCGCTATCGCTCGAACGGCAGCTCGTCCGCGCGACAGGTCGCTCCCGGGGCGGGCAGTTGCAAGTCGACGAGATAGCGCTCGCGCAGTTTGCGTGTGCATTCGCCGAGCACAGCGTGCCCGTAGCCGCCTTCGACGACGACCAACCGTGCGTTCACCAGTTCCCGCTGCGCGCGCCGCGCGGCGCTGAGCGGGGTGACCGGGTCGAATCGGTTGTTCACCAGCACGGCTGGGGTGTCCGATCGCAGGATCCACGGCCCGGCGTATCGCTGGGCATACCCCTCGGGCGGCGACGGCCAAGAGGCGCAGGCCTGGTGCAGCCACAGCCAGAGCGGGCCGTAAGTAGAGCTGACACGCGCCAGATCCTTTGCAAGCGAAGGCCATTGGGCCGAGTCACGGGGAAAGTTGTTGTCCGCACAGGAGATCGCCGTAAACGAGTCGAGGAAGTCATACGGTTGCGTTGTGGCCGAGAGGATCCGGCCGACCGTGTCGGGATCGCCCGAGGGGCCGCGCTCCAGTTCGGCGAGCAGTTGAGCCAGGGCGGGCCAACCGTCGTCCGGGTCGTACAGCAACAGCGCATGCGACGACAGGGCCTCGGCGTAGGTGACCGTGCGCGCTCGCTCCCCGGCCCCCACCACCAGCGGCGCGTCGCGAAGACGTTGCAGCACAGCGTCATTGCGAGCGCGAAGGTCAGTGGAGCGGCCGGAATCACCCGCGCCGCCGTCCGGCGCCGCGAAGGCACAGCGCTCCCGGCCCGCGTCCGCGCACAACCGCAGGAATTCATCGAGCACTTCCTCGGTCCCGGCCGCGGTGGTCTCGATGGCGCTGCGCGTGTCGTTGGTGTAGGCGTCCGGGTCGATCATCGACGCCAGGTGCAGGGCGCGCACCCGATCGCCGAACAGCGCGCCGTACATCTGGCCCAGGTAGCTCGCGTAGGAACCGCCTTCATAGGTCAGCTGGGGGTCGCCGACGGCCCGGCGCAGCAGGTCCAGGTCGCGCGCCGCGTCGACGGTGGTCAGGTGCCCGAGCAACGCGCCGCCGTGCGCCGCGCAACCGGCGGCCAGTTCGCGGCTCGCCGCGTCGGCCGCGCGCTCCTGCTCCGGACGCACGGGCGGCAGCGGGGCGCCGGACCAGAACCGCCGCTGCTGCTCGGCGTCCGCGAAACACCGCACCTGCCCGCTGCGGCCGACGCCGCGCTGGTCGAAGGTGACCACGTCGAAGCGGCGCGCGAGTTCGCCGCCTAACAGTTCTCCCTTCGCCGCCCAGCGCAGCCCCGAGCCTCCGGGACCGCCGACGGCGGAGAACAGCGTGCCGATCCGCCGCTGCGGGTCGGCGGCCTGCTGACGCACCACCGCCAGCCCGAGGGTCGGGCCGTCGGGGTGCGCGTAGTCCACCGGAACTTGCGCGGTCGCGCACTGCAATCGGCTCAGCTCCGGCTCCGCGCACCCCGCCCACTCCAGCCGGGGCGTCGGCGCGGCGTCGGCCTGGGCGACCAGGTCCGCGACCGCCGACTCGTGTCGGCTCGGCGGGCCGCCGCAGCCGCTCACCACGGGCAGCAGCGCGGCGAGCGCGGCGACGATGACGATTCTCCAGCTAGGCACGGCATTCATCCTGGGCTCCGTGCCCGGCGGCCGTCGTCACCCTGAGGATTGACATCCGGCTCTAGGACGTCACCAAACGGATCACCGCGATCAGTCCGACCACGACGATGACCGCCCGCAGCAAGGTCGGCGGCATCCGCCTGCCCAACCGCGCGCCGAGTTGCCCGCCGATGATCGAGCCGAGCGCGATCAGCACCACCGCGCGCCAGTCCACGTCCGCAACGACGATGAAGATCAGCGCGGAGACCGCGTTGACGATCAGGGCGAGCACGTTCTTCGCCCCGTTGAGGCGCTGGATGTCGTCGTGCACGAAAACGCCGAGCAACCCGATCAGCAGCACGCCTTGCGCGGCCCCGAAGTACCCGCCGTAGACACCGGCGGCGTAAACCGCGGCGAGCAGGATGGGCCCCCCGTGCTCCGGCACCGGGGCGCCGTCGTTCTCCCGGCGGCGCTTGACCCAGCTCGCCAGCCGTGGCTGCACGACGACCAGCACCAATGCCACCATGATGAGAATGGGCACGATCGCCTTGAACGCTTGGGCGGGCAGCACCAGCAGCAGCACCGCACCGGTGATGCCGCCGAGCAGCGAGGCGGTGCCCAAGCGCAGCAGCCGCTCGCGCTGCCCCGCCAGTTCGCGGCGGTATCCGTGCACGCCACTGATCGAGCCGGGGACCAGACCGATGGTGTTGGACACATTCGCGGTCACCGGCGGCAGGCCGAACGCGAGCAGAACGGGAAAGGTGATCAGCGTGCCGGAGCCGACGATCGTATTGATGCCGCCCGCCGCGATGCCCGCACCGAAGACGGCCAGTTGCTCCAGCCAGGTCATTGCCAATCCTTCGACGTCCCGTCGGACCCTGGGCCCGTACAAGCGTGGTTCACTGCCGGACCGAACGGTAGCGGGGTCGTCGGATCACCCGACGACGGGACCACCCTTCCCGGCAGTATCTCCGCACGGTAAACTCGCGGACATCATGCAGCGGGCACTTCTTCTCGACCGCCGCGACGGGGTCTGATCGGACCGGCTCCCGTCGCGGGGTTTTGCCGCGCCGGTCGACCAGCCCCATTGGGAAAAACGACATCCTCGGGAGAACCGCCCATGTCCCCTGCTGACGCATTTGTGTCCGGCGCGCGCACCATCACCGCGCCTAGCAGACCAGCCCCCGCCGACCAGCCCGGCTGGAACAAACAGAAGAACTCCTCGATGCCGACGTTCCGTTACCGGCCCTTCGCCGAGGAGGTCGAGCCGATCACGCTGCCCGACCGCACCTGGCCGGACAAGGTCATCGACCGGGCGCCCGGCTGGTGCGCGGTCGACCTGCGCGACGGCAACCAAGCGTTGATCGACCCGATGAGCCCGGCCCGCAAGCGCCGCATGTTCGACCTGCTGGTGCGGATGGGTTACAAGGAGATCGAGGTCGGCTTCCCCTCGGCCAGTCAGACCGATTTCGACTTCGTCCGCGAGATCATCGAGGACGGCGCGATCCCCGACGACGTCACCATTCAGGTGCTCACCCAGTGCCGCCCGGAGCTGATCGAGCGCACGTTCGAAGCCTGCGCGGGCGCGCAGAACGTCATCGTGCACTTCTACAACTCCACCTCGATCCTGCAGCGCAAGGTGGTCTTCCGCGCCGACCGCGACGCGGTCAAGAAGATCGCCACCGACGCCGCCGCGTTGTGCCTGGAGATCGAGCAGCGCTACCCGGACACCAATTGGCGTTACGAGTACAGCCCGGAGTCCTACACCGGCACGGAGCTGGAGTACGCCAAGGACGTCTGCGACGCGGTCTCGGCGATCATCGCCCCGACGCCGGAGAAGCCGCTGATCATCAACCTGCCCGCCACCGTGGAGATGGCGACTCCGAACGTCTACGCCGACTCGATCGAGTGGATGAGCCGCAACTTGGCCCGCCGCGAGGCGATCGTGCTGTCGCTGCACCCGCACAACGACCGCGGCACCGCCGTGGCCGCCGCCGAGCTGGGCTACCAGGCCGGCGCCGACCGGATCGAGGGCTGCCTGTTCGGCAACGGCGAGCGCACCGGCAACGTGTGCCTGGTCACGCTGGGGATGAACCTGTTCTCCCGCGGCGTCGATCCGCAGATCAACTTCTCCGACATCGATGAGGTCCGCCGCACCGTCGAGTACTGCAACCAGTTGCCGGTGCACGAGCGGCACCCGTACGGCGGCGACCTGGTCTACACCGCGTTCTCCGGCAGCCACCAGGACGCCATCAACAAGGGTCTGGACGCGATGAAGACCGCGGCCGACGCCGCCGAGGCGGACGTCGACGACATCGTCTGGGAGGTGCCCTACCTGCCGATCGACCCGAAGGACGTGGGTCGCACCTACGAGGCGGTCATCCGGGTCAACTCGCAGTCCGGCAAGGGCGGCGTCGCCTACATCATGAAGACCGACCACGGGCTGGCGTTGCCGAGGCGGCTGCAGATCGAGTTCTCCCAGGCGATCCAGAAGATCACCGACGGCGAGGGCGGCGAGGTGACGCCCAAGGAGATGTGGGACGTCTTCCACGAGGAGTACCTGAGCCCGATCCGGCCGCTGGAGCGGATACGCCAGAAGGTCACCGCGTCGGAGACCGACGGCGGGGTCGACTCGATCGTGGCCGTGGTGAAGGTCGACGGCGTCGAGCAGGAGATCACCGGCAAGGGCAACGGACCGCTCGCGGCGTTCGTCGACGCGATCGCCGCCGTCGGTTTCGACGTCGAGGTGCTGGACTACTCCGAGCACGCCATGTCCGCGGGTGACGACGCGCAGGCCGCCGCCTACGTGGAGTGCGCGATCGGCGACAAGGTGGTGTGGGGCGTCGGCATCGCCACCTCGATCACGACCGCGTCGCTGCGCGCGGTGGTGTCGGCGGTGAACCGGGCGCACTGACAGCGCATCTCGGCAAGTACGCGGACGGGCGCCGCGCGGGTTCCACCGCGCGGCGCCCGATCTCGCTGGGACAGACCATTTGTCGCGGGCATTCGGCTCCCCAAGCCCGGCATGCCTACCGCGACACGGGGTAGCGAACCCCGTGCTAGCGTTGGATTCGCACTCCAAGCGCCGAGCTCTCTGCTCGAACTCCCGAGCAGATGGGGGAACCGTGACAGCAAACGACCACAATCCGACCTCTCCACCCTGGCTGCAGAGTCATTCCGTGGATACGGCCGAAGTCAGCGACGTGGAGTCATCGGCCAAGGACCCGTCGGCCGAGCCGGCCGGCGGCACGGAAGCGAAGGAAACCGACGTGTCGGCCGGGTCGGCCCAGCCGGACGCCCAACCCGAACAGCCCGAGCCGCACGGCTCGACGGAGCAGACCACGGCCTACCCGCAAGCCGCCCCGGTGGCGCAGGCATGGGCTCCCCCGCAGGCCGGACCGGCCGAGCCCTACGGCTCGTACGCCCCGCCGAACGCGGGCGCGTATCCCCCTCCGTCGCCCTTTCCAGGAGAGCCGTTCACTACCGGCGCCTTTCAGCCACCGTCGGGCCATAGCGGTAGCCACCCGATAGCCCCGCCTCCGGACGGACCTCATCCCGGTTACGGGGAGTACCGCCAGGAGATCGGCGGCGACGGCCTGACCCGGCATGTGCCCATGGATTCCGCGCAGCCCGAATCTCCTGCGCCGCAACTCGATCAGCCCAGCGGCCCGATCTACAGCTGGGCGCCGCCGCCTCCGCCGGTGACGCACCAGCCTCCGCCGCCCGCCTATCAACCGCCGCCTCCGCCGCCGCTCGGGCAACCGCAGGGGCCGGGCTGGCAAGGCGGGCCGGGTCCGCACCAGTCGGTACCGCCGTTCCAACCGCAGCATGTGCCGCAGCCCGGCCAGCCGGGACATTCGGTGAACGACCTGAATCTGCTCCGGCGCGCCCGCAGGGCGCCGCGCAGCGGCTGGCGTCGTGCGGTGCACAAGGTGTCCGGCGGCATGATCAATCCGGGCGAGTCGGCGGCCGACATCGTCTACCAGGACCTCGCCGACCGGGTGAACCAGCCGGTGCGCGGTGACTACCGGATCGCGATCCTTTCGCTCAAGGGCGGTGTCGGGAAGACCACCACCACGGTCGGTCTCGGCTCCACCTTCGCTTCGCAGCGTGGCGACCGGGTCATCGCGATCGACGCCAACCCCGACCTGGGCACGCTCGCGCACCGGGTGCCGCGCCAGACCCGCTCCACCGTGCGCAACCTGCTCGAGGATCAGCACATCACCAGGTACTCCGACGTGCGGGCGCACACCTCGCAGGCGCCGAGCCGCTTGGAAGTGCTCGCCAGTGAACAAGATCCGGCGGTCTCCGAGGCGTTCAGCGAAGCGGACTACCGCAAGGCGATCAGCATTCTGCAGTCGTTCTACAACATCATCCTGACCGACTGCGGCACCGGCTTGATGCACTCGGCGATGGCGGGCGTGCTGGACATGGCGAGCTCGCTGGTGCTGGTCACCTCGCCCGCCATCGACGGCGCGCGCAGCGCGTCGGCCACGCTGGACTGGCTCGACCACCACGGCTACGGCAAGCTGGTGGAACGAACCGTCGTGGTGGTGAACGCTTCCCGGCGCGGCGCGTCCACCGTCGACCTCGACCAGCTGCGCAAGCTGTTCCTCGATCGCACCCGCGCGGTGCAGGTCGTGCCGTTCGACGATCACCTCGCCGAGGGCGCGGAAATCGATCTGGAACTGGTGAGCAAGCCGACCCGGCGGGCGCTGCTGGAGCTGGCGGCGATGGTCGCCGACGACTTCGGCTACGTCAGCTCGCAGGCCCAGCATCCCTACCGGCACCAGCCACCGCACGGATTCTGATCGTCGCGCGGAATCATGCTCCTGCGGCGGAACCCTTTCCGTGCGCGGAGTCGGCCGTCGCGAGTGCGGCGGCCGACTCGAACGCCGCGAGCACGGCCGCGATCGCCGGACGGGCCTCGGCCCGGGGCCGGGTGGCCAGTTCGTATATCCGAGCGGCGCGCACGCCGGACAGCCGTAGCACCGCCAGATCAGGGTGGCCGACCGCGTAGCGAGGCATGAGCGCGACACCGTAGCCGGTGGCGACCAGCGTCTCGATGACGCGGAAATCGTTGAGGCGCTGCGCTATACGCGGCTGTACGCCGGTCACGGTGGCGATCGAGCGCAGTACGTCGTCGACGGGAAAACCGCCCCGCACGCTGAGCCAGGTCTCGTCGGCCAGTTCCTCCGGCGCGACGGCTGAACGGCCAGCGAGCCGATGCGTCGGCGCCGCGACCACATCGATCGGCTCGCGCATGAGCACCCGGGTCGCGACGCGCGGGTCGGCGATAGGTGCGGCGCGCTCGTCGCGATGGGTCAGCACCACGTCGTAATCGGCGAGCAGTCGCGCCACTTCCGAGGGCGGCACGTCTTCGTCGCGCGCGATCACCTCGACTCCGCTGTCCACCATGCCGGGCAGCACATGCGGCAGCAGCAACGCACCGCCCGAGGGAAACACCGCGACGCGGACCCGTCCGCGCGGCGAGCCGCGATAGTGCGCCATCTCGGCGACCGCGCGATCCATTGCGGCGAGCACTTCGTCGGCGCGCACCACCAGTGCACGACCCGCGTCGGTGAGCCGCACGCGTCTGCCGTCCGGTTCGAGCAGGGCCACGCCCGCCTCCCGCGCGAGCACCTTGAGCTGCTGGGAAACGGCGGAGGGCGTCATGGACAGTGCTGCCGCCACGGCGGCCACCGTGCCGCGATCGGCCAGCTCACGCAGCACACGCAACCTCTCCAGCGCCATGGGCGGGCCGGCCACGACCGGTGCGGAACCGAAATTCATTAAGTGAAGCTACATCATTGATCCATAATTATTCGATTGTTCTGATCTTTAGCAGACCGCACGATGAAGGCGTGACCAACCGCGACCGCCTGCTCGGCCTGACCGTCGTCCTGCTCTGGGGATTGAATTTCCTCGCCATCCGGGTCGGGCTCGACCACTTCCCCCCGTTCTTCTTCGCGGCGCTGCGCTTCGCCGTGCTCGCGGTGCCCGCGCTGCTTTTCATCCCGCGCCCTCCGGTGCGGATGCGGTGGATCCTTCTGTACGGCACCGGTTTCGGCATCCTGCAGTTCGCGTTCCTGTTCACCGCGATGCGGGTGGGCATGCCGACCGGCCTGGCCTCGCTGGTACTGCAATCCTCGGCGCCGTTCACCGTGCTGCTCGGCACGCTGCTGCTGGGCGAGCGGATCCGCCCGGTGCAGATCGCGGGCATCGCCGTCGCGGTGGCGGGCATGGCGGTGATCGGCTGGGACCGGCTCGCCCACGCCACCCTGCTTCCGGTTCTGCTGACCTTGGCGGGTGGGTTGGGCTGGGCGTTCGGCAATATCGGCGCACGACTGGCCGGTACCGAGACCCCCGGCGTCAACCCGCTGCACCTGATGCTGTGGACCACCGCCATCCCGCCGGTGCCGCTGTTCGCGCTGTCGGCGTTCGCCGAGGGGCCGACCACGGGAGCGCGGGCTTTGGCCGAAGCGTTCACACCGGCGGGCCTGCCCGCTCTGCTGGCGCTCGCCTATATCGCCGTCCTCGCCACTGTGGTCGGCACGGGGTTGTGGACCTATCTGCTCGGTCGCTATCCGGCCGGCCTGGTCGCGCCGTTCTCCCTGCTCGTTCCCATCGTCGGCATCGCCGCGGCGTGGACTTTCCTGGGCGAGACTCCGACCACGTTGTCGCTGATCGGCGGGGTGGTGGTGCTGGCGGGAGCGTTCGCCGCCACGTCGAGCAGGCCACGCGCGACTACGGTGAACGCCCGCATCGAGCCATCGGGAACACCCGCGATGGCAGGTACCGGTCGCCCGGCCTAGCGGGCCGTACCCACGTTCGGTGTGCATTCCGTCACGAAATTCGCATTCCGCACCGGCCGCTGTACGGGGTCGGTGCGAATCGATCGGCTTGCCGCTTTACAGTAGTGCCCGGCGTGGAAGTTGGTCCCTAGGCTAGGCAGCAGAGCGGCGCATGGCAGACAATCAGTGGACCGTATCGCGAAGAGCACTGCTTCGTAACACGGTCGCGGCGGGGGTGGCTACGGCGGGGGCACTGACGGCGGGTGCGCTGAAACCCACGCCTGCCGCAGCGAATCCCGGCGGCAAAAGGGTCGCGGTACTCGGCGGCGGTGTCGCGGGCCTGACCGCGGCACACGAGCTGGCGGAACGCGGTTTCCAGGTCACCATCTACGAGAAACGGGCGTGGGGCGGCAAAGCCCGCAGCGTCGGCGTGCCCGGCACCGGAACGGGTGGACGGCCGGATCTGCCCGGCGAACACGGCTTCCGTTTCTTCCCCGGCTTCTATCAGCACGTGCCGGACACGATGCGCCGAATCCCGTTCCCTGGCAACGCGAACGGCGTGTGGGACAACCTGGTCGCGGTGCCGGAAGCACGATTCGCCCGGCACGGCGGCGACGACTTCCGCGTCCCGCTCGGTCCGCGCGCCCGTGCCGAGTTCTCCCCGGACAGTTTCCGCGAAACGCTCGGCGCGGCGCTGTCGACCGCACTCAAGATGCCTTCCAACGAGGGCGTCTACTTCGCCGAACGCCTGCTGGTCTTCAACACCAGCTGCGACGCCCGCCGCCTCGGCCAATGGGAGCGCACCTCCTGGCACGATTTCGTCGGCGGCCACGCGCGCTCGCACGAGTTCCGCGCGCTGCTGTCGCGCACGCTGACCAGCATCATGGTCGCCGCGAAAGAGAACATCGCGAGCGTGCGCACCATCGGCACGATGGGCGAGCAGTTCCTCGGCAATCCCTTGGGGATCGGCAACGACGGCAGCCTGGACCGGGTACTGAACGGTCCGACCAACGCGGTCTGGATCGAGCCGTGGACGCGGCGGATCCGCGAACTCGGAGCGGATTTCGTGCTCGGCGCCGAGGTGCGCGAGCTGGAGGTGCGCGACCGCAGGATCGTCGCGGCCCGGGTCGTGGACGAGACCGGCGCGCAACGCACGGTCGAGGCCGACTACTTCGTCGTGGCGTTGCCCGCCGAACGCGCGCGCACGCTGTGGTCGCCGCAAGTACTCGAGGTCAGGCCCGATTTGGCCGGGATGGACAACCTGTTCACCGACTGGATGAACGGCATCCAGTTCTATCTGCGCCGACCGGCCGACATCTCGCGCGGTCACACCGCCTACATCGACGCGCCGTGGTCGCTCACCTCGATCAGCCAGAACCAGCTGTGGCGCCGCAAGCTGACCGAGTTCGGCGACGGCGGCGCGCAGGACTGCCTTTCGGTGGACATCTCCGACTGGAACACCCCAGGCATCGTGTTCGGCAAACCCGCCAAGGAGTGCACCCACGAGGAGATCGCTCGGGAGGCGTGGGCCCAGATCAAGGCCCATTTGGACGATCGCGGCGAGGTGCTGCGCGACGCCGACCTGCACTCCTGGTTCCTCGATCCCGGCATCACCTGGCAGGAGGGCGAGCGGCGCAACGCCAACGCCGACCCGCTGCTCATCAACACCGCCGGGTCGTGGGAGTACCGTCCGCAACCGCACGGCGCACTGGAAAACCTCTTCCTGGCAGGCGATTACGTGCGCACCAACGTCGACCTGGCCACCATGGAGGGCGCCAACGAGTCCGCGCGCGCCGCGGTGAACGCCCTGCTGGACGTGGCCGGTTCGAACGCGGAGCGCTGCCGGATGTACACCCTCTACCGCGCCACCGAACTGGAACCGCTGCGCCGCATCGACGCCGACCGCTACGCGGCCGGCCAGCCGAACATGTTCGACGTCCCCGCGTGAATCGCGATCGATCCGCGCGGCAGGGTGATAGGTCTGGCGTCAGGGGCGAATTCTGTTCTCCGAGTCATTGTGCTGACCGAATCGAAAGGATAGTCTCTGACCATGCATGGGGAAGAGGGAGAACTCAAAACGCGGGGAAAATTTGGCGCTGGAACAGCAAGCGCGCGACTGGGATCGTTGAGTCGCTCACCGGAGATCACATCTGGTTCGGATTGGACTCGTTACGTGGGAGGAATTTCGATGACATCTCGATAGGAGACGTTGTCGAGGTCGAGTACGAATTCGCCCAACAAGACTCCCACACCCTGCGCGCAGTAAGAATTGACTGGTTGTAGATCACGCTTTCAACTGGGGGGATAATGAAGTTTTCTTTTGCGGCGGCCCTCGCCACTGCCACGGTTCTATGCATGCCGTGCTTCGCTGCCGCTGAACCCGATCCGGCAGACCTCGAATTCACGGCGAATTCCGCATATCGAGAGTTTCAGAACAATATCGCAAAGTTCACCGGACAGGTGAACTACAGTTCGAACAATTTGCATGGTCGCTGAAGCTACTGCCCGCGACTCAAAGCGTCGTGTACGGCAGCATGAGTTGCCATACAACTATAGGTGGGATTTCCGGGTACTCCGACGATCATCAAGACATTCCGCGCGACTACCTCCTCCATTCGAGCGTGAAAATTGATC
Organism: Nocardia sp. NPDC051929; assembly: GCF_044548645.1. Taxonomy (NCBI): domain Bacteria; kingdom Bacillati; phylum Actinomycetota; class Actinomycetes; order Mycobacteriales; family Nocardiaceae; genus Nocardia; species Nocardia sp. NPDC051929. The sequence goes on along the minus strand of NZ_JBIUCG010000024.1, from coordinate 94,536 downwards.
GAGGAAGATGGTACAAGCTGCGTAGTCGATGCGATTTCAAGGTGCTGACCGACACTGGAATGCAGCCGGGAAATGTGGAAACGGCTGTCGACTTCATCGCCAGGTGATCGACTCCTGACCTCGTGAGGAATCTCCGAGCCGGACCGGCGCAAGAGTGCGTGCATACGAACGCACCCACAGCTGAAGGCCACGCTGTGGAATCCGCGCGCCGGATTCGACGCCGACCGCTACGCGGCCGGCCACCGAACATGTTCGACGTCCCCGTCTGAGCGGATGTGAGCGATCTCCCTTCGCCGGAGCCGAATTCGATCGCCATCCCCCAGGCCGCGGTGCTTGAATCGAACTATGCGTGAGAGCACCGCCTCCGACGAGATCACCGACCCGGCAGACCTGCGGGCATTGCTCGGCGAGGTGGCGCCGCGCGCGGCCACCAAGGAGCGCCCTGTCCTGCACGCCAGGGACCGGGAGTGGATCGCGCTCTCCCCGTTCCTGGTGATGAGTACGAGCGACGCGGACGGCAACTGCGACGCCTCGCCGAAAGGCGATCCGGCGGGGTTCGTGCGGGTGCTCGACGACACCACCCTCGCCATCCCGGAGCGCCCCGGTAACCGCCGCGCCGACGGCTACCTCAACATCCTGGCCAACCCGCACGTCGGCCTACTGTTCGTGATCCCGGGACGCCGCGAGACGCTGCGGATCAACGGCCGCGCCCGGCTGGTGCGCGACGCGCCGTATTTCGACGACATGGTGGTGCGCGGGCACCGCCCGATCCTCGCTGTCGAGGTGGAGATCGACCAGATCTTCTTCCACTGCGCCAAGGCGTTCATGCGCAGCCATCTCTGGGAGCCGGAGCAGTGGCCGGAGGACACCCTGCCGAGTCCCGCCTGCCTGGTCAAAGAGGTGCAGACGAACGTCGCGGAGACGGTGGAGGAGCTGGAGCGCTACTACTCACCGGAGAACTACGCGGCCAAGCTCTACCGCGACTGACCCGCGTGGCCCACGCCACCCGACCGCGGCGCGCCCGGATCGCGCGTCGAACATAGACTCGCGACGTGGCAGAACTATCGGTGCGCGGACGGCTCGCGCTGGCGGCGGCGGCCGCGGCGTCCTGGGCCTCGCAGAAGGCGGGTCGTGGCAAAGGGTCGATGATCGGCGGACTGATCGCGTTGAAGATCGATCCGACCGTCATGGACCAGCTCGGGCAGCGGCGGCGCACCGTGCTGGTGACCGGCACGAACGGCAAGTCGACCACCACGCGGATGACCACCGCCGCGCTCAGCACCCTCGGCGCGGTCGCGACCCAGGCCGACGGCGCGAACATGGACGCGGGCATCGTCGCCGCGCTGAACGCGCACCGGCGCGCGCCGCTGGCCGCCATCGAGGTCGACGAACTGCACCTGCCGCACGTCACCGATTCGCTGAACCCCTCGGCGGTGGTGCTGCTGAACCTCAGCCGCGACCAGCTCGACCGGGTCGGCGAGATCAACATGATCGAGCGCAAGCTGCGCGCGGGCCTGGCGAAGCACCCGGCCACCGTGGTGGTCGCCAACTGCGACGACGTGCTGGTCACCTCCATCGCCTACGACCATCCCAACGTGGTGTGGGTCGCTGCGGGCAGCGGCTGGGCGATGGACGCGACCAGCTGCCCGCGCAGCGGCGAGCCGATCGTCTGGGAGGGCGCGCACTGGCGCAGTACCGGAGCGGATTTCCAGCGTCCCGAACCGGACTGGTGGCTCGACGGGGACGATCTGGTCGGGCGGGAGGGCAAGCGTTTCCCGCTGCGGCTCGCACTGCCGGGCCGGGCCAACCGCGGCAACGCCGCACAGGCGGTGGCCGCCGCGGTCGCGCTGGGCGCCGACCCGGAGCAGGCCGTCGCGGCCGCGGGCACGGTCCGCGAGATCGCGGGCCGCTACCGCACCGTGCAGGTCGGCGAGCACGACGCGCGTCTGCTGCTGGCCAAGAACCCGGCCGGCTGGCAGGAGGCGCTGTCGATGATCGAGCCGACCTCGGCGGGCCTGGTGATCGCGGTGAACGGCCAGGTACCCGACGGCGAGGACCTGTCCTGGCTGTGGGACGTGCGCTTCGAGCACTTCGAAGGCGTGCAGGTGGTGGCGGCGGGCGAACGCGCCACCGACCTGGCGGTGCGACTGACCTACGCGGGCGTGGAGCACACCCTGGTGCCCGATCCGGTCCGCGCCATCGCGTCGTGCCCCGCGGGCCATGTGGAAGTGCTGGCCAACTACACCGCCTTCCGTGATCTCAACCGTGACCTCGAGGAGCGGGCTTCATGACCGAGTCGACCTTCCGCATCGGCCTGGTGCTGCCGGACGTGATGGGCACCTACGGCGACGGCGGCAACGCGCTCGTGCTGCGGCAACGACTGCGCATGCGCGGCTACGACGCCGAGATCGTCGAGATCACGCTGTCGGAGCCGGTGCCCGATTCCCTGGACGTCTACACCCTGGGCGGCGCGGAGGATTCCGCCCAGCGTCTGGCCACCCGGCACCTGCAGCGCTACCCCGGCTTGCAGCGCGCCGCCGGGCGAGGCGCTCCGGTGCTGTCGATCTGCGCGGCCATCCAAGTCCTCGGCCAGTGGTACGAGACCTCGGCGGGCGAGCGAGTCGACGGCGTCGGCCTGCTCGACGTCACCACCTCGCCGCAGCACAAACGCGCCATCGGCGAGGTGACCACCACTCCACTGCTCGACGGGCTCACCGCACCACTCACCGGCTTCGAGAATCACCGGGGCGGAACGAAACTCGGCGGCGACGCGCAGGGTCTGGCCCGTGTCACCCGCGGCGTCGGCAACGGCGTCGGCGACGGGCTGGAGGGCGTCGTCCAGGGTTCGGTGATCGGCACCTACATGCACGGCCCGGCGCTGGCCCGTAACCCCGAACTCGCCGACCTGCTGCTGATGCGCGCCCTCGGCGTCACCGAACTGGCGCCCCTCGACCTGCCCGAGGTCGACCAGCTCCGCCGGGAGCGCCTGCGCGCCTGAGCCTGTTCCCGCCGGTCAGGTCGCCGGAGTAGCTGAATTCGCGGCAATCCGGATCGAAGCGATGAGTTCGGGCGTGTTCGCCGGTACATACCGGTGCACAGCCACACCATCGAAAGGAATCCGGTCATGAGCGTCATCGTCTGCGAGTTCGTCACCCTCGACGGCAGGGTGTCCGACCCCGACGGCCGCGGCGGCACCGCGACCGGCGGGTGGGCCTTCCGCTACGGTTCCGAGACCGTCGGCGGTGACAAGTTCCGCCTGGCGCATGCCCTCGATGAGGGCGTGCTGCTGCTGGGCCGACGCACCTGGGAGTTGTTCGCCACCATCTGGCCCGGACGCGACGATCCCTTCGCCACGCGCATGAACAAGGCCGCGAAACTGGTTGTCTCGCACACGCTGGCGGACACGTCGAGCTGGACGAATTCCACGCTTGTCGAAGGCGACCTCCATACGGCGGTGGAGAACGCACCCGGCGACGTCATCGTCACCGGCAGCCTGACCATCGTTCGCGCATTGCGGGAAAAGGATCTTGTCGACGAGTACCGACTGCTGATCTTCCCCACGGTCCTCGGTAGCGGTGACCGTTTGTTCGCCGATGGCGAGCCGCCCGCGGACCTCGAGTTGCTGTCGGTCGACACGGTCGGCGCAGCCGTGCTGACCCGCTACGTCCGAGCCGGGCGCTGACGACCGACGTCCGGCCGGATCGCGGACGGCGTCAACCGGACGGTCCGACCATCCGTCACCCCGCGCCACGGGCCCGAGCCGATTTGCCTGGGTTGTTCGCCTCGCCGCCGTTCCAGTCGGCGCGGTGGGCGCTCGACCTCGTCGGCGATCCGGGACCATGCCTTCACCGGCCGTATTCGCGAGCCGCGGGTAGATGGCCTGGTACACCCACCTCGGTGACGTCGACGGAGACGGTGATCGTGCTGTCCTTCGCGTCGGTGTAGATGATGCCGCGCAGCGGAGGGACGTCGGCGTAGTCGCGGCCCCAGGCGGCGGTGATGTAGCGCTCGTCGCCGAGTTGGTCGTTGGTGGGGTCGAGGTCGATCCACCGGCCCGAGCGGTCGGGTCCGTCGGCGCCGGGCACCCATACCGCCGCCCAGGCGTGCGTGGCGTCGGCGCCGACCATGCGCTCCTTCCCTGGTGGTGGATCGGTGGCCAGGTAGCCGGACACGTACCGGGCGGCGAGGCCGTGCGACCGCAAGCAGGCGACCGCGAGGCGCGCGAAGTCCTGGCAGACGCCTGCGCGGGCCGCGAACACGTCGGCCACCCGGGTGGACACCGTCGTGGCGCCGGACCGGTAGGCGAAGTCGGTGTAGATCCTGGTGTTCAACTCGGCCACCGCGTCGAGCAGCGGCCTGCCCGGCCGGAGGGATTCAGCCGCGTACGCGACGATCTCCGACGTGATCTCCTGCGGGTGCAGGTCGAGAGCGAACTCCACGGCGAACGGCCCGTTGGCCCCCGTCGGGCGCGCGCGTTCCCACGGCTCGGCGGCCGAGCCCGCGTCGTCGCGGGCGGGCGCGTCGACTTCGACCAGCGATTCGCCGACGACCGTCAGAGCACGATGCTCGGTGGTGACGTGGAAGTAGGACGTGATGTTGCCCCACACATCCGCGCCGACCGACCGGTCCGAGGGGGCGGGGTCGATCCTGATCTCGTGCGCGAGCAGACGCTGACCGGGGAGATCGCGCGGCGTCAAGTACGCGCGCCCATAGGAGTTGATGACTTCGCCGGAGTACGAGTACTTGGTGCGATGCTCGATCCGGTAGCGCCGGACCGCACGGCCGGTCATCCGACGACCTGCGCGCTGCCCCACAGCGGCTGGATGTCGACCGGGAGCGACAGCGTCGTGGTCTCGAAGGACTCGGATACCTTGCGCAGGCGCACGTGCACTCCCTCCAGCAACTCCGCCAGTTCGGTGCGCCGTTCGTTCGCGTCGGTGACCTCGAGATCGTCGGGATCGAGGCGGCGCAGCATGCGCCGCGCGTCCGCGAGCAGCCGCTGCGGACGCGACGAGCCGGACGCACCGGGCAGCGCCTGGAAATCAGCGTGCAGGCGGCCCAGCTGATAGGCCAGCGATCGCGGATTGGCGGTGTCGAACAGCAGGAGCTCGGCGACGTTCGCGATCCGCACCGAATCCTGGTGGCGCCGACGGTAACTCACCGAGGACTCGGTGGCGCGCAGCACCCATTCGGTGACCTCGCGTTCGATCTCCTCCGGATACCGTTGGGTCAGCGCGGCCGACAGCAACGCGGTCAGGGCGAGACCGCGCTCGATCCGCTTACCGATGTCCCTGACGTGCCACCCGGTGTCGCGGATCAGCGACTCGCCGTCGATCCCGGACAGCGCGAGCAGCCCGGCCAGGGTTCGCGAATGCACATCCGACAACTCCGCCTCTTGGTCGTCCACCGCGGCGGGGTAGCACGCCAGCGCGCGCTCGACCGAGCCGAGGATCATCCACGTGTCCACCGACAACTGGTCGCGCACGGCGCGCGCGGCGCTGCCGTACCGGTCGATCGCGAAGGCCAGCGACCCGGGCAGCTCGCGGTCTATCGTCAGTGCGACGAGGTAGTCGTGGCCCGCGCGGGACGCGCCCGGCACCCGGTGTACCGCCGGAGCGCTGTCCTGCGCCGCACCGGTGGCCACGCCGTCCTCCGCCCCTTCGGCGACGGCCTCCACACCATCCTTAACCTGTTGTCGCGCTCCGGCTCCGGCCATCGCTTCGTTCCGGGCCACGGCATCGTGGTGCTCAATGTGCTTCGAACCAGTTTCTCCCCCAGCGTCTTCCGGCATTCCCGATCCGGATGGCGCGGCAGCCGAGGATTTTTCGTCTGTCTCGTGGCCGGAAGATCGTGACCGGACCGGCACCGAAGTCCCCTGCGCGCACTCGCCCGCACCGGGCGATGCCGGAGCATCACCAGAATCCGGAAACGATCCGGCCGCAGCGTGCGACCGCTCGTCGCCGTACTGCGCCACACCTTCGTCGACGCCGGCACCCGACGGAGCGAGCAGGCCGCGATCGACCGAACTCTGCTGCGGCGCAAAGGCTCGCACCTCGGGACCGAACAGCCCGTCGGTCGGAGCCGCGGTGGCGGTGGTCCGTCCGAGGGCGGCCAAGAGGATCGGTAACGCGCCCGCGCCTTCCAGCCAGGGGCGATACCGGAACTCTTGGTAACGCTCGTGTGTGGCGATCAAGAGACGGGCGGTGTCCTCCGCGCGCTCGCCGTAGCGGCCGATCCAGAACAGGTCGTTGAGCACGCGGGGGGAGCTGATCCCCGCCACGACCGGAGCGGTGCGCCGCGGCTCGCGCGACGGCTCGGTGCTGATCGCGGCGGCGGCCGTCGGCGCGGCCCGCACCCAGATGTCCTTGGCGGCGACTTTCCGCGCGGCGCGATCGGTCGTGCGCTGACGTAGCTGGCCGAGACCGCCGGACATCACGGTGTAGCCGCGCCGATGGGCGAGCGAGAACAATCGCATGCCGACCGGAGCCGCGGCGAGTCCGTCGTGCTCGCGGATGGCGGGCGCGACGGAGAACTGCGCCGGTTCCTGGCCAACCCATTGCCATCCGTGCGCATCGATCCGCGCCTTCATCTCGTCGCGCTGCCGCCGACTCAGTTCAGGGCCGAACAGCGTGGCGCCGTCGACCGCCGAGCGAACGATCAGCTTGTCCAGATTCGCGATCAGATGTCCGCGCTCCCGTTCATGACCACCCCAGTACGACGGCGCGTTCTCCAGCAACAGGTCCGCACCGAGCAGTGCGCGCGACAGGGCGGGCAGGAATCCGGCCAGCGCGGGATTCTCCAGCAGCCCGCTGCCGAGCGTGTTCACCACCGTCACCGCGCCGCGGCGCAGCACCTCGACCAGTCCCACCACGCCCAGCCGCGAATCCGGCCGCAGGTCCAGCGGATCGGAGAATTCGGCGCCCACCCGGCGCAGCACCACGTCCACCCGCTTCAGCGTGCCGAGCGACCGCATCCACAGCGCGCCGTCGCGCACCACCAGATCGGCGCTCTCAACCAGCGGAAAGCCGAGTGTGGAGGCGAGATAGGCCTGATCGAACGCGGTCTCGGAATGCACGCCTGGACTGAGCACGACGACCACCGGTTCGTCGTCGTCGGTCTGCGCGGATTCGATCAGCATCAATCGCATAGCCCTGGCGAAGGGTGTCAGCGGACGCGGATTCGCGTGCTCGAATGCCTCCGGGATCGCGGTCGACACGACCCTGCGGTCGGCCAGCGCGTATCCGGCGCCGGACGGCGCCTGCGCCCAGTCGGCGAGCACCCGGAACCGGCCGTCGCCCCAGCGACTGAGATCGCAGGCGTGCAGGAAGAGTTGGTGCCGCCCCGGCACGGTGATGCCGTGCGCGGCTCGTACGTAGCCGCGATTACCGAACACGACTTCCGGTGGGAGCAGTCCCGAGGCGAGCGTCCTGCGTGGACCGTAGATGTCGGTGAGCACCTCGTCGAACACGCGGGAGCGCTGTTCCAGCCCGGCCTCCAGCCGGGTCCAATCGTCCGCGGCGACCGGCAAGGGAATCGGATCGAGGCGCCACGGCGCAGGCGTGTTCTCGGCCGACGCGCCGGCCTCGAGGTAGGTGATGCCGTCGTCGTCGATCAGCCTGCGCACCCGGCTGTCCAGCTTGCCCAAACCGTCCCCGCCGAGTTCGGCGAAGTCGGCGGACAGTTGCGACCACACCCGGCGCACCTTGCCGTCGGCGTCGACCAATTCGTCGTAGTAGCCCGCGACCGGCGCGCCGCACTCGTCGTAGGCGGCGGTGGCAGAAGCATCTTCGCGGTAGCGCGCGACCTGTTCCCGCACGGTGGTCGCGGTATCTCGCCGCTCATCGCGCAACGTCACCGCCGACCTCACTTCCGCCATCCATGCCCAACGGTCACCGAATGCTTCCGGTGCGGTCCGGAAACCTTGTGCCGGACACCCGCATTAGTGGTCTTTGCGGCCATTTTCGCATGTAGCAGGGGTCATAACGGGTAAAACGCTGTGCGGCGACAACTGTTTGCTAAATATTTGCTCAACATCGGGCGCGGCGACACACGGTCCCGGGTCCCACCGTGGCGCCCGCACCGGTGGTATCACCGAACGACGACAACGATCTCGTCAGGAGGTCATTATGCGTAGATCAGACTGTTCGTCTTGCGAATCCGCGTTCGACCACTGCCACGGAACCCTGATCGTGCACGTGAGCCGGATCGCCGAATGCACCGACGAACACTGCCTGGAGCTCAGCCACGCCAGGCACGCCTTCGTCCTCGATTGCCGAAACCTCGCGGGCGGCTGCCGGTGTGGCGACGGCGAGACGGCCCGGCGCCGCGCCTGAGCGGTTCCGTACCCTGGCCCGGTGAGCTATGACCACGTGTTGCTGCCGTCCGGTGTCGCATCGTCGATCGCGGAGGTCGACGCCTACCTGAGCACCCAGCAGGGCGTCCCCGAGTCGGGGGCGGTCGCGCAGATCGCGGCCGAACTGAACAGACGCAACGCGGAACTGCCCGAGGAGGACAACTTCCTCAGCACCGTGCCGGTCGGCGGCGCGGCCACCGGTGCGGCACTGCATGTGCCGTGCCCCTACGACGCGGTCGGCTTCGTCCGCCACTTGCTGTTCGAACTCGCCACACCGCTGAACTATGCCGTCTACGACCCGCAACTGGCCTGGCTGATCGATCCCGCCGAGCACGTCGAGGCCATCGTCACGCACGGCGGCGCGGGCGAGTTCCCGTACCTGACCGAAGCGCTGGTCCAGCAGTGGATTCCGGAGCTGGCCCCGCCCAACCCGTACCTCGTCGTCGAACGCGGCGAGCAGTTCTACATCCAGACCTACCGGGAGAACTCCGGCGCCTACACCGTGGAATACCGGGACGGCTCCCCCGACAAGCATTTCGGCACAACCATCTCCGATCCCGCCACCGTAGCCGCCCTCATCTGGGGCTGGGCCAACGACGACCGCAGCCGGTTCCCCGGCCTGCCCTGGTCGCGCGTCGACCTCTGAACCCGGTCACTGGTTCTGGGTGGCCAACCGGCCCGCCAGCGCGAGGAACGACGCGCCGAAGACCCGGCGCATCCAGGTGACCACGACGGGACGGGAAATGACCTGGTCGCGGACGGCGGCGGCACACGCGCCGTACACCGCGAACACCACCAGGGTGGCGAGCATGAAGATGCCGCTCAGTTCGAGCATGCGCGCCAGTGCGTTCGGCGCGCCGCCGGGCACGAACTGCGGCAGGAACGCGAAGAAGAAGATGGTCAGCTTGGGGTTGAGAAGGTTCAGCAGCACCGCCGAGGTGATCACCTTCCGCGCCGAGGGTGCGGTGCGCCCGGTCTGTTCCGGCACGGCGAGCGCGCCCTTGTCCCGGAACGTGGTCCAGGCCATGTACACCAGATAGCCGACGCCGAGGTACTTCAGCGTCTGGAACGCGACCGCGCTGGCGTTGAGCAGCGCGGCCAGACCCGTGATCGCCGCGATCATGTGCGGAACGATGCCGAGCGTGCAGCCGAAGGCCGCGATCACCGCGGCTCGCACACCGCGAGACAGCCCCGCCGCCAACGTGAACAGCACACCGGTGCCGGGGGTGGCGACGATGACGAGCGTCGTCAGCACGAATTCGATGCTCATCCCCGACACGGTAACGCACGCCCGGCGCGGCGCAATCCCCGTCGCGGGAGGCGTTTTCGCGAGCTATAGCGCGCGGCGGCCGGACAGCGCGCGCCCGAGGGTGAGCTCGTCGGCGAATTCGAGGTCGCCGCCCATCGGCAGGCCCGAGGCCAGCCTGGTCACGCTCAGACCCGGGAAGTCGCGCAGCATCCGGACCAGGTAGGTGGCGGTGGCCTCGCCCTCGGTGTTCGGGTCCGTCGCGATGATCACCTCGCTGACGTCGACGCCGTCCTCCTGGTTTCCGATACGCGCCAGGAGTTCCCGGATCCGCAGCTGGTCGGGGCCGACACCGCTGAGCGGATCGAGCGCGCCGCCGAGCACGTGGTAGCGACCGCGGAACTCCCTGGTGCGCTCGATCGCCTGCACGTCCTTGGGTTCCTCGACCACGCAGATCATGGTCCGGTCCCGGCGCGGGTCGGCGCAGATGCGGCACAGCTCGCCGTCGGACACCGTTCCGCATGTCACGCAGAACTGCACCCCGTCACGCACCTTCTGCAGCGCGGCCTGCAGCCGATCGATCTCCGGCGGCTCCACCTGGAGCAGATGAAAGGCGATGCGCTGCGCGCTCTTCGGACCGACGCCGGGCAGCTTGCCCAATTCGTCGATCAGATCCTGGACCGGACCCTCGTACAACTGCTGCCTCGGCTCAGAAACCGGGCAGCGAACCGCCGCCGCCGAAGCCACCGGACAGGGGTCCGAGCCGTTCGGCGGCGATGCGCTGCGCGTTGGCCATCGCGTCGTTGACCGCACCGATAACCAAATCCTGCAATGTCTCGACATCGTCGGGATCCACGGCCTTCGGGTCGATGGTCAGCGACACCACCTCACCGCTCGCCTTCAGCCTGACCTGCACCAAGCCACCGCCGGCAGCGCCGTCCACCTCGGTCGCCGCGATCTCGGCCTGGGCTTCCATCACCGCCTGCTGCATCTGCTGCGCCTGGGCGAGCAACTGTTGCATATCGAACTGGCCACCTGGCTGCACGGGAGCGTCCTCTCTGAAGAAGGTGTCACGGGCCAGCCTAGTCCTGCCGCGGCCGGTCCCCGGCGCGGCCCGACGGTCCCAGGTCCGCGGCGCAGGACGGATAACAGCGCGCATGGCGGATAACAGGTTGGGTAGTTCCGATCGGAACCGACCATGCGCGCCTTACCATCGACACCGAGTCGGAAAGCGGTGTGCAAATCTGGAGCCAATGATGATCGCAGTTCGTGCACGTTTCCTGAGCACCCTGGTGCTCACGCTCGGTGTTCCCAGCATCTTTCTCGGCGCAGCGGCGTCCGCGGATACGGAGATCACCGACACGCCCGGAGTGATCGACGCGCAAGGGGCAGACGAGCCCCAGACGACCCCGGCGGCCGCCGACTACGGGGGCGGCTGCGTCCTCTACCCGGACGACAAGGCCGCGACGCTCGATTCGCTGCGTTCCCGGTGCTCGCCGGAGCAGCAGGACGCGATCTTCCGCGCCGCACCGCTCGGCGCCGTTCCGGTCGGCGTGAAATCGGGCTGGGTCACTCGCCCGCCGGTCATGCAGGCCATCGCGCCCCCGCTGTGGATCGGCAAGACCTTCTACACCGGCCCGGACGGCGGCTTCCTGATGAACCGCCTCACCGGTGCGGGCTTCGAGGCCTGGGGCGCCGACGTCTACGTCGCGCCCGCCCTGACCGATGGGCAGCCGACCTGGGCACTGAACTACGCGCCCTCGCCGACGCCGCAGGTCTACGACGAGATCCGGGAAGTCACTCCCGGTGTGTGGTTCGGCTACTCGTGGTGGCGCGGCATGTTCCAGACCACCCTGCTGCTGACCTTCGCGCTCGCCTGAACAGCGGGTGTCGTTTGACCCTCCCGTCACTGGAGGGTGTTGGCTGGTGCCATGACGGCCACCGTCCCCATCGGGGAATTCTCCAGGCTGAGCAATCTCAGCGTGAAGACGTTGCGCTACTACCACGAGATCGGTCTGCTCGCTCCGGCCGGCATAGACGCGAGTTCGGGCTATCGGCGGTACGCGACGGCGCAGGTGACGCAGGCACAGTTGATCCGGCGGCTGCGCGAGCTGGACATGCCGGTTCCGGAGATCCGCGCCGTGCTGGCCGCGCCGGACGAGAACACCCGTGACGCCACGCTGCGGGCGCATCTGGAGCGCATGGAAGCCGAGCTGACCCGCACCCGCGCGGTCGTGGCCTCGTTGCGCGCGCTGCTGACGCCATCGGCTCCGATCGCCGTGGAGTATCGCGTGGTCGGGGCGTTCCCGGCGGCGGCGATCGGCGCGACGGTGGCGCGCGAACACATCGGCGAGTGGTGCGCTTCGACGTTCCAGGCGTTGTACGAGTCACTGGCCGCCGCGAGCATCGCGCCTGCGGGCGTCGCCGGCGCCACCTACAGCACCGACTTCTTCGAGCAGGACGAAGGCGAAGTAGTCGCGTTCGTCCCAGTCGCCGACACGGATGTGGTGCTGCCGGCAATGCTTTCACTCATCGAGCTACCCGCGCGCCGTTTCGCCGTCGCCGTGCACGAGGGCCCGTTCGACGATTTCGACCGGACCTACGGCGCACTGGGCAGTCACGTCGCCGAACACGCTGTCGCGCTGCCCGAGCCGATCCGCGAGATGTACCTGCTCGGACCGGACACGTCCGATGAACCGGCCGGCTACCGGACCGAAGTGTGCTGGCCCGTCGCCCAACCATAAAAGGAGATATCCATGACGATCTCGATCGCCCACGTCACCATCGATTGTGCGAACGCGGGCGCGCTCGCCGAATTCTGGTCACAGTTGCTGGAGACGCCCGTCGATCCCGACCCCACCCCGGAGTTCGCCACCGTCGGCCGGACCGCGGACGCCGCGACCCCGCTGATGTTCATCCGCGTGCCCGACAAGAACCCCGGCAAGAACGTCATCCACCTCGACCTGCTCGCTTCCGGCCGGGACGAGGTCGCGCGCGCGATCGAGCTCGGCGCGAAGCACGTCGCCGACTTCGACGAGTGGGGCATGAAGTGGACGACGCTGGCCGATCCCGAGGGGAACCTCTTCGACATCGCGGCCGAATAGACCGAGCAGACCGCGACGACGGCCATGGCCGTCGTCGCGGCCGTACGATCAGGCCAGTTCGCGCTGGAGGTTGCCGAGCACCTCGGCCTGGATCTTCTTCAGGCCGAGCGGCGCGAAGATGCCCTCGAAGATGCCCGCGACGCCGCCCGCGCCCTTCCACGTGGTGCGCAGCGTGACTCGCGCGCCCGCGCCCTCCGGGGTGACGGTCCAGGTGTTCACCAAGGTCGAATTCGAGTCGCGCTCGGTGACAATGGAATCGGACACCGAGACGACCGCGTGCACGTTGCGCGAGCGCTTCTCGGTGGCCTGCAACGTCCATTCCGCGACGGTGCCCGCGCCCTTGCCCCCTTCGACCACCTTGTAGTCGCGGTAGTGCGACGAGAGGATGCGCGGACGCACCGTGTCGTAGTCGGCGATGGCCTCCAGCGCGCGCTGCGGATCCGCCGCCACGTCGATCGAACTACTGGCGCTGACCTGTCCCACAATGAGCTCCTTGTCCGGATGCGGTGTCTCGACGGATCTCCATCCTGCCCTGTCGGCCCCGGATGATAACGGCGAGGGCGGAGCGTGTGGCGAACTTCTCCGGACGATTCGGTATTCCATTTCGCAACATATGCGTGACATTTCTCCACGACCGAGACCTCGCGGTGGCCCCGCCGTATGGTCCGTACTAGCGTCGAGGGGTGGCAGTGAGTCTGTTGGGGAAGGCCGGACACGCACCGGCCGCACGCGAATCAGGATTTGCCGCGCATCGAGCCGGCGTGGATCGCCTTCTGGCGAGTTACCGCGCCATACCCGAGCACGCCAACGTCCGTTTGGCCAAGAAGACCTCGAACCTTTTCCGCGCCAGGGCCAAGAACACCGCGCCCGGCCTCGATGTCTCGGGGCTGACCAGGGTGATCGCGGTCGACCCCGTGGCGAGGACCGCCGACGTCGCTGGCATGACCACCTACGAGGAGCTGGTCGCCGCCACCCTCCCGTACGGGCTCGCGCCGCTGGTCGTTCCCCAGCTCAAGACCATCACGCTGGGCGGAGCGGTCACCGGCCTCGGCATCGAGTCCACCTCCTTCCGCAGCGGTTTGCCGCACGAGTCGGTGCTGGAGATGGACGTGCTGACCGGCGCGGGCGAGATCCTCACCGCCACGCCGGACAACGAGCACGCCGATCTGTTCCGCGGCTTCCCGAATTCCTACGGGACGCTGGGTTACACGGTCCGGCTGAAGATCGAGCTGGAAGAAGTACAACCGTACGTCGCACTGCGGCACGTTCGCTTCCGGGACCTGCGCGAACTGGAGGCCACCCTCGCGACGATCGTCACGGATCGGGTCTATGCGGACGAGCCCGTGGACTACCTCGACGGCGTCGTCTTCTCCGCCGAGGAGAGCTATCTGACGCTGGGCCGCCGCACCGACGAGCCGGGCCCGGTCAGCGACTACACCGGGATGGACATCTACTACCGGTCCATCCAGCACGAGGACGAAACGCCCAAACGCGACCGCCTGACCATCCACGACTACCTGTGGCGCTGGGACACCGACTGGTTCTGGTGCTCCCGCGCCTTCGGCACGCAGAATCCGAGGATCCGCCGGTTCTGGCCGAAGCGCTATCGGCGCAGCAGCTTCTATTGGAAGCTGGTTGCGCTCGATCACAAGTACGACATCGGCGACAAGCTGGAGGCTCGCAAGGGCAACCCCCCGCGTGAGCGGGTCGTGCAGGACATCGAGGTGCCGGTGGACCGCACCGCCGACTTCGTGGAGTGGTTCCTGCGCGAGATTCCGATCGAGCCGATCTGGCTGTGCCCGCTGCGTTTGCGCGAGACCGGCCGCACGCAGCGGCCCGGCGAACGCGCTTGGCCGCTGTATCCCCTGGAGCCGGACCGGACCTACGTGAACGTCGGATTCTGGTCGGCCGTGCCCACCGCTCCCGGGCAGCAGGAGGGCGCGGCCAACCGCGCGATCGAGCACAAAGTGACCGAATTCGACGGTCATAAGTCGCTGTACTCGGATTCCTTCTACGACAAGGATGAGTTCGCGGCGCTCTACGGCGGAACCACCTACACCGAACTGAAAAAACGCTACGACCCGAACCAGCGCCTGCTGGATTTGTATTCGAAGGCGGTGCAACGCAAATGACGACATTCAAGGACCGTTCCGATGTCTTCGCCGATCTCGGAACCAAACTCAGCATTGCCGAGATCTTCGAGACCCTCGTCGAGGGCGAAGTCCCGATCCGGTTGACGGCCTACGACGGCAGCGCCACCGGACCGGAGGACTCGGAGTTCGCGCTGGACATCCGGACTCCGCGTGGCATCAACTACCTGGCCACGGCCCCCGGCGACCTGGGCATGGCGCGCGCCTACATCGCAGGCGACATGACCGCCAGCGGGGTGCACCCGGGTGATCCGTACGCGATCCTGAAGGCGATGGACAGCTTGAAGTTCCGTCGTCCGTCCGCGCTGGCCCTGGTGACCATCGCGCGCTCGCTGGGCTGGGAGCGGCTCAAGCCGGTCGCCCCGCCGCCGCAGGAGACGCTGCCGCGCTGGCGGCGGATCGCCTTCGAGGGACTGCGCCACTCCAAGACGCGCGATGCCGAAGCCATCCACCACCACTACGACGTCTCGAACGCCTTCTACGAGCATGTGCTCGGCCCGTCGATGACCTACACCTGTGCGACCTACGGCGACGAGAGCTGGACGCTCGAGCAAGCGCAGGAGAACAAGTACCGCCTGGTGTTCGAGAAGCTGCGCTTGAAGGAGGGTGACCGGCTGCTCGACATCGGCTGCGGCTGGGGCGGCATGGTGCGCTACGCCGCCAAGCGCGGCGTCAAGGTCATCGGCGCGACGCTCTCGGCCGAGCAGGCGGATTGGGCGCAGAAGAAGATCGCCGAGGAGGGCCTGGCCGAGCTGGCCGAAGTGCGGCACTCCGACTATCGCGACGTGCCGGAGGGCGAGTTCGACGCGGTGTCCTCGATCGGGCTCACCGAGCACATCGGGGTGCACAACTACCCGTACTACTTCGACTACATCAAGAACAAGCTGCGCGACGGCGGCCTGTTCCTGAACCACTGCATCACCCGCCCGGACAACACCCGCACCACAAAGGCGGGCGATTTCATCGACCGCTACGTGTTCCCGGACGGCGAGCTGATCGGCTCCGGCCGGATCATCTCCGAGATCCAGAACATCGGGCTCGAGGTGCTGCACGAGGAGAACCTGCGCGAGCACTACGCCCTGACGCTGCACGAATGGTGCAAGAACCTGGTCGCCAACTGGGACGCCTGCGTCGCGGAGGTCGGCGAGGGCACCGCGAAGGTGTGGGGCTTGTATATGGCGGGCTGCCGACTGGGCTTCCAGCGCAACGTGGTGCAGCTGCACCAGGTGCTCGGCGTCAAGTTGCCCGCCGACGGCGACTGGACCGTACCGCTGCGCCCGTGGTGGCAGCCGTAGACCGGGACGTTCAGAAGGCGTTGCTGCCCGCCTCGTTCAGGAGTTCATCCAGGAACGGGGCGGGCAGTTCGACGTCGCCGACCTGCGCGGAGGCGGGCAGGTCGGCGCGCAGCACGCGCAGGATGCCGACCACGCCGGGGCCCGCGTCCAGCAGCGGCCTGGTCCAGCCGAGGTCGGCGCAGGTCGCGACGGCGGGCAGCAGCAGGTTGGTGGCCTCACCGACCCAGCCCGCGGTGGCCAGACATTCCGCGAGGAGCAGCGCGGCGTCCAATTGAGCGCGCGGGCGGTGCTTCTGGCGGGTGTGGTCGGACAGCGCGCGGGCGCGGCGCACCGCCCGGTCGTCAGAGCCGAGCCGGCGTTCGGCGAGCAGTGCGCGGATGGCGGCGAGTTCCTCGGCTTCGGCGGTGAGCAGGGCGGCGCCGGTCAGCCGATGCGCCGCCTGGAGCGGCGTGGATTCACTGAGGTCGGTGTAGCGGCGATCCGCGGACTCCAGCGCCATGCCCAGACGCAGCCGTTCGGCCCGGATATGGGCGGCCAGCCGGGGCAGTCGGTTGTCGGCGGCGATGCGCGCGCCCTCGTCCAACCGCGTTGCCGCGGTGAACAGATCTCCCCCGACCGCCTTGACCCGGGCGCCGACGACGAAGGTGGAGATCAGGAAGTCCACCGGACCGACCCGGGTGACCAGCTCGTGACTTTCGTCGAGCAGCCGGTCGGCGGTCGCCAGATCGCCCCTGCGGTAGCTCATCTCGCCCAGCAGCGCCGCGGCGACCCGCACCGCGTGCGAGCGCGGTCCCGAGCGTTCCCGCGCGAAGTCCCAGGCCTGCTGGAAACAGCGCGTGGCGGTGTCCACGTCGAGTTGCTCGTAGGCGGCGGCGCCCTGGCCGCAGCGACCGAACACCAGGCCGAGCGAATCCTTCGAGCGTTCGTGGTACTCCTCGGCCCACTCCTGGATGTTCCTCGCGCCCTCGAAGTCGAACTCGCACAGGCGCACGAAGGATGTCAGGTTGGCCGCCGTCGAGACCGTCCACACGGGTAGATCGTCCGGCTCCCGCAGACAGTCGGCGACTCGATCCAGCACGCCATCGGTGTGGTCGCGCGCGATCTGGTCGGAGGCCGCGAGCACGGCCGCCTGGCAGCGCTGCACCCGCACATCAGCGTCGCCGGTGGACCCGCGGGCCAAGATGTTGGACAGCCTGCCCAGGGCGTTGCGCGCCGCGCCGGACTGCTGCAGGTTGACGTTCGCCCTGGCCACCGCCATCAGCAACTTCGAGCGCGACGCCACCTGCTGCATCGGCAGCTTCGACACGCTGCCCAGCAGCGTGGCGAGCCGGGAACCGTCGATCAGGTCCATCCCGCCACCCTCGAGCAGGTCCAGCGCCATCTTCAGATCGGTCGCGGCCAGCGCGTGGTCGACCGACTTGCGCAGCAGCTGGTGTTCGGCGTACCAGCGCGAAGCCTTGCGGTGCAGCGACTTCAGCTTCCCCGGGTGGACGCGGTCGAGCCGGGTCCGCAGGTGCTCTGCGAACAGCGGCTGCATCCGGAACCACTCGGGGTCGTGCTCGATGCGCCGCAGGAACAGCTCACGCTGCTCGGCCTGCTCGAGCAGCTGCTCGGCATCCGGCTCCCCGGACAACGCCGCGGCGAGCGAACCGCACACCCGCTCGGTCACCGCGATCGACATCAGGAACTCGAGCATCTTCGGTTCCAAAGTGTCCAAGACGTTTTCGGCGAGGTATTCGCGAATGCCGTGGTTGCCTTCGGAGAGGGTGGCGATCAGCTGAGCTGGGTCGGCGTTGCCGCGCAAGGACAGGCCCACCAATTGGATGGCCGCGGGCCAGCCGTCGGTGGCGGTGTGGATTTCGGTGACCTGTTCCGGCGTCAGGTCGAAGCCGTTGCGCTCCACCAGGATCTGCCTGGTCTCCGCCTCGTTGAGGCGCAGCGCGGCCGAACCGATCTCGACCAGTTCGTCGTGCACTCGCATGCGGCTGGTCGGCAGGCCGGACTGTTCCCGGCTGGTCACGACGAAACGCAGGTGGTGGCAGCAGTTGTCCAGCAGAGCTTCCATCGCGCGATGCGCGCCCGCGTCGGTGATCCGCTGCCAGTCCTCGACGATCACCACGACCGTCCTGCCCGCCGCGTGGATCTCGTCGATGAGCGTGGGAATCACGAAAGCGGCCGCGTCGGCGGGCCGTTCCTCCAGTACCTGGTCCAGACCGGCGCCGACGTCCGGATGCACCCGGCGGATGGCCTGGATCAGATGGGCGAGCAGCCAGATCTCGTTGTCGTCGTCCCGGTCGATGCCGATCCAGGCGACCGCGGTGTCGCCTTCGCTGAGCTCGGCGCGCCACTGCGCGGCCAGCGTGCTCTTGCCGAAGCCCGCGGGCGCGTGGATCACTGCCAACCTGCGCCGCCCGCCCGCGCGCAGGATGTCCAGCAGACGCGGCCGTGGAATCGGCTCGCGCGTGGGCGTGGGCGGCCAGAACTTGGTCACGGCCGTCGGCGGCGTCGCCGGCACGACCGCCGGATGCTGGGAGACGGCGGGCCGTAGCGTCAACGGCCAGCTGCGCCGCGCGGTGACCGCGGGACGGGAGGCGGTCCACACCGCGGTCGGTTCGCCCACGGCTGCCGGGGTGGTCGTTTCGGGCTCCGGCGTGGTCTCCAGCAGCGCCATCTCGTCCGGCAACTGATCGTGGCCGCGCTGCACCGCGCGCAGCATTTCGCCGAACTCGTAGGCGCTGGCCGGGCGATCCCGCGGATTCGGGGACATGGCCTGTTCGATGACGCCGGCGACATCCGGCGGAATGTCCTGTTCACGCAGATCGGGCACCGGCTGGGTGGTGATCCGCAGGAACTGCGCGACCACCCGCTCGCCCGCCTGCCGCTCGAAGGCCGCGTGCCCGGTGAGCAAGGCGAACAATGTCGAGCCGAGGCCGTAGACGTCGGAGCGGATGGTCGGCTCGTCACCTTTGAGGACCTCCGGCGCGGTGAACGCGGGCGAGCCGGTGATCATGCTGCTGGACGTGCGGAACCCGCCCGGGATGCGGGCGATGCCGAAATCCGTCAGCTGCGGCTCGCCGTAACCACTGAGCAGCACATTCGCCGGTTTCACGTCGCGGTGCAGGATTCGGGCGCGGTGCGCGCTCTCGATGGCTCCTGCCAGCTTGACGCCTGCTCGTAGCGAGTCCGCCCAGGTCAATGGGCCTTGATCGCGAATCAGCTTTTCCAGTGACCCGTGGGTGCAGTAGGGCATGACGATGAGCGGCATTCCGGTTGCCGTCACGTCCACCTGGAGTATGTCGACGATGTTCGGGTGGCCGGAGAGCCTGCCCATGGCCTGTTCCTCGCGCAGGAACCGCTCTCTGCTCTCCTGGTCGATCTCCGAGGGGAGCACCTTCACCGCGACCACCCGGTCCAGCGCGGTCTGGATGCAGCGATACACCACCCCGAATCCGCCGCGGCCGATCTCCACCGCACCGGACAGGCCCATCGCCTCCAGTTCGTCGGCGATGTCGACGGGCGGCTGCCGCTGCGTCTTCGCCTCGGCCGCAGGGGATTCGGGGCGCACCCGGCCCGAACGCGTCTGTGGATTCATGTGATCACCTCGAACACTCACATCGAATCGGCGACATCGGCGACCAACTCCGCGCCGACCGCCGGACGCCGTGTCCGATATGCCTGCGCATACTCCAACGTAGCGCGGTGCGGTATCACGCGGGTGACGTTTCCGAACAGGTCGGGTGTGTTCCGAATCCGCGTGTTTCGCGCCGCTGAGCGGTTTCGGCGCCGATGCCGCCTCGGTTGTGACCACCGCCACTTCAGGTCCACATGAGCGGATACCCCGAGGCGATTCGACCAACCACCTCGGCTACGGGAACCCGGTCGGCGCGGTGGTGACCTGCCGTGATATTTTACTTCTTCAGAGATCTTTCTTCTTTGTAGAACTATCTTTATACGAGCAGACATTAGGTGCGGAGGAATACCCGTGTCGACACCTGAACCCGACCGCGAGGCCACGGCGCCCGGACTCCGCGCCGACGCCCGCGAAATCTACCGGCGCTACCTGAGCGCGGTCATGCTGCACGGACAAGCGGGGGCGCGGGCGGTCGATCTGGGCGCCACCGATCTGTACGCGCTCAACATCCTCGAACTGGCCGGGCCGATGACGCCGGGCGAACTCGGCGCGCGCAGCGGTCTGACCACCGGCCCGACCACCCGGCTGATCGACCGCCTGGAGGACGCGGGCTACGTGCGCCGCGCGCCGGTCCCCGGCGACCGCCGGAAGGTGATCGTCGAATTGATCGGCAAGCCAGCCGATCTCGACGAGGTGCTCGCTCCCGCACGGCAGCGCATCGGCGAGATCATCGGCGGCTACGCACCCGAACAGCGCGAGGTGCTGTTCGACTACTTCACCAGGGCGGCTGCCGCGTACCAGGCCGCCGCCGAGGAGCTGCGTGGCACGGACTAGGCCACGGCGAGGGCGATGATCTGGGTGATCTGGCGGCTGTCGAAATTGTCGTCGCTGACCAGAACCAAGGTGCGCTCACCGGAGGGCAGACGCGGCCCCCAGGTCATGCCCTCCACGTTGTCGACGGCGGCGAGCCCGACGTCGTCGAGATCCACCAGCAGCCGCTTGGCCACCGGGCGGGCAGCGCCGATCGAGGCGTCGAGTATGTTGGTCGCGGCGCTCAGATCGGCCTCGTAGACGCGGATCTTGTTGGGCGTGCCCGGCGAGAAGGACCGTTCCAGCACAAGAAGTTTCGTGGGGTCCAGCGGATCGGCGGCGAGGATCGAAGCGATCCCGTTCGCGCCGCGGCCGGGCTGCGGCCGCGACTCGGCGAAGACAGGATCCAGCGGATACGCGTACTGGGCGAGCAATGGCCCGGATCGCGCCTGGACGGTGATCCGCGTAAGTGCCCCGCTCGTCGTGGTCGCCGCCGGCCCGTCCTGCAGCAGCGGCCCTTCCGTGGCGGTGGCGAACAACGTGCCGCCCGCGAGGAAGGTCGCGGCCTCCAGTGCCTGGTTCTGTTGCGGCCCGGAGTCGGGGCGCATCCGCTCGTTCTCCGGGATCGGCAGGTCACCGACATAGGAGCCGTCCGGGTGCGCGATCCGCACCGACGGATCTTGCAGCAGGGCGCCGTCCCGCTCGCCTTCTTGCGTCCAGAAGTAATCGCCGGTCCACGGGTCCACCCGGATCTCCTCCGGGTCGACCGACATCGGCGCGTAGGGCGCGCCCGCCGCGGTCAGCAGGGGGTGCGTGCCGGTGAAGGTCACCGGTCCGACTCCGCGCTCGCCGACCTCGAAGCGCGCGGTGTAGTACCGCGCGGGGTTCTTGTTCGAACGATCGTCGCTGATCAGCACGAATTCACCGGTGCGCGCGGAGTAGTCGATCCCGGACAGGCCACCCACGGTGGTGCCCGCGAAGTCCAGGCTCGACGCGACGACTTGCTCGCCCAGCAAACGCACCGATGGCGTCGTCACCGGATCGGCGGCCGCCACCGGGGCCGATGCGAGCGCGAGGGCGCAACTGGCGATCAGAACATGGCGACTACGTCTCGGCACGGCTGCCAACCTATCGCGCCGAACGGACGCGCAGGCGAACGGGCCGGAAAACGGCCGAAGCCCGCCACCGCGAAAAGCGATGGCGGGCTTCGGCGTTGCGTCGCGGCGCGCGATTACTTACGCAGCGAGGCCGGAACCTCGAAGCGCTCGCCGTAGGTCTTGGCGAGGTAGTCGGCACGCTCCACGAAGGCCTCCTGGCCACCCGGGTAACCGACGATGAACTGGTGCACACCACCGGTCCAGGCCGGGAAGCCGATGCCGAAGATCGAACCGATGTTCGCGTCGGCGGTGGAGGTGAGCACGCCCTCGTCGAAGCACTTCTGGGTCTCGATCGCCTCCGCGAACAGCATGCGGTCGATCAGATCCTGCAGCGGGACGCCGAAGCCCGCAGTGGTCTTGAAGTGCTCACGCAGGCCCGGCCACAGACCGGTGCGCTTGCCGTTCTCGTCGTACTCGTAGAAGCCCGCCTTCTCCAGGCGGCCCGGACGACCCTCGGACACCATGTAGTCGATGACGTCCTGCGCCGGGTGCCGCTTGACGCCCAGGGTGGTGTCGCCCGACTGCGCGGCTTCCAAGGTCTCCTTGGCGATCTTCTGCATGAGCTTCATGTTCAGCTCGTCCGACAGCTGCAGCGGCGCGGCCGGGTAGCCCGCCTGCAGACCGGCCTGCTCGATGGTGGCGGGCTCGATGCCTTCCTCGAGCATGGCGATCGCCTCGTTGACGAAGGTGCCGATCACGCGGGAGGTGAAGAAGCCGCGGCTGTCGTTGACGACGATCGGAGTCTTCTTGATCGCGAGGGTGTAGTCGAACACCCGGGCCAGCGCCTCGTCCGAGGTCTTCTCACCCCGGATGATCTCCACCAGCGGCATCTTGTCGACCGGCGAGAAGAAGTGGATGCCGATGAAGTCCTCCTGGCGCTTCACGCCGGTCGCCAGACCGGTGATCGGCAGGGTGGAGGTGTTCGAGCCGAGCAGCGCGTCGGGGGTGACGACGTCCTCGATCTCCTGGAACACCTTGTGCTTCAGCTCGGTGTTCTCGAAGACGGCCTCGATGACGAAGTCGACGCCGGCGAAGTCGGCCGCGTCCGCGGTCGGCTTGATCCGGTCCAGCAGCGCCTTGGACTTCTCCTCGGTGGTCTTGCCCCGGGAGAGCGCCTTGGCCTCGATCTTCTCGGAGTAGTTCTTGCCGCGCTCGGCCGCCTCGATGGAGACGTCCTTCAGCACGACCTCGTAGCCCGCCTTCGCGGAGACGTACGCGATGCCCGCGCCCATCATGCCCGCGCCGAGCACGCCGACCTTCTTGATCTCCTTCTTCGGCACGTCCTTCGGACGCGAACCGCCGTTGTTGATCGTCTGCAGGTCGAAGAAGAACGCCTGGATCATGTTCTTCGCGACCGGGCCGGTGAGCAGGTGCACGAAGTAGCGGGACTCGATCAGCGACGCGTTGTCGATGTCGACCTGCGAGCCCTCGACCGCGGCGGACATGATCGCGCGCGGCGCGGGCATGTTCGCACCCTTGATCTGCTTGCGCAGGTTCGCCGGGAACGCGGGCAGGTTGGCCGCGAAGGCCGGGGACGACGGGGTGCCGCCGGGGATCTTGAAGCCCTTCTTGTCCCAAGGCTGCACGCCGGCCTCGGGGTTGGCCTTGATCCACGCCTTGGCGGCGGGGACCAGCTCCTCGACCGAACCGACCAGCTCATCGATCAGGCCGATCTCCTTGGCCTTGGCCGGCTTGTTGCGCTGACCCTGCAGCAGCACCTGCATCAGGGCGTTCTGCAGGCCGAGCATGCGCACGGTGCGGATGACGCCGCCGCCCGCGGGCAGCAGGCCGAGGGTGGCCTCGGGCAGACCGATCTGCGAACCCGGCACGTCCGCCGCGATGCGGTGATGGGTGGCCAGCGCGATCTCCAGGCCGCCGCCGAGCGCCGCGCCGTTGATGGCGGCCACGACCGGCTTGCCCAGCTGCTCCAGGCGACGCAGGGCGCTCTTGATCTCGGTGAGCTCCTCCATCAGCGTCTGGGCGTCGTCCGGGCCGACCTTCATCATGTTCTTCAGGTCGCCGCCGGCGAAGAAGGTCTTCTTCGCGGAGGTCAGGACGACACCGGTGATGTTGTCCTTCTCCGCCTCGAGCCGGTCGACGGTGGCCGTCATCGATTTCTTGTACAGCTCGTTCATCGTGTTGGCGCCCTGGTTCGGGTCGTCCATCGTCAGTACGACGATGCCGTCCGAATCCTGCTCCCAACCGATCATGTTGGTTTCGCTCACAGCTCTGTGTCTCCTTGGTGAATTAGCAGCGTTCGCGGCCCTACGTGGATACGCAGGCTGCCGCCTCCGGGCCTGACGCTCACGCCGCCGTGAATTCTCAGCTGTCGGTTGGGGTTCAGACCCGCTCGATGATGGTGGCCACGCCCATGCCGCCGCCGATGCACAGGGTGATCAGGGCGTAGCGGCCGTTGCGGCGCTCCAGCTCGTCGACCATGGTGCCGGTGATCATCGCGCCGGTGGCGCCCAGCGGGTGGCCCATCGCGATCGCGCCGCCGTTGACGTTCAGCTTCTCGTCCGGGATGTTCAGGTCCTTCTGGAACTTCAGCACCACGGAGGCGAACGCCTCGTTGATCTCGACCAGATCGATGTCATCGAGGGTAAGACCCGCCTTGGCCAGCACCTTCTTGGCGGCCGGAGTAGGACCGGTGAGCATGATGGTGGAGTCGGCGCCACTGGTGGCGGTCGCGACGACGCGCGCGCGGGGTGTCAGGCCGGAGGCCTTGCCCGCCTCTTCCGTACCGACGAGCACGAGCGCGGCGCCGTCGACGATGCCGGAGCTGTTGCCGCCGTGGTGCACGTGGTTGATCTTCTCGACGAAGTGGAACTTCTGCAGCGCCACCGCGTCGAAGCCGCCCATCTCACCGATCACGGCGAAGGACGGCTGCAGCTTGGCCAGGTCCTCGGCGGTGGTGCCGGGACGCATGTGCTCGTCCTTGTCCAGGACGACGATGCCGTTCTGGTCCTTGACCGGCACGATCGACTTGGCGAAGTAGCCGCCGGTGGTGGCCTTGGCGGCCAGCTCCTGCGAGCGCACCGCGTAGGCGTCGACATCGTCGCGGCTGAAGCCCTCGATGGTGGCGATCAGGTCGGCGGAGACGCCCTGCGGAACGAAGTAGGTGTCGTAGTTGGTGGCCGGGTCCAGGGCCCAGGCGCCGCCGTCGGAGCCCATCGGCACGCGCGACATGGACTCGACGCCACCGGCGAGAACCAGGTCGTCGAAGCCGGAGCGAACCTTCTGGGCGGCGAGGTTGACCGCCTCGAGGCCGGAGGCGCAGAAGCGGTTGAGCTGGAAGCCGCCGACGGTGTCGGGCAGGCCTGCCACGGTGACCGCGGTACGGGCGATGTCCGCGCCCTGATCGCCGACCGGCGCGACCACGCCGAGGATCAGGTCGGAGATCCGGTCCTCGTCGAGGTTCGGGAAGCGCCCGCGCAGCTCCTGGATCAGACCGACAGTCAGGTCGATCGGCTTGACCGAGTGCAGCGAGCCGTTCTTCTTGCCACGGCCGCGCGGAGTGCGGATGGCCTCGTAAATGTAGGCCTCTGTGGTCATGGAGTGTTCCTTCCTCAATGTGCGGCGGCCGGACGTTCGTCCGTCCGAGCGCTCCTTGCGGTCGGCCGGTACGTTCGTCCGTCCGAGCGCTCCTGGGCGGTCGGCCGGACTTTCGTCCGTCCGAGCGCTGGGGTGCGGCGACACCGCGGGTGCGGCATGGCTGCGGCTGACCTCGCCGACCGGCCTTGCGACCGACCGTTCCTAACGCTGTACAAAACCAGGCAAGACAGGACGAACGTACGGCCAGGTCGCCCGTACGCCTGGGCATACCATAGAACGTCGGCGTACCGAAGCTCCCGGCTACCCGTCCATACTACCGTGGAGTGCGAACTCCGGTTAACTTAACGTTGCGAGAACGGTGGTTGTCAACCATCCAATCGTGTGGCACCCAGCTCACTCTTCAGCAATTCGAGGGCGACCTCGTCCGGGTCGCGACGGTCGCCGGGAGCCACCGGATCGGCCGCGGCTGCCATCATCTCCTGCTCCTCTTCCGGGGTCGAGGCGGGAATGACCCGGGCCCCGTCCCAGTCCAGGTCGGTCGACGCGTCGCCCGCGCTCGGCCCGGCGTCGTACCGCGGATAGTCCGCGGGGCCGGGGTCGTCGGGTAGGTCGGGGTAGTCGGGCGGCGGGATATCGTCGTCCGCGGGATACGGGCGCTTGTCGGCGCCGCCTGCGCCGGAACGCCCCGCGCCGCCGGCCTTGTCGGCGTTCGCGTTCTTCGCCTGACTCGGGCGGGAGAAGCGCGGCGCGGGCGCGGCCGAACCACGGGTCGCCGCGTTGCCGGATTCACGTCCAGGCTGGTTGCCCGCCTGCCCGCGGGGTCGGTTCGCGGCACCGCCCGATCGCGGCGCGGCGGCGGGCCGTGGCGCGGCGCCGCCCGCTTCCCAGCGGACCTCGTGGTCGCGGCCGAGCACCGCCCGTACTGCCGACCGGACCGCCTCCAGGTTGCGCGGATCGGACAGGCGCTTGGCCAGCGGCGCGTGCTGGTGCGCGAAGACGATGACCTCGCCCTCCACCCGGGCGACCGACGCACCGGCGAGCATCGCCTGCACGGCCGCACCGAACTCACGCACTTTGGCGCGAATGTCCGCCCAGGCGGCTTCCACTTCCCGCAACAGATCAGCGCTCGGTGTGGCAACAGGACCGGCGGCGAACTCCTGCGCGGACGAACCGGTCGCATGAGACGCCGGCGCGGCGGACCGAGCCTGATCGCCGTGCCCGACGGTCCGCTCGGCAGCCGAATCAGCCCCGCGCTCGCCCCCGGCAGCAGAACCCCGCCCGGCAGCCTGGCCGGCCGCTTGCTCCCGCCCGGCAGCAGATCCCTGCTCGGCAGCCGCATCAGCCCCGCGCCCCCGCCCGGCGGTAGAACCCCGTCCGGCAGCCGCATCAGCCCCTTGCTCCCGCCCCACAGCAGAACCCCGTCCGGCAGCCGCATCAGCCCCTTGCTCCCGCCCCACAGCAGAACCCCGTCCGGCAGCCGCATCAGCCCCTTGCTCCCGCCCCACAGCCG
>NZ_JBIUCG010000024.1:0-67628 GCF_044548645.1 Nocardia sp. NPDC051929 | reverse complement strand
CAGAACCCCGTCCGGCAGCCGGATCGGTCCCTTGCTGTCGCCCGGCGGCCGGATCGACGACCGACGAGGCCGCCCGCGCATTCGTTTCCTGCTCCGACGATCCGCGCTCAGACGTCGCCGAAAGGTCGGAAGGCATTCGTGCCTCTTCGGTTTCGGACGAGAGATCGCCCGGCATCGCGCTCGCACCACGCGCGGCGGCGGATGACGCAGACGGCGAGCCTGCCGTCCCGCGTTGCGGAGCACTCGATTCGATGGTCGCACTCGCCTCTCGCCGCGGCGTCATTCCTGCCGCACCACCGGATTCGGCGAAATCCGGTTCGTCCACCCGCACAGGGCGATCCGTACCCCCTTGCGCAGGCGAACCCGGTGCGACCGACTCGCCAACGACAGGCTCCGTCGGACGCCCGCCTCCGGCACCCGGGAATTCCGCACCCGCACTGGAGCCCGCCGTATCGGCAGACGGATTCCCGGCTCGCACACCACCGACCGGCGTCGTGTCATCGACGTTCCCCGCACCCGCGGATGCGCCTCCGGCACGCTCCCCTGCCCCGACATGCGCCGAACCACCGGCTTCCGCAGCGCTTCCCGAGCGGTCACCCGCGCGGTTCTCGCGACGAATCGCGGCCAGCGCCTCGGCACCTCGGCGACGAGGCGGGTCCGACGGCGAACCAACCGCGGGCGACGGCGCGGGAGCATGCGCCGACGACGCGGCGGGCGCCGGGGCGATGGAACCACCGGCCAAACCGCGCTCGAGCCTTTCCAACCGTTGCAGGGTGGCGGATTCCGCGTCGGACACCGAGGGCAGCAACATGCGCGCGCAGACGACTTCGAGCAGCAGTCGCGGCGCTGTGGCGCCGCGCATCTCCCCGAGACCTTCGTGCAGCAGCTGGGCGTAGCGGGTCAAGGTGGCCGAACCCAATCGCTCGGCCTGATCGCGCATCCGGTCGAGCACGTCGCCGGGGCCGGTGACCAGGCCGCGTTCGGTGGCGTCGGGCACCGCCCGCAGGAGGATCAAGTCGCGGAAGCGATCGAGCAGGTCGACGGCGAAACGGCGCGGATCGTGGCCCGCCTCCATCACCCGGTCGACGGTGCCGAACAAGGTTGCGCCGTCGTCGGCGGCCAGCGCTTCGACCGCGTCGTCGATCAGCGCCACGTCGGTGACACCGAGCAGCGAGACCGCGCGGGCATACGTGACGCCCTCGGGGCCTGCGCCGGCCAGCAGCTGGTCCAGCACGCTCAGGCTGTCGCGCGGTGAACCGCCGCCCGCGCGAATCACCAAGGGGTACACGGCTTCTTCGACCGGCACGTGCTCCTGCTCGCAGATCCGCCCGAGCAGCCCGCGCATGGTGGCGGGCGGCAGCAGCCGGAACGGATAGTGATGCGTGCGCGAACGGATGGTCGGCAGCACCTTGTCCGGCTCGGTGGTCGCGAAGATGAAGATCAGGTGCGCCGGTGGCTCCTCGACGATCTTGAGCAGCGCGTTGAACCCGGCGGTGGTCACCATGTGCGCCTCGTCGACGATGAACACGCGATACCTGGACTCCGCGGGCGCGTAGAAGGCGCGGTCCCGCAATTCCCTGGTGTCGTCGACACCGCCGTGGCTCGCGGCGTCGAGTTCGATGACATCCAAGTTTCCCGGGCCGCCCGGCCCGAGCGCCACACACGACGGGCAGGTGCCGCATGGCGTCGAAGTGGGCCCTTGCGCACAGTTCAACGATCGGGCGAGGATGCGCGCGGAAGACGTCTTGCCGCAGCCGCGCGGACCGGAGAACAGATAGGCATGGCTGATCCGCCCCGTGTCGAGCGCGGTACTCAGCGGGTCGGTGACGTGTTCCTGACCCACCACCTCAGCGAATGTTGCCGGTCGGTACTTCCGGTACAGAGCCACGGCCAGAGGTTACCGGCGACCACCGACAACGCGCATGCCCGCCTACCGCCCGGATCAGCCGCACACGGTCGTCGATAAATGTGATCCAAGTCACAACATGCGCGTCGCCTTCTTCGGCGGCCGACCGGGACATGCGCAACAGCAACCTCAGAGCTATCACTTATCCTGCACGTGCGAATACCGGACGCACCCGCCGCGGCATCCCGTCGCGGCCGGAAAAGATGGACTCCGACCCCGATTTACCTCCACTTTTTGGAAATAACGAAACCGTCACCATGGGTGACATCGATGCAATCGTCTGGCTAACGTGGCAGACGGCAACTTCGGTAGCCAAACCTTCATCAGGTTGGTGACCCCGGCCGGTCCCTCATCCCGACCGGGGCACAACCAACAAAGCTCCGCCAACGGGTGACCAGCGCCAATCCCCACTTCCACCGGAGGACCGTCCACGTGTCGTGTGACGACATCGCCGCCGCCTGGCTCTCCAGCACCGATTTCGCAGGCGACCGCTCCGCCGTCGCCCTCTTGAGCCGCGCCATCAGTCCCCAGGAGTTCGCGATCAAGCGCGACTCGCTGCCGGTGACCGCGGCCGCCGATCCGGCCACCGCCGCCGCCATCCTCGAACTTCTCGAACGCGGCCAGGTGCCAACCATGGCGGCGATCCGCACCCTGACCGCGCAGAACGAGATGCGCCGCGAGGCCGAGCGCATCGAACGCCTCGGCCGCCGCGCCCAGCGCAGCATCGACGACTTCGGCCGGGTGCTCGCCAAACTCGCGGACGCGCACTGGACCGCGCACGGCTACGGCCCCACCCGCCGTGACGTGCTGTGCACCGAGCAGATCATGACGCTGATCCGCACCCGCGTCGGCAATATCGCGCCGTCGGCGGTCAAACACCTCTGGCTCATCGAGCGCGCGCAGCGCGCGGGGTGGATCGCCTCCAACGCCAATCCCCGGTCCCTGTGCGCGGCGCGGCGTTTTTACGCGGCGCAGTACGGCAACCGGGTGTCGCTGCGTCCCGTGAACACCATCGGCACCGCGATCGCGACGTATCTGGCGGACTACCAGGCCGAGCACGGCCGCCCGCCGCGCTGGTCGGTGGTCGCGCAAGAACTGCGCGACGACCGGGGCCGCCGGATCTTCCACAACACCGCCGATGCCCGCGCCCAGCAGCTGTGGCTGACCACCGCGGAATGGGTGGAAATGTGCGACGACCTTCCCGTGCCCGGCCGAAGGGGCTTGCGGGCCATCCGTAAGTCCCGCGGTTGACCTCGGGCGCGTCGTGCGAGTTCGACAGCATAGGTTAACGACGTTACTCTAACGCCGTTAACCTAGCGAGCGGAGCCGCGATGCTGACCCGGATGGCCCGATTCATCACCCGATCTCCCCGTACCGTGCTGGCCGCGGCGCTCGCGGTCGCCGTGCTCTGCGGCGTCTTCGGCGCTACCGCGCCCGCGCACTTGAAATCGGGCGGTTTCACCTCCGCCAATGCCGAGTCCGCTCGCGTCGCCCAGTTGATCGCGGACAACTTCGCCGGGGCGGCGCCCAATTTCGTCCTGCTGGTCAGCTCGGACGGGGGCGCGGACGATCCGGCCACCAAGGCGGCGGGCACAGTGCTGGCCGACTCGCTCAAATCCCGCACGGACGTCCAGGGCGTCCAGTCCTACTGGACCACGCCGCAGCCGCTGGCGAACGCGTTACGCAGCACCGACGGCAAGAGCGCCTTGGTGGTTGCCTACATCGAAGGCGACGAGACCCAGGTGCAGCAGACCGCGAGCGACCTGGAACGGCAGTTCGCGGGCGTCTCCAACGGCATCACCGTGCGCCAGGGCGGCATCGCCGCGATCTATCACGACGTCACCGAGCAGACCACCCGCGACCTCGCGCTGGCCGAGGGCGTCGCGGTGCCGCTGTCGATGATCGTGCTGATCCTGGTGTTCGGCAGCCTCGTCGCCGCGTCCCTCCCGTTGGCCATCGGGGTGTTCGCCATTCTCGCGACGCTGGCGCTGCTGCGTATGTTCACGCTGTTCACCGATGTCTCCATCTACGCGCTGAACATGACGACGGCGATGGGGCTGGCGCTGGCCATCGACTCCAGCCTGTTCATCGTCAGCCGTTTCCGGGAAGAACTCGCCAACGGCTTGGATCCATCCGCGGCCACCATCCGGTCCGTGCAGACCGCGGGGCGCACCGTGCTGTTCTCCGCGCTCACCGTCGCGCTCTCGATGGCCGTCCTGAGCGTGTTCGACCTGTACTTCCTGAAAAGCTTCGCGTACGCGGGCGTCGCGGTGGTCGCCGCCGCGGCGATCGCGTCGATCGTGGTGTTGCCCGCGGCGCTGGTGCTGCTCGGCCATCGGGTGAACTCCCTCGACCTGCGGGCTCCGCTGCGCCGCCTGTTCGGTCGCGGCGCGCCCGCACCCGGTCCGCAGGCGCCGGAAGACACCGCCTGGTACCGGCTGGCCGGCGTGGTGATGCGGCACGCCGCGCCGGTCGCGGTCGCGATCATCGCGCTGCTGCTCGCGCTGGGCGCGCCGTTCCTCTCGGTCAAGTTCGGTTATCCAGACGATCGGGTGCTGCCGGACTCCGCCGCCAGCCGTCAGGTCGGCGACGCCCTGCGGACCGAGTTCCCCCAGTCCGATCCGGTCGCCAGCACCACGATCGTGCTGGACGGCTATCGCGGCGACAGCGCGGCCCTCGGCGGATACGCCGGGCAACTGTCCAAGGTGGACGGCGTGCCCGCGGTGCTTTCGGCCGCGGGCGTCTACGTGACCGGCGCGCGAGTCGCGCCGCCGCCGCCCGGAATGATCAACGACACCGGGACCTACTTGAGCGTCGCGACCAAACTCGACCCCTTCTCGCCCGCCGGTGACCGTCAGCTGAAAGCGATCCGGGCGGTCCCCGCACCGGGTGACGCGCTCTACGGCGGCGCCGCGGCGGCCAACGCCGACTCGCTGCAGGCATTGGCCGCCCGGCTCCCGCTCGCCGCCGCCTTGATCGCGCTGACCACGTTCGTCGTGTTGTTCCTGTTCACCGGCAGCGTCGTGCTGCCGGTCAAAGCGCTCGTGCTGAACACCTTGTCGCTGGCCGCCGCGTTCGGCGCGATGGTGTGGGTGTTCCAGGAAGGCCACCTGTCGGGCCTGCTCGGTTTCACCGCGGTCGGATACTTGGTGCCGACCATGCCGATCCTGATGTTCTGCCTGGCCTTCGGCCTGTCCATGGACTACGAGGTGTTCCTGCTGTCGCGGGTGCGCGAGGAATGGCTGGCCACGCACGACAACACCCGCGCGGTCGCGATCGGCCTGGCGCGCACGGGCCGGATCTTCACCGCCGCCGCCGTGCTGATGGCCATCGTGCTCGGTGCCCTGGTGACCGCGAAGGTGTCGTTCATGCAGCTGCTCGGGCTCGGCCTCACGCTGACCGTGCTCGCCGACGCCACGCTCATCCGCGGCTTGCTCGCGCCCGCGCTCATGCGCCTGCTCGGTCCGGCCAATTGGTGGGCGCCCGCACCCCTGGCCCGCCTGCACGCCAAGATCGGGTTGACCGAGGGCGAGGAGGACACCGCAGCACGCCCGCTGGAAACCGCGGGACGCGCATGATCGGTGGGAGGCGTCCGCGGTCGCCGCGCGGTTCCGGAGCCCAGTTGCGCGACGAGATCCTGCGGGCCACGGCCGAGCTGCTCACCAGCACCGGGCACGCCGACGCCGTCTCGATCCGGGCGGTGAGCAAGCTGGTGGGGGTGAGCGCGCCGTCGATCTACCGGCACTTCGCCGATAAGGACGAGCTCCTCGAGGCGGTCGTGGCCAAGGTCTTCGAAGACCTCGCCGACGCGATCCGGGCCGCCACCGACCCCGCGACCTCTCCGTTGACCCAGCTGCACGACCAAGGCATGGCCTACGTCCGTTTCGCCCTCGAGCATCCCGAGCAGTACCGGCTGGCGACCGCGCCCACCGAGACCGGAGGAGCGGTGGATCAGGTCCTCACCAGCGGGGCCTTCCAGCATTTCGCGGCCACCGTGCGCAAGTGCATGGACGAGGGGACGATCGCGCCGCGCGACCCGCTGCCGATCGTGCTGGAGCTGTGGTCGGTGGGTCACGGCATCGCCTCCCTCCTGCTCGCCAAACCCTTCCTGCCCTGGGGTGACGCGGAAGCGACCGCCTCACGCGTGATGGGCGCGGCATGTATCGGCTACACCGTGCTCGACCTGGTCGGCGCGGACCCGCCCACGCCGGACGCGGTCGCCGCGTGGCTGCGCGGTGTCCGGAAGGATCAGCCCTCCGCCTGACCCGGGAGTCACACTTTCCCGATCTGTTGTCGGCCCGCGAGCGACCATTCGGTAACTTCCTCGCAGCGCATCGCGCGGAAGGAGTAACCCGTGTCCCCGACCATCGACCCCGCGGCCACCGCTTGGCTGCTGATCAGCACGGCCCTCGTCTTGCTGATGACCCCCGGCCTGGCCATTTTCTACGGCGGGATGGTGCGCTCGACCGGCGTGCTCAACATGCTGATGATGAACTTCATCGCGATCCCGCTGGTGACCGTGGCCTGGCTACTTTTCGGCTACAGCCTGGCGTTCGGCGCGGACGCGGGCGGCGGCCTGATCGGCGGCCTCGATCACCTGGGCATGGCGGGCATCGATCCGGGTTCGGTGCACGGCTCGGTGCCGGAGTTGTTGTTCGTCACGTTCCAGCTCGCCTTCGCCGTCCTGACCGCAGCGCTGATCAGCGGCGCCATCGCCGACCGCGCCAAATTCTCCGCGTGGATGATCTTCGTGCCGGTGTGGGCGCTGGCGGTGTACGCGCCGATCGCCCACTGGGTGTGGGGCCCGGACGGCTGGCTCGCGCGGTTCGGCGCGCTGGACTACGCGGGTGGACTGGTGGTGGAGATCGCCTCCGGCGCGTCGGCCCTGGCCCTCGCGCTCGTGCTCGGCCCCCGCATCGGATTCCGGACCGACGCGATGCGCCCGCACAATCTGCCCTTCGTGCTGCTCGGCGTCGGCCTGCTGTGGTTCGGCTGGTTCGGCTTCAACGCCGGTTCGGCGCTGGCGGCCAACGGCCTCGCCGCGGCCGTCTTCCTGAACACGCTGGTGGCGGGCTGCCTCGGCATGCTCGGCTGGCTGGCGGTCGAGCAGATCCGCGACGGCAGGCCGACCACCTTCGGCGCCGCCTCCGGCGTGGTGGCGGGCCTGGTCGCCATCACGCCCTCGTGCGGGTCGGTCAACACCCTGGGCGCGGTGCTGGTCGGGCTGGCCGCGGGCGTGGTGTGCTCGTTCGCGGTGGGCTGGAAGTTCAAGGCCGGTTACGACGATTCACTCGACGTGGTCGGCGTGCACTTCGCCGGTGGAGTCGTCGGCACCGTGCTGATCGGCTTGCTCGCCACCGCGGTGATGACCGGCGGCGCCGATGGGCTGTTCTTCGGCGGTGGACTCGCCCAGCTCGGCAAGCAGCTGGTGGCGGTGCTGGTCGTCGCGGCCTACGCCTTCGGCGTCTCCTTCGCGCTCGGCAAGGGCATCGACCGGCTCGTCGGCTTCCGCGTCAGCAAGGAGGACGAGACCGCCGGGATCGACTTCGCCCTGCACGCCGAGACGGCATATGCGGAAGGGGTGCACGGACACGCGCCCCGCCGCCTCGGTGAGGGGCATTTCGGACGTCCACATCCCGATCGCACGCTCGACGACGATCCGAAGCTCTGATCGATGGGGCCACTCCCGGCAATCGGCACCGGCTCGGGGCGGTATCGCGGACTATCTCACCGGGGAGCGCTGCCGC
Organism: Nocardia sp. NPDC051929; assembly: GCF_044548645.1. Taxonomy (NCBI): domain Bacteria; kingdom Bacillati; phylum Actinomycetota; class Actinomycetes; order Mycobacteriales; family Nocardiaceae; genus Nocardia; species Nocardia sp. NPDC051929. The sequence continues at coordinate 59,975 of NZ_JBIUCG010000024.1, read as the reverse complement.
CCTTCGCCCGGCCTGAGCCGGACCGGATGACCACCGCGGGGCGAGTGCCCGCTCGGCGCGTCAGCTGACCGAGCCCGCCGACGCGGTGAACGTATTGCACTGGGCCGCACGGTTCCTGTTCAGTCCGGTCTCGAACCACTGACCGCCGTTCTCGGCGGACCCGTGGTCGCGCATGTCCCCGGCTTGGTCGCCGCGCCCATAGGCGTCCTTGCGGGCCACGGTGATCTGCGGATCGGTCAGCGAGCCGCCTTTCGACGACGAGGAGAGGTACATGCCGTCGAAACAATTGGCCTGCAATTCGACTCGCCGGGACAGTTCCAATCCCTTGGCGGTGCGCGGCCCGGCGTCGGCCCGATCGCTGTTGGCCTTGCGCAGAATGCCGGACATCGCCTGCACATGGTGTCCGTACTCGTGCGCGAAGACCGAGAGGTAGACCACCCAGTTGTCCTTGAAGTAGTCCGTCTGCAACTGGCTGATCGGCATGTAGATGGTCTTGTTCGCCGGGCAGTAGAACGCCGCGAAATTGCTGGTCGAGCCGGTGCACGGCGTGGTTATGCCCGACGTGGTCGCGCTGACGTTCAGCGACGGCGGCTGGAACGGCAGATTCGCCTCGCGCAACACGGGTTTCCACGCGGACTCCAGGCACGACGCGGCGCTTTCGAAGAACTTGCGGGCGGCGTCGACCTGGGTGCCCCACGGCGAGTAGTCGCATCGCGCCGGAACGAGTGTCGTGCTCGGATCGGTCAGCAACGGGTTGGTTCCGGTTTCCGACGGTCCGGTCGAGCCGTCCGGCTGGGCGTCGAACGTGAAACTCGGTCGCGGGCCGGACGCGTCGTTGTCGCCGCGTCCCACCGAGATCGCGTTGCGCACCAGCCCCGCCGCGACCAGGAACACGATGACGATCAGCAGCACCACCCATCCACCGCCACCGCGTTTGCGCCGCGGCGGGTAAGGAGGCCGTCCGGGCGGACCATAGGGCATCGGCGGAGGGACCGGAGAGCCGTAACCCGCTGGCGGTCCGTAACCGGGCTGGGCATACCCCGGCGGCTGGCCGTAGCCGGGCGGCGGGCCGTATCCAGGTGGCGGACCGTAACCGGGGCGTGGTCCATAGGGCGCACCGTAGCCGGGCGGCGGAGGAACCGGACGCCCCCTGTGCGGGACCGGTCCGTGTCCGTACGGTGGTTGTGTCACGCCCCCGTACCCCCTCGTCTCAGTGATCGCCGACAGCCGCTGACGCAGAATAGCAAGCTGTCTAAAGTAGGCAGCCATGCTGACTTTTCGGGGGGCCGCCCTAGGCGCGCTGCTTCTCGCCATCGCGGCAATGTTCGCGGCGGCCCCGGTCGCCCAAGCCCAGCCCGCACCCGACGGCGTGACCATCACCGCCGATCTGAAGCTGAATCGCGAGGGTGTCCTCGAGGTCGTCGAACAGATTTCGGTGCCGACGGACGGATCGTTCCGGATGTCGCTTCCACTGCGGCTGAAGGTGAGCGACGACGCCGAGCGCGTCTTTCGGGTCACCGATGTGAACACCGAAGGCCCTGGCACCGCGACGGTCGCGAACGACCAGTTCACCATCGAGGCGCGGCCGGGCAAGTCCACCTTCCAGTACTCCGTGCAGAACACCGTCAGTGACGCGCCGGGCACCCAGGTGTTCCATTGGCTCGGCGTGCTGGGCGCCGACATCGCGTCCATCAGCGCCTCGCTGATCAGCCCGAGCTTCGAAATGGGCATCGTGGACTGCAAACTCGGCCCGCCCGGCAACACCCGCCCGTGCGCCGACGTCAAGATCGAGTCCGACGGCGTCCTCTTTCTCGAGCAAACCGACCTGCACAAGGGCGACGCGATCGACCTGACGCTGCAATTGCCGCCCGGCACCGTGCCGAGCAACGCCGACGTGCGCGGCGGCGGCGACGCGGGCCCCTTCGCGATCACCGCCCCGGTGCTCGTGGCGTTCGGTGTCCTGCTGCTCGCGCTGGCGATCCTGGTCGTCTTCGTGCTGCGCGCCCGCCGCCAGGACGCGACGGTGGGCGGCGGCACGGAGACGATCGACCCGCTGCTGCGCGAAGGCGATCGAGTGCAGTTCACCTCACCCGAGGGCGCGCTGCCCGGCGAGGCCGGCCTGCTGCTGGACGGGTATGTCGATCCGGTAGACATCGCCGCCACGGTGGTGGATCTCGCGGTGCGCCGGTACATCCGGATCACGCCGCTCAGCGACAGCGACTGGCGGATCACCCGGGTGAATACGCCCGACGATCAGCTGCGCGACTACGAGAAGGCCGTCTACCAGGCACTGCTGCCCGGTGGCGCCGACGCCGTGACACTGGGTGAGCTGCGCGCGCCGGGGCGGATGACCTCCGGTCCGGTTCGCGCCGCACTGATCGCCGACGCCGTCGCCCGCGGCAACTTCCTCGATCGCCGACGTCCCGGCATCGCGGTGTGGCTCGGTGGGGCACTGGTGGTCGCGGGTATCGCGGTGACCGTAGCGCTCGCGCTCACCTCGGGGCACGCCTTGGTCGGTGTCGCCATCGCGCTCGGCGGTGGCGCGACTCTGCTCTCCCCGAAGTACCTGCCGGTGCGGACGACCCGGGGGCTGGAACTCGCCCGGCAGATCCGCGCGCTCCAGCGCGGCCTGGAGACCACGCGGCGCGAACATATCCCGCCGATCGACCAGGAGACCGTGTTCTCTCGCGCCCTGCCGTTCACGGTGCTCGGTGCGCGGGCCGACAATTGGATCCGGGCCTTCCGCGACCTCGATCCGTCGGCCGACGCGCAACCGGGCCTCTACTGGTTCGGCGGCTTCGAACGCGACCGCAACTTGCAACGCTTCGCAAGCCACTTCCCGTTCTTCATCACGGCGTTGGAAGGCTTGTTCGCGACCGCGGGCGACCCGCATCGGTAAACGCCCCACACGCACGAAAAGGGCGACCGGACAGCACGTCCGGTCGCCCTTCGTCGTATTGCTCAGTCGGTCAACGCGGTTCGCCGGACTGCGGCCAGCGGATCGGCGTAGAGAACGCTCAGCGAGGTCACCACGGCGGCGTATTCCTGTACCTTGCCGCCGAATCCGCTGATGCGAATATCGGTGGGCGGCAGCGTCGAACCCTGGTTGAACGCACGCGCCACATGCGCTACCGCCGGGCGATAGCCGGTGAAGGCCTGGCCACCGAGGATCACCCGATCAGGGTTGAGCATGTCGCGCACCATCGCCACGGTGTGGCCGAGGATGGTGGCCCGCTCGGCGAGCAGCTCGCGCGCGGATTCCGAACCTGCCTCCGCCGCGCGATACAGATCCGCGATGGTCGAGCCCGCGGTTCCGTTGTGCGCCGGGATGATGCCGCGACCGACGGCCCTGGAATGCAGCGACCGATCACCGACGGTCACCTCCAAGCAGCCACGCCGTCCGCAGGTGCATTCGACGTCCGAACCGGTGGGCAGGTGCGCGATCGATCCTGGACCGTTGCTCGGCGTGTGCACGCGACCGTCCAAAGTCACCGCGATACCGGCGGTTTCACGCACGTAGAAATACAGGCTGCTGCCCCGCTCGACGCGGGCCTGGCCTTTGGGCTCACCGGTGGGCAGCAACAGCTCCGAGCCTGCCATCGCCTCGACGTGCGGCGCGACCGAGACGGGCAACTCCAGCACCTCGCCGAGCACCGAACCTACCTGCGCGCCACGCCATTCCAGCTTCGGGTGGTCGACGACGCCGGTCAGCGGGTCGACTCGGCCACCGATCGCGACACCGGCCCACAGCGCTTTGCGCCGGTGCCAGCGCTGCAGGAACGCTTTGGCGCTGCGGGCGACGGTGGTGGTGGCGAATTCCTGGCCGGTCTGCGGCGTCGCGATGGCCAAGCCGCCGAGGATGCGGCCGCGCAGATCGGCGGCGACGATCTTGGTGACCGCGGCGCCGATGTGGATGCCGATGGTCAGGTAGGCGTCGTGATCGATTTCGAAGGGGACGCGGGGGCGTCCGACCGCACCCGAGGCCGTCAGGTCGGGACGTTCCCGCAGCAGGCCGGCCGCGAGTAGTGCGGAGACCTGGCGGTTGACCGTGGCGATGCTCAAACCCGTTGTGCGCGCGGCATTGTCGCGGGAGACGGGGCCACCGGTCGCGGAGCGCAGCACCGCGGCCGCCGGATTGTCGCCGATGCGGAGTTCAGGGGCGACAACCGGGCGCTGGACGCGGGCACGGCTGCCCGCAACCCTGGAGACGGATCGTTCAAGGGTGGGAAGGGACATTGTGCAGATCCTTGCTGAAGTCCCGTAATCGAACGGGACATGCCTACATGGGCGGCGAGGCAGCAAACGAGCAGGAAAAACAGCTCAGCTGCAGCAAGAGAGGCGACACAGTTCGCGTGTCAACGGCAGCCGCAGACCCAACGCGGCGGTCACGTAAGTGACGCGCAGGAGGTTCCATCGGCCGGCAGACATGTCATTAAAATTAACACCGATTTGCCCGACGCACCAACCCTCGACGCGCCGCTGTGTGCACACGCACATTGTTTCCCCAGGTCGCGAGCACGCGAAAAAGACCCCGCTCACCCGGAAGACGGGCAGAGCGGAGTCTTTTCACGCGGAAGGATTACTTCGGTGCGACGAACGGCTGATTGATCGTCGTGAAGTACTGGATCGCGGCGCCGATGGCGACCGGGGCGGTGATCAGGATCTGACCCGCGAGGGTGCCGAGCGCGCCGACGGCGATGATGCCGCCGAGGCAGCCGATGGCCGCCGCCGGGATGAACGCGCCGAACAGGCCGACGATCGCGGCGGAGGCGACGGTCGCGCCCGCGATGCCGCCGAGCACGCAACCGATGGCGCCGCCCGCCAGGCCGCCGACGAGCGTGCCGATGGTCGCACCGGCGGCGATCGTGCTGGTCAGACGGGTCCAAGCGGCGACCTCACGGTCGTACTCGGTCTTCCACGGCGCCTTGTCCTCGTACGGCAGAGCGACCGGCTTGTAGACCGCGTGTTCCCGGTCGAACACCGGCGTCAGCGTCGCGGTGCGACCGGAAATGGCTGCGGCGATCGGGAATTCGAAGTCGTCGAGCTGAAACCGCAGCGGCTGCGCGGCGAGCACGGTACCGTTGGAGGCCTTCACCTCGAGCACCTCGTTCTCGACCACCAGCGAGCCCGCGTCGATTTCGATGATCGACTGGGTATCGGTCGCGTGCGCGGTGAAATTGATTGCGCTTTCCGCGTTTTCTTCTGCCGGGGCGGCACCGGACGTACCAGCGGCCACTCCGGTCGCAATGGTCACCAGCGCCGCCACCACGGCGAGCTTCCTCATCCTCATGTCCTGCAATCCCTCATCTCAGGTGGAGCCGTACCAGCCAAAAGCATCGGGCACCGACTCTGCGATAACGAGGAAAAAACGCAGGGCGATTTCAAATAGGCAACCGGGGAGTTACGGTCACCGGACTACTTCGCTTTGGCTGCCGCTTTCGCCTGCTTCTTGAATTCCCTTACCTGCGCGAGGGATTCGGCGTCGGTAACGTCGGCAACCGAACGGCGCGAGCCCTCGTCGCCGTACGCGCCCGCCGCCGCGCGCCAGCCTTCCGGCCGCACGCCACGTTGCTTGCCCAGCAGGGCCAGGAAGATTTTCGCCTTCTGCTCGCCGTAGCCGGGGAGGTCCCGCAGGCGGCGCAGCACCTCCTTGCCGTCCGGGTCTCCCGCGGTCCAGATGTTCTCGGCCTTGCCGTCGTAGTGCTCGATGACGTAGCGAGCCAGCTCCTGGGCGCGCCGGGCCATGGACCGCCCGTAGCGGTGGATCGCGGGCGGGGTCGCGGCGAGATCCTCGAACTCCTGCGGATCGGCCTCGGCGATGCGCTGGATGTCGAAGCCGCCCATCCGGTCGGCGATCTTCTTCGGGCCGCGGAAGGCGTGCTCCATCGGATATTGCTGGTCCAGCAGCATGCCGAGCAGCGTGGCGAAATGGTCCTCGGTGAGTAGCCGATCCGCCTCGGCGTCCTGCGCCAGGCACAGCGTGCGCGTCACTGTCCCGCCTCTCCGTCTATTCGGGCAGTACCAGACTAGTCATCGACCATAGTGACCCACCTCACATCCCCTACGCGCGGGTAGATGACCTGCCGCGTAGGCTCCAGGCCATGCCTCAGACGACGGCGACACCGACCAAGACGACGGCAACGGCCAGGGATGGACACGGGCCCATGAACACCTACGCATTGCGCCCCGATCGGTTCGACCGAGCGGGTCAGGATCAGCTCGTCGACGTGCGCGACCTACAGGCCGCGCTGCCCGGTATCCGCCGCTTGCGCACCTGGGCGCACGAAGCGCTCGCGCTGCGGCCGGGCGAACACGCCGTGGACATCGGCTCCGGCACCGGGTCGGAGGTCATCACCTTCGCCGAAGCGGTCGGCCCGAACGGCAGCGCGGTCGGCGTCGAGCCGGACCCGCAGCTGCTCGCCTCCGCCGAGCGCCGTGCCGCTCAGGCCGGCTCGACGGCCAAATTCCACTCGGGGGATGCCTACGGCGTGCCGTTCGGCGCGGACTGCTTCGACGCCGTTCTGTGCGAGCGCGTCTTCCAGCACCTCACCGCCCCCGCCCGCGCGGCCAACGAGATCGCCCGCGTGCTGCGTCCCGGCGGACGCGTGGTCGTGGTGGACAGCGATTGGGGCACGGCGATCGTGCACCCCGGTGACCGGCGGGTTGTCCGCGAGGTGATCGACACACTCGTGTCGGCGACCACCAATCCGCTGTCGGGCCGTCGCCTGCCCGGCCTGCTCACCAAGGCGGGCCTGGTGGTCGACGACATCGGCTCGGAGGCCCTGGTGCAGGACCGCAGCGTGGGCGCGGGCTCGCTGATCACCAGGATCTCGGCGATGGCGGTCGCGCGCGGCGCGATCACCGAAACGGAACGCGATCAACTGCTCGCCGACCTCGACGCGGGCGCCGCCAACGGCGACATCCATCTCTCGGTGACGATGTTCGCCGTCCTCGCGCACAAACCGCGCTGACCCGGCCGATGGCCGTCGACGTGCTGACCGACGTCGTGATCAACCGATCGCGCGAACTGGTCGCCGCGTATTCGGCCGATCCGGGGCACGCTCCGGCCTGGTACTCGCGCATCCACAGCGTCACGTGGGAAACGGAGCCGCCGCTGCGCGTGGGCTCGCGGATGACGTTCGTCGCCCACTTTCTCGGCGGCAGGCTCACCTATACCTACGAGGTGGCCGACTACGCGCCCGGCCTGCGGCTGGTGATGCGTGCCGTGACAGGTCCGTTTCCGATGGAGACCACCTACACCTGGGCCGATACGTCCGAAGGCGGTACCCGCATGACGCTGCGCAACCAGGGCGAGCCGAGGGGCCTGCGAAGGCTGGCCGCGCCCGTGCTGGAAGCAGCGATCCGGCGGGCGAATCGCGCGGACCTGGCGAGGTTGAAGGAACTGCTGGAGACCGGGTAAGCGTCGGGCCTCGGTCAGGGTCCCGTTCGCGGCGCGGTTTCCGTCAGTGCTGCCAGCTGTGCGCGCGTCGCAGCACGGCTCGAAGCGGGCTCTTCGGCAGCGCAGCCAGCCGTCCCGCCTCGATCGGAACACTGTCTCCTTCGTTTCGGCCGCGCCTCCGGCGTTCGATACAGACGGGAACGCCCGGCACGAAATCCATGCCGGGCGATCAATCGTCGGGGTCTGCTCCTACTTGCCGAGCAGCCTCTCGGTGGCCGCCAGCAGCACGCACGTGGCCAGCCCGTCCATCGCCTTCTCCAGCTCGGGCAGCTTCGGGAAGCTCGGCGCGATCCGGATGTTCTTGTCCTCCGGATCGTTCCGGTACGGGAAGGCCGAACCGGCCGCGGTGAGCGCGATGCCCGCCTCCTTGGCGAGGGCGATCACCCGCGCCGCGGTGCCCTCGAGCACGTCGAGGCTGATGAAGTAGCCGCCCTTGGGCTCGGTCCAGGAGGCCACCTTGGAGGCGCCGAGGCGGTCCTCGAGGATCTTCAGCACCAGGGCGAACTTCGGCTCCAGGATGGCGCGGTGCTTCTGCATGTGCGCGCGCACGCCGTCGGCATCGCGGAAGAAGCGCAGGTGGCGCAGCTGGTTGATCTTGTCCGGGCCGATGCTCTTCTTCGAGGCGTGGCTCAGATACCAGTCCAGGTTCGCGGTGGAACCGCCGATGAAGCTCACGCCCGCGCCCGCGAAGGTGATCTTCGAGGTGGAAGCGAACACCAACGGGCGGTTCGGATTTCCGGCGGCGGCGGCCAGCCCGAGCACGTCGATCACCGGGGCCGCGGTGTCGGTGAGCGGGTGCACCGCATACGCGTTGTCCCAGAACAACCGGAAGTCGGGCGCTGCGGCGGGCATCGAAACGAGTTCGCGGACAACCTCTTCGGAGAAGACGACGCCGGTCGGGTTGGAGTAGTTCGGCACCGCCCACAGACCCTTGATCCGCGGATCGCTCGCCAGCAGCTCGGCGATGGCGTGGGTGTCCGGGCCGTCGTGGCGCATCGGGATCGGGATCATCTCGAAGCCGAGCGCCTCGGTGATCGCGAAGTGCCGGTCATAACCGGGGGCGGGGCACAGGAACTTCAGCGTGTCCTCGGCGGCCCAGCGGCGCTCGGAATCATTCGTGCCGTACAGCATCGCGTAAGTGATCACGTCGTGCATCAGCTCGAGGCTGGCGTTGTTGCCCGCGAGCAGGTTGTCCACCGGGATGCCGAGCAGCTCGCCGAAGATCGCGCGCAGTTCCGGGAGACCGTGCAGGCCACCGTAGTTGCGGCAGTCGGTGCCGGTGCCGTCACGGAAATCGCCGTCGCCGGGCAGGCGCAGCAGTTCGGCGGACAGGTCGAGTTGCTCCGGCGAAGGTTTCCCCCGGGTCAGGTCCAGCGTGAGCTTCTCGGTCTTGAGCGTCGCGTAGTTCGCGGTCTGGGTGTCGTGCTCGAGCACGAGCTCCTCATGGCTCATCAAACCGATCTGCGTTTGCCGGGGCATCCTGGGCAGCCTTTCAAGCAGCGAGGGGACGATGGGTTTGGCCGGACCGATGTGCGGCGGCGACCGAACAGTTGTCCGCGCAGACGCACGTGCACCCGCGGACGGTGTTCACGTTACCCGTGCAGCGGCCGGAATTGGAGGCGTTATCCGAGGGCGGGATGCAGAGGCGAAACCGAACCGCGCCCGCACCGGCCGGGCACCGCACGAGGCCAATGAAAGGGGACCCCGCGCACCCGGCAGAGCCCGTTGACCCTTGCTGCCTTCCGGCCCTGGGGGGATTCACAGGATGCGCGCCGCGCGGGATCCGTCGGCCAGTGTAGCGCCTCCGGCCCGCAAACCCATCTTCCGGGTCCACCACCCCCGATCGACCAGGCACTTCCCCCACGTCACCCCACCTATTTGGCGACCGGCCGGGGGCTACCGGTATGCTGCTCCACGGAGGATTCGCCTAGTGGCCTATGGCGCTCGCCTGGAACGCGGGTTGGGTTAACGCCCTCAGGGGTTCAAATCCCCTATCCTCCGCCGAAGAAAGGCCTGGTCAGGACGGTTTTACTCCGTTCTGACCAGGTCTTTTCTCATCGGTGGCCGAACGCATCGAAGAGATGTCGGCTCGGTCGTAGCGCCGCTGGAGGGTGACCCGGCGGGCAGATGCCGACTCCGTGACCTGCGTCGGTCAGCCTGTCCGACGAATAACGCGCCCCCACCTCCATTGATTCGGGCGCGGGCCGAATCGCTGTATCCGGTGTGCCGGCCTACTTCTCCAGCTTCTCCAACATCCACGTGCCGAGGGCGTACATGTCGTCGGCGGGGATGGTGCGCGTGTGGTGCAGGGGCGGGGTTATCCAGCGGAACCGACGCCACCCAATGGCCGGACGGATGACCCAACCGCCGTATTCGCGGTGAGGATGCCACTGGCCCTCACCGGTATAGCCGGGCTCGCGGGATTCACGCCGGAACCAGGCGTGCATGTGGCGGCGCAACAGAAACCAGCGAGTGGACCATGTCGGAGGGCCGCTAGTGATAACGAGCAGCTTCATCGGAGTGAACCTAGCACTGGAGGATGGCGGGCACGGTTTCTTCGCGCCGGCCATACTGCGTTGCAAGTGGTCGAGCAAACCGCGTCCGACCGTGTCGCGAAGAAGCTGGCGGGGGTGTACAACCGCACCGGGCAGTTCGTGACGGTGGGCGCGGTGGTCGAGCTCGCGCGTGAACGTGGTGTGCCGGTCGATGTCGTGTGGCCGAACGGCGCCGCACGGGACTGACACCGGTCGAGCTTTCAGATTCCCCTCGGGTTGCCGGACGAGCCCAGTTCGTCCGATCTGGGCTGTGCGACTGCCCATTCCGGTGGAATGATCTTCTCCGTGACTCAGTGGCTCCCGCTCTTCGGTTCTCTCATCGTTGCCATTGCGGCATTGGTCGGCGTGCTGGTCAACAACCGCACGAACCGTGCGGCGCTCACCGCCGCGGACGAGCGGAACCGGGTCACCTTGGACGCGGCGCAGCGCAATGTGGAGTCGACCAACGCGGCGGCCGAGCGGCGCGAGCACGACAAGTGGCGGCGGGAATCGGTGCTGACCGCGGTCTCGTCCGTGCTGTCCATCTCGAGCGACGTCCGCCAGCAGTTGCTGCATTGCGAACTCTGGGAGGCCGACGAGCTCGATGAGATCGATACGGAGATCCGGCAGATCATCACCGGCTCGCGAGGCTACATCAGCAACCTGCGCGTCGTGTCGCATCGCAAGATCCCCAATCGCTGCGAGGACCTGATGCGCACGCTCACCGCGGCGCTCAACATCAGTTTGCAGCGCCGCCGGATCGAATTCGACGGCGAGGCCACCGCCGAAGAGATCACCGAGATCCAGGCGCTGTGGTCGCGGGCGATCGAGAACACCGTCGAGGAGGAGCGCTCGGTCATCAACGCAACCCGGCTCGAACTGGATATCAAGATCTCCGCCGAAGTGCACCAGGCCGCGCCGCAGCCGGCCCTCGCCCGTTCTTGACCGGCGGGCTCGTCACACCGATGGCGACGCCGGAGCGGAGTCGACCCGCGTGAGGTGCGCTTCGAGCAGCGCGGCACGCAGGTGGGCGGCGTAGGCGTCGAGGTCGGGCAGCACCGCCGGGTCGGCGTGCAGGGAGATGGTGACGGTGTCGCCGAGTCCGTGCACGCCGTGGGTGAGATGCATGACGGAACCGAGGGCCGGGAACCCGGCCGTGAACCGTACCGCGCCGCCACCGAACGAAAGATCGGCTGGACCACGGTCGACACTCGAGACGACGGTGTGGCCCGCGATCGAGTCGGGCACGGCGTCGAGGGGGTAGCGATCCACGTCGCGGCGCAGCAGCGGGGCCGGCATGGCCGCGGTGACCCGGCCCTGCGCGGACAGCAGCGGGTGCTGGGCGCGGACGCGCCGGTCGGCGAGCGCCGCGGCGATCTTGTCGGCGCGCAGGCGCAGATCGGGCTCGTCGATGAACAGGTCGACGCCGAGACCGCGATAGTTGTTGCGTGCGCGGCCGGCTTCGGGAAGCGCCATCGGCACCTGCGCACCGAGCCGCTCCACCGGCTCGCCCACCTCGGCCAGGTAGCGGGCGAGCGCCAGCGACACCGCGGTCAAGACGACCACCGTGACGGTGCGGCCGGGCACCCGCAGGTCGGCGGAGGGGAACACCAGCATTCGAGCTTCGTGCCGCGAGATGCCTTGCGGTGAAGACCGATTCAGCACACTCGGCGGGAAACCGGCTGCGGGTGGCGGCACTTCACCCGATTCGGTCAGTTCCGCGAGCCGCCACTGCGCCCGTAATGCCTGGTAGCCGCGCACCGCGGTCGCCGCCACCCGGACCGGCGTGCGCAGCACACCCACCGCCGAGTCGACCAGCACCCCGGCCGCCGACACCGCCTCACCGATCGTTCGCGCCCGTGCCGTGACCTCCGGCCGCCGCGCGAGGGTCTCCAGCCGCGATCCGGGCGCGGTCCTGGCGTCCGCCGCCGAACCCGCCGCTTCGGGCGCCGCCGACGCCATCCGGCTTCCGTCTTCGACCGCGGGAGTCTCCGAGAACAGCGCACGCGCGATCGCTGAGGACCGCCGCCCATCGGCCAGGGCATGGGACATCTGGAGCACCGCCACCAGCGCGGGCTCGCCGCCCAGCCCCGGCGCGTCGGCGATGGCACGGAACACGTGCAGCCGCCACGGGTGCACGGCGGCATCGACTCCGGTGCCGAGCAGATCGCCGAGGACCTCCAGCAAGCACGACCAACTGCGCTCCGGCAGTTCGTGTTCCACGAATTGCTCGGCGCCGAATTCGCATCGGGTCCACATCGGGTAATCGATGTCCGCGGGCAGTTCGCGCAGCCGGACCCCAAGGTCGTCGATCCGCGCGCTCCGTTCGGCGACGGCGGCGCGCAGTTCAACCGTGGGCAGTCCACGATCGGCGAAGCAATACAACAGAAAAAGGTCGTTGCGCGTACGTTCGGACAACCAATACATCGTCGCGTCCTGCGGTGCCATCGCGCTCACAGGTAAAACGATATCGACTCGGGCCGGATCGCCTCCGGCGGGCCGGAGCAATGTGAATGATCTTGTTCCACAATTCCGTCCGGAAAATCCCATCGATTCCGCCACGCAGCTCTGCTACCGTCTGTAGTAGGAACGGATACCACTCACCCAGGCGGGGTGTCGGCCATGGCTATAGATCTAGCTCGCAGAATCGCCAACCAAGCCGATGAGGCGGACGAGCGATATAAGGCCGCCGCGTTCGTCAAGCGGTCGATCAACAAGGTGTTCCCCACGCATTGGTCGTTCCTGCTCGGCGAGATCGCGCTCTACAGCTTCATCATCCTGCTGCTGTCGGGCGTCTACCTGACACTGTTCTTCGACCCGTCCATGACGGAGGTCGTCTACAACGGCTCCTACCAGCCGATGCGCGGCGTGACCATGTCCCGGGCGTACGAGACGGCGCTGAATCTGTCCTTCGAGGTTCGTGGCGGCCTGTTCGTGCGGCAGGTGCATCACTGGGCGGCGCTGCTGTTCGCGACCTCGATCATCGTGCACCTGTTCCGTATCTTCTTCACCGGCGCGTTCCGCAAGCCGCGTGAGGCGAACTGGGTGCTCGGTTCACTGCTGCTGATCCTGGCGATGTTCGAGGGCTTCTTCGGTTACTCGCTGCCCGACGACCTGCTCTCGGGCACCGGCCTGCGGGCCGCGTTCTCCGGTATCACGATCTCGATCCCGATCATCGGCACCTGGCTGCACTGGCTGATGTTCGGCGGCGACTTCCCCGGCGACATCATCATTCCGCGGCTCTACATCGCGCACGTGCTGCTGTTCCCCGGCATCATCCTGGCGTTGATCGCCGCGCACGTGGCGCTGGTGTGGTACCAGAAGCACACCCAGTTCCCCGGCCCAGGCCGCACGGAGAACAACGTGGTCGGCGCCCGGATCGTGCCGGTGTTCGCCGCCGACCAAGGCGCGTACTTCGCCTTCACCCTCGGCATCGTGGGCCTGCTCGGCGGCATCTTCCAGATCAATCCGATCTGGAACCTGGGTCCGTACAACCCGTCGCAGGTGTCGGCGGGTTCGCAGCCGGACTTCTACATGATGTGGACCGACGGCATGGCGCGATTGATGCCGCCGTGGGAGCTGTACCTGGGCCGTTACACCGTGCCCGCCGTCTTCTGGGTCGCCGTGATCATGGGGCTGGTCTTCGTCGTCCTCATCGCCTATCCCTGGATCGAGAAGCGGCTCACCGGCGACATCGGCGCGCACCACAACCTGCTGCAACGTCCCCGCGACGTGCCCGTTCGCACGGCCATCGGCGCGATGGCCATCGCGTTCTACACGGTGCTCACGCTGTCGTGCGTCAACGACATCATCGCGTACAAGTTCCACATCTCGCTCAACGCGACGACCTGGGCCGGACGCATCGGCCTGCTGCTCGCGCCCCCGATCGCCTATTTCCTGGCCTACCGCATCTGCATCGGCCTGCAGCGCAGCGACCGGGCCGTGCTCGACCACGGGGTGGAGACCGGCGTGCTCGTGCGCCTGCCGCACGGCGAGTACATAGAGGTCCACCAGCCGCTCGGCCCGGTGGACAAGCATGGCCACCCGGTTCCGCTGGAGTACCAGGGCGCGCCCGTGCCGAAGAAGATGAGCAAGCTGGGCGCGGCGGGCAAGCCGGGCACCGGCAGCTTCCTGCGCGCGGATCCGCGGGACGAGAGCGCGAAGCACTTCGAGATCGAGCACGAAGAGGAACGCAAGCAACTCGCGGTGCTGCGCAAGGTTCAGGAACGGGCGAACGGCGACGGAAACGGTTCCGCCCACTGAACATTCGGCACCCGACCCGCCCGGAAAACCGCGAAGGCCCCGAGTCCGATACGACCCGGGGCCCGCTTTGCCTTGTTCAGGCGATTCCGGAGCAGTTCAGCCGCACCGGAATGCTCCCGTCGAGACCCCCACTAGGAATGCATCCCACTCACCCGGCGCAAACGCCAAGACCGGACCACGTCCACTGGCTTTGGTGTCACGAACCGCGACACGGCCGTCGACGAGAAAAGCTACTTCCACACACGCTCCATCCGGACCGCTGTATGTGCTCTTGCGCCATACAGCGCCCGTCCAACCAACCTCCACGGTACTAGCTCCTTTGCTGCGTCGAGAGCGAGATTTCTCCTGACATCGTTCCAGCTAGCAGCGGTATCCGACTGGAAAGCCGAATCCCGTGGTGCACCTTTTGCCGGAGCCCACTTTCCCGGTGCGTCGATATCGCACATCGAGTTCGAGAGGAAATTAACCTCGCGCGGGGCCCGTCCCCGCGCGGTAACACTAGCAGGTCCTTCGAAAGTTTGCCCGGCTCTTGCCTATTCAATCATCGCAACCACACACGTTTGCGAAGCAGCAGGGTTGCGGGAACATTGCCGACCCTAGGTATTCATTCCAAACACTGGCGTACCACAATGTTTTTAACGGATGTGATTGCTCTGTTATCGGCCGACAATTCCCCTCCGGCCGAGGGCAGCGTCGACGGCGGCACAGCGGCCGTGCATGATGGAACCTATGGCCGAACGCGATCGAGACGACGCAGGTCGCGCCCGTAATGCCCGTCCGCGCGACCGCCTTGGGCGTCCGCTGCCTCCCGGCAGTACCGGAGTTGCCCGAATTCCGGATGATCTCGATCTTCCGCCCCAGCAAACCTTGACCTTCGCCCAGCAACTGCTGGACGAGGGACTCGCATTCAATGCACACGAGGTTTTAGAGGCCGCATGGAAGAACGGATCGTTCGCCGAGCGGATGCTGTGGCAGGCGCTCGCGCAGTTCGCTGTCGGTCTGACGCACATACAGCGCGGAAATCCCAAAGGGGCGCGTACACTGCTCGCCCGCGCAGTGTCGCGGATGACGGCATACCGACCGGAGAGCGGGCGGGCGCCCTACGATATCGACCTACCCGGATTGATCGCCCACGCCGAAGCTCTGCTCGCGACGCTGGAAGCGGGCGGCGAACCGGCGGACGCCGACCTGCGGCCGCGTCTGCGCGGCTGATCGCCTCGCTTCTACCATGGCCGGGGTGCGCTTCTCATCGTCCATCAGACGAGCCCGTGCCTGAGCCGGGTGCGGGCCGGTATGCGCCGAGCCCGTCCGGGGACCTGCATCTCGGCAATCTCCGCACCGCACTGCTTGCCTGGGCATTCGCTCGTTCCACCGGCCGCCGCTTCCTGCTCCGGATCGATGACCTGGATCGAGTGCGGCCCGGTGCGGAGCAGCGGCAGCTCGACGATCTCGCCGCGATCGGCGTGGATTGGGACGGGCCCGTGGTACGACAGTCCGATCGGTTGCCGCAGTACGAGGCGGCCATCGAACGCCTCACCGCCGCCGGGCTCACCTACGAATGCTTCTGCACGCGAAGGGAGATACAGAAAGCAGCGACGGCGCCGCACGGACCGATGGGCGCCTATCCCGGAACCTGCCGCACCCTGATTCCCTTGGAGCGCGAGCGGTTGCGCGCGCAGGGCCGCCCGGCCGCACTCCGGCTGCGCGCCAAGGCCACCGAGTTCGAGGTGTACGACCAGTTGCACGGTCGCTACCGGGGCCCGGTCGACGACGTGGTGCTACGGCGCGGTGACGGCATCCCCGCCTACAACCTCGCCGTCGTGGTGGACGACGCGGCGCAGGGCGTCGACCAAGTGGTTCGCGGCGACGACCTGCTGCCATCGACCCCGCGACAGGCATACCTCGCGACGCTGCTCGATCTGCCTGTACCGCACTATGCCCACGTGCCGCTGGTGCTCAATTCGGAGGGGCGGCGGCTGGCGAAACGGGATGGGGCGGTGACACTCCGCGAACGATTGGCGCTCGGCAACACGCCGGAGGAAGTAGTCTCGGCACTGGCCGCTTCGCTCGGCTTCACCGCGACATCGTCGTCCGAGCTACTCGAGCGTTTCGACACCCGGCGGCTACCCCGTGAACCGTCGGTATTCGACGTGGACGGGTTGTTGCGAAGCAGCCCATGTCCGTAACGTACGCATCGTCCAACTACTGATCAATCGACGAGGACAAACAACTATGACAAGCGGTGGGTACGACCCCAACCAGTATCCGCAGGGCGGGCAGCCGTACGGCCAGCCGTACCCCCAGGGGGGCGACCAGTACGGCCAGCAGCAGCCGCAATACGGGCAACAGCCCCAGTACGGCCAACAGCAGCCGCAATACGGGCAACAGCCCCAGTACGGCCAGCAGCAGCCGCAATACGGACAGCAGCCGCAATACGGACAGCAGCCGCAGTACGGCCAGCAGCCCCAGTACGGGCAGGAGCCGCTCGGCCAGTACCCGCAGCAGCCCGGTTTCAACAGCTACGGCGGTCAGCCGGGTGACCTCGGCACTCGTATCGGCGCGCGTGTCATCGACGCGCTCATCCTCTACATCCCCTACATCATCCTGTACACCCTGGTCAACAACTCGCTGGGCCTGACCATCGGTCTCAGCGTGGTGTGGACTTTGGTCCAGCTCGGCTACTTCGTCGGCATGGAGACCTCGCAGGGCACCACGCTCGGTAAGAAGATCCTCGGTCTGAAGGTGCTCGCTCCGGGCGGCGCCGCGAAGATCGACCCGGCTACGTCGTTGAAGCGCAACATCTTCGTCGCGGCCAACATCATCCCGTGCCTCGGCGGCCTCATCTCGCTGATTATGGCGATCTACATCATGGTCACCATCTCGCAGGACCCGAACAAGCAGGGCTGGCACGACAAGTTCGCCGGCGGCACCCAGGTCGTGAAGGCCTGATCCGCCGCGGCGGCACGAACAAACAGGGGCGCACCCAATCGGGTGCGCCCCTGTTGCTTTCGAAGAACCGCGCCGCTACGCGCTGGTCGTCCCCGCGATGATCACGACGACGAACCACAGGATGGCGAGCACGATGGCGCCGACGCCGATCCAGATGCCCGCGAGCGCCATACCGCGGCCCTCCTGGCCGTTCTGCTTGATCTGGTTCAACGCGATCACGCCGAGGATGATGCCGACGATCGAGCCGAGCCCGCAGGTGACGAACCCGACCAGCGACGAGATCAGCGCACCGATCGCCATGCCGTTGGTGCCCTGCGCCGGGACTCCGTAGGGCTGGTACGGAGTCTGGTAGCCGTATTGCGGCTGCGGATACGGCTGCGCGGGCTGCTGGTAGGAGGGGTACTGCGGCTGCGGAGGCGGCGTCATCGGCTGCGAAGGCGGCTGCACCGGGTACTGCGGCGCCGACGGGTAGCCCGACGGCTGCTGCTCCGGGCTCGGGTATTGCGGGACCGAATTCTGTCCACCGGACTCCGGCGACACGCCTTGGCCACCGTACTGCTTCCACCACTCGTCGGAGTCCCCGGGATTCGTCATTGCTACAGCGTATTCCACAACCTGGTTGGATGATGCGGGTGAGTGAGTCGAAAACCACACAAGAGCACGGCGGGCCTGGACGCCCCGCGGACCACGCGGCATTTGCCCAGGTAGCGCGGGGGTACTACGCACCGATCGTGGCCCTTTTCACGGCAACCCTGATCATTTCCAACATCTGCGCCACCAAGGGGGTGGAGTTCTTCGGCGACCGATCGGTGTCGCTGGGGCCGCTGCAAATCCTTCCGATCGCCACCGACGGCGCATTCTTCCTGTTCCCGCTGGCCTACATCCTCGGCGACGTGCTGAGCGAGGTGTACGGCTTCCGCGCCACCCGGCGGGCCATCTACTACGGCTTCGCTGCCCTGCTGCTGACGGTCGTGTGCTTCGCCATCGCGATCCGGCTGCCCGCCGCGAGCTTCTACGACAACCAAGAGGCGTTCCGCACCGTCCTCGGGACGACGCCTCGGCTCGTCATCGCGGGCCTGGCCGGGTACTTCGTCGGCCAGCTGCTGAATTCCGCGACGTTGGTGCTGATCAAGGAGCGGACGAAGGAAAAGTACCTGTGGGCCAGGCTGATCGGATCGACCATCGTCGGCGAGTTCGCCGACACGCTGATCTTCTGCTCGATCGCCGCGGGCGCCATCGGCATCGATACCTGGCAGCAGTTCATCAACTATGTGATCGTCGGCTTCATCTGGAAGACCCTCTGCGAGGTGTTCGTGCTCCCGATCACCTACCGAGTGATCGCGTTGCTCAAGAAGCACGAACCGAGCTACTCGCCGACCGAAGTGGATCCGCTGCACACCTGACGAAATTCCCGGCAGACCCGAGAGGGCGCGGGCCACGAGAGACGATCGAAGACTTCGCGGAGTTACCGATCCACTTCGTGCCCCGCGCCCTTCTTACTTCTCCAGCGGCCCAGTGTCTGCGCCTTGTGTTCATCGAAGTAACCGCCCTCGATGCTCTCGCGGATCCGGTCGACCAGGCGAATCGTGAACCGCTCGTTGTGAATCGTGCACAGCGTTGCGGCGAGCATCTCCTTGGCCTTGAACAGGTGATGGAGGTAGGCGCGCGTGTAGTTGGCGCAGGTGTAGCAGTCGCAGTTCTCATCAATCGGGGTGAAGTCGCGACGAAAGCGGCTGGTGTTGATGTTGAACCGGCCGGTGTCGACGTAGATCGCGGCGTTGCGGGCGACCCGGGACGGGTTCACGCAGTCGAAGGTGTCCGCGCCGTTCTCGATGGCGGTGAAGATGTCCTCCGGCTCGCTGATGCCCAGCATGTGGCGCGGTTTGTCCTCGGGCAACTCGTCACAGCACCACCCGACGATGGCGCCCAGATTGTGCTTCTCCAGCGCGCCGCCGATGCCGTAACCGTCGAATCCCGTTCCCGCGTTTCCGCGAATCGACTCGAGTCCGCGGCATGCCTTTCGGCGCAGGTCCTCGTACTGCGCGCCTTGGACGACGGCGAACAGCGCTTGATACGGACGGTGCGTGCGCGCGGCGGTCAGCCGCTCGTGCTCATCGATACAGCGCTGCGCCCACTCGTGGGTGCGCTGCACCGATTGTTCCTGATAGGCGCGGGTGTTCAGCAGGGTGGTGAGTTCGTCGAACGCGAACATGATGTCGGCGCCGAGCTGGTGCTGGATGTTCATCGACACCTCGGGTGTGAAGCGGTGCACCGAACCGTCGAGGTGGGAGCGGAACGTGACACCGTCGTCGTCCACGGTGGCCAGCCGCTCTTTGCCGGGTGCGATCACGTCGTCGCTGCGTACGTCGACCGCTTCCATCGCGAGCACCTTCTTGAACCCGACGCCCAGTGACATCACCTGGAACCCGCCGCTGTCGGTGAAGGTCGGCCCCGGCCAGTTCATGAACGCGCCGAGCCCGCCCGCCTCGTCCACGATGTCGGCGCCCGGCTGCAAGTAGAGGTGGTAGGCGTTGGCCAGCAGCGCTTGGGCGCCGAGTTCCCGCATGGTCTCCGGCAGGACCGCCTTGACTGTCGCCTTGGTGCCCACCGGGATGAAGGCGGGCGTGGCGATCGGCCCGTGCGGCGTGGCGATCACACCGGACCGGCCGTGCCGCCCGTCCAGGCGCGTACCGACGGTGAAGGAGAAGGATTCGGGACCGGACACCCCGCTATCCTCGCAGTTCGGCAGACGCCGCCCGAACCAGGCCACCGCTCGCCCCGGCCCCGGCGCCGGTCAGTCGGATTCACCGAGACGCGACACTCGCTCGGTCTGCTCCTGGTGCACGCGCAGTGCGGTGCGCAGGAAGTCGAGCGCGATGTGCAGCTCGTCGGTGTCGAACCGAGTGAGAGCGTCGGCCCCCGCCATGCCGACGGGCTCGAAGATCTCTCGCGCCACCTCCTCGGCCCGCGCGGTGCCTTCCACCAGTATCCGCCGCCGATTGCCGGGATCTTGTGCGCGCGAGACGAATCCGGCCCGCGCCAATCGGTCGACGACGGTGGTGGTGGCAGCGGGACTCAGTCGCAGCGCGACGCTGAGCTCCCCCGCCGCCAGCGGCCCACGGCCGAGCACGATGTCCAGGCAGCGCAGGTCGGTGCGATTCAATCCCAGGCGCACCGCCGCGGCCTCGTCGAAGGCGTCGAAACTCTGCTGCAGCAGCCGCAACTCCTGCGCGATCGCATCGATCAATTCATCTTTCGACATTCGAAACTTTCGTCTATCGTACATTTCGATGTCCGAATCTTAGCATCGAAAGGCACGCTCCCATGAACACGACACTCGACCAGCGCCGCGCCGACGATCTAGCCCTGCGCGGCCTGTTCGACAAACTCATGCAAGCCTGGACCGATAACGACGCCGCCGCCTACGCTGCGCTGTTCACCGAGGATTCCGACTACGTCTCCTACGACGGCACCCGAGCCATCGGCCGCAGCGAGCATCAGGCCAACCACGCCAAGCTCTTCCGCGGCGTCCTGGCCGGTTCGGCACTGGTCGGCGATCTCGAGTCGATCCGCATCATCACCCCCGACGCGGCGATCCTGCACGGCACGGCATCGGTCCTGATGCCCTGGCGTTCCCGGCTGCCCGAACGCCGCCTGTCCCGCCAGACACTGGTGACCGTCCGCACCGACCACGGCTGGAAGATCACCGCGCTGCACAACGGCCGCGTCCGCCCGGTACGCATCCCCGAACCGGATTCCTTCCCGTCGAGAATGTCCCAGCTCATGGCCCGCCTGGCGCGACGCCTCGGTTTCGGCAACAAGCGATCGTAAGAGCCGGTTCACGAACCAGGCCGCTCAGCGCCGCGCTGGAAATCACCAACCGCACCGCGCGGGCGCGACCCCCACAACAATCCTCGGACGCCCAACCGACAGCCGCCCACTGCGAATCGCATGCACCGAAGTAGCGGACTCGAACGCCGACGCGCCCAGCGCACCGCAACCACGTCTTTCGAGCGCAGCGAGACCGAGCATCCGCCGTTCGCGGCCCGGCTCGCGTCCGAGTGACCGCCGCGTAGGCGACGAAGGAGCAAGCGGCGGTCGCTCGGACACGAGCCATAAAGGGGCCGCGAACACGCCGCGCCGAAGGCGCGGCCAAACTACACTGCGCCTGCGAACTGGGCGTTGTACAGGCGGTAGTACGCCCCGCGCTCGTCGAGCAAGCGTTCGTGCGAGCCGTGTTCCACGATTCGGCCCGCTTCCATGACGACGATCAGGTCGGCGTCGCGGATGGTGGACAGGCGGTGGGCGATGACGAAACTGGTCCGGTCGCGGCGCAGGGCGGCGGTGGCGTGCTGCACGAGCAGTTCGGTGCGGGTGTCCACCGAGCTGGTCGCCTCGTCCAGGATGAGGATGGACGGCTTGGCGAGGAACGCGCGCGCGATGGTGATCAGCTGTTTCTCGCCGGCGCTGACGCCGGAGCCCTCCTCGTCGATGATCGTGTCGTAGCCGTCGGGCAGCGCGTGCACGAAGCGGTCGACATAGGCGGCGCGCGCCGCGGCGAGGATCTCCTCTTCGCTCGCGTTCGGGTTGCCGTAGGCGATGTTCTCCCGGATGGTGCCCTTGAACAGCCAGGTGTCCTGCAACACCATGCCGATGCGCGAGCGCAGGTTGTCGCGGGTGATCTCGGTGATGTCGACGTCGTCGATGGTGATGGTGCCGGCGTCCAGTTCGTAGAACCGCATGAGCAAGTTCACCAGCGTGGTCTTGCCCGCGCCGGTGGGGCCGACGATCGCGACCACGTGCCCGGGCTCCGCCACCAGCGACAGCCGCTCGATCACCGGCTTGTCGGGTTCGTACCGGAACGAGACGGCCTCGAACTCCACCCGGCCGCGGTCGACCGGGCGCGCGTCGGCCATCACCGGGTCCGGGCTCTGCTCCTCGGCGTCCAGGATCTCGAAGATCCGCTCGGCCGAGGCGACGCCGGACTGCAGCAGGTTGGCCATCGCACCGAGCTGGGTCAGCGGCTGGCTGAACTGGCGGGAGTACTGGATGAACGCCTGCACCTCGCCGAGCGAGAGGCTACCCGTGGCCACCTTCAACCCGCCGACGAGCGCGACCAGCACGAAGTTCACGTTCCCCAGGAACATGATCGAGGGCATGATCAGGCCAGAGATGAATTGCGCTTTGAAGCTCGCCTGATACAGCTGTTCGTTGCGCTCATCGAATGCCTTGCCGACCTCGCGGTTGCGGCCGAACGCGGTGACCACCTCGTGCCCGGTGTACGCCTCCTCGACCTGGGCGTTGACCAGGCCGGTGTACTTCCACTGGTCGACGAAGTGCGGCTTGGACCGTTTCGCGATCTGCGCGGTGACCACGATGGCGGCGGGCACGGTGAGCAAGGCGATCACCGCGAGCTGCCAGGAGATCCAGAACATCATGACCAGGATGCCGAGCACCGAGAACACCGAGATGAGCAGCTGGCTCATGGTCTGTTGCAGGCTCTGCGAGACATTGTCGACGTCGTTGGTCACCCGGCTGAGCACGTCACCGCGCGGCGCGGAGTCGAAGTAGCGCAACGGAAGTCGGTGGATCTTGTCCTCGACCTCGCTGCGCAGCCGCTTCACGGTCCGGTTGATCACGATGTTGAGCAGGTACCCCTGCAACCACCCGAAGACGGCCGCACCGATGTACAGCGCCAGCACCAAGGCGAGGACCCGCCCGACCGCGCCGAAGTCGACCCCCACCCCTGGCACCACGTCCATGGCGCTGAGCATGTCGGCGAAAGTGTTGTCGCCCTTGGCTCGCAGGGCTTCGATCGCCTGGTCCTTGGAAACGCCGGGCGGCAGCTGTTTGCCGACCACGCCGTCGAAGACCAGGTTGGTCGCCTTGCCGAGAATGTACGGGCCGACGGTGTTCAGCACCACCGAGACGATGACGAGCGCGATGATCAGCGCGACCTGTAACCGCTCCGGCGCGAGCCTGCGCAACAGTCGTTTCAGCGAGGGCACGAACGATTTCGCCTTGGTGCCCGGCGCACCGGGCGTTGGCATTCCGGGTCTCATCGCGCCTCCTCGGCACTCAGTTGCGACTCGACGATCTCCCGGTACTCCGAGCACTCCCGCAGGAGCTGCTCGTGCGTGCCGATGCCCGCTATCGCGCCGTCTTCGAGCACCACGATCTGATCCGCGTCCCGGATGGTCGCGATGCGCTGCGCGACGATGACAACCGAGGCGTCCGCTGTCTCCGGCTTCAGCGCCTCCCGCAGCCTGGCGTCGGTCGCCACGTCCAGCGCGGAGAACGAGTCGTCGAACAGATACACCCTGGGCTTCTTCACCAGCGCTCGGGCGATGGCCAAGCGTTGACGCTGGCCTCCGGAAACGGTGGTGCCGCCCTGCGCGACGGGGGTCTGCAGACCCTCCGGCATCTCGCGGACGAAGTCGGCGGCCTGCGCGATCTCCAGCGCGCGCCACAGCTCCTCGTCGGTGGCGTGCGGATTGCCGTAGCGCAGGTTGCTCGCGACCGTGCCGGAGAAGAGGTACGCCTTCTGCGGCACCAGGCCGATCTGCGAGCGCAACACCTCCAGGTCGATGTGGCGCACGTCGGTGCCGCCGATATAGACCGCGCCGTCGGTGACATCCATCAGCCGGGGTATGAGGTTGACCAGCGTGGTTTTGCCCGCGCCGGTGGACCCGACGATCGCGGTGGTGGTGCCGGGGCGCACCTCGAATCGAATGGCTTTCAGCACCGGCTTCTCCGCGCCGGGGAAGGCGAACTCGGCGAACCGGAAATCCACGACAGCCGGGTCGTCGGTGAACGGCTGCGGCAGGCGCGGCGGGTGCACCGAGGACTCGGTGTCGAGCACTTCACCGATCCGGTCGGCCGACACCGCGGCGCGCGGCGCCATCATGGCCAGGAACGAGGCCATCATCACGGCCATCAGGATCTGCATGATGTAGGACAGCATCGCGGTGAGCGAACCGATCTGCATGTGCCCGGCGTCGATCGCGTGCCCGCCGAACCAGATCACCGCGACCGCGGTGACGTTGCTGATCAGCATGACCGTGGGGAACATGAGCGCCATCAACCGGCCGACCCGCAGCGCGGTGTCGGTGAGTTCGGTGTTGGCCAGGCCGAACCGCCAGGTCTCCTGCCGCTCCCGCACGAAGGCCCGCACCACGCGAATACCGGTGATCTGCTCGCGCAGTACCCGGTTCACCTCATCGATCCTGGCTTGCATGTCGCGGAAGCCGGGCACCATTTTGGAGATCAGCACGGCCATGGACAGGCCGAGCGCGGGCACCGCGATCAGCAGCAGCCAGGACAGGCCGAGATCCTCGCGCAACGCCATGATGATGCCGCCGACGCACATGATCGGCGCCATCACCAGGATGGTCGCCGACATCACGATGAGCAGCTGAACCTGCTGAATGTCGTTGGTATTGCGGGTGATCAGCGAGGGCGCGCCGAACATGCCCACTTCGCGCGCGGAGAAGGTGCCGACGCGGTGCAGCAGCGCGCCACGCAGATCGCGGCCCGCGCCCATGGCCGCCTGCGCGCCGAGATAGACCGAAGCGGCCGACGCGACGATCTGCACGCCCGTGACCGCGAGCATCCACAAACCGGTGCTCCAGATGTAGCCGAGATCACCTTTGGTGACGCCGTTGTCGATCAGGTCCGCGTTGAGGCTGGGCAGATACAGCATCGCGATCACGGAAATCAGCTGAAGCACAACGACCCCCGCGAGCTGGGTGCGGTAGGGGTACAGATGCGTGCGGAGCAGTTGGGTCAGCATGATGAATCGCAGGCTACCGGCTGTCGGCGCGATACGCCGTGAAGATTTCTGACCTGCATGAATGCTCTCCCGTCGGGGTCTGCGGAGCTAACGGCGCGCCCAGGCGCCTTGGTCTTCGGTGAGCGTTTCGACGAATCCGGGCAGCCGGTTGCTGGCGATGTCGGCGATGGTGACGTTCTCCAGCACCGCGCGAATATTGACCCGCAGCGCGATCCACACCCGCTGCAACGGCTCGGCCGCACCGGCATAGCGGACGTCCTCCGGCCGCGCGCCGCGCACCGACGCGAGCGGGCCCTCGATCGCGCGGATCACGTCGGCGATGGAGATGTCGGCGGCCGGCCTGGCCAGCCAGTAGCCGCCGTCCGGGCCGCGCCTGCTGATCACGAGTTCCGCGCGGCGCAGTTCGCCGAGCACGGACTCGAGCACCTTGGGCGGAATCCGCTGGGCGGTGGCGATCGCTTCGGCCTTGACCACCGGCGCGGCCTGCACAAGGGGTGCGCCGAGTCCGACCGCCGACTGGTCCAGCCGCGGCGCACTGGCGATCTCGAGCAGCGTTCGCACCGCGTAATCGACCTTCGCGGTGATGTGCACAGCAGCGACTCCTGGCGTCGAGGGGATGGCTCGAATCTACGCGGCGCCGCCGCCCGCGAGCACACAGGTCGCGGCGTCCAGCAGTGACGATTCCACCAGCGAGTCGTCCGCACCAGGCACGAGTTCCTTGGACACCAGCGCAACACCGATCACCTCGAGCGCGGCGCAGGCGCGCAGGTGCGCCTCCTCGGTGGCGTCCGGTCCGGCCAGCCACTCGCGCAGCGCCTTGCTGGTGTTCATCAGATCGGGGTAGCGGTCGGCCATGGCGTTGATGATCGCGACCGTGTCGCGCACGACCAGCGCCCCGGCGTCTCGGTGATGGATCAGACCGCGCAGATACGTCCGGAGCACCTGGCGGATGCCTTCGGCATCGTGCGGCACCCGGTCGAGATCGTCCACCACCGAACGCATGAGATCGACGATCGGATCGATGATCGCCAATAGCAGATCGAGCTTCGACGCGTAGTGATAGTAGAGCGACGCCTTTGTGATTCCTACCGCATCCGCGACCTCGCGCAGGCTCGTCTGCTCGAATCCTTTGGCTCCGAACAGCTTTACCGCGGCGTCCCGAATCGCGATTTTAGTGCTTCCACCTGCGGCGACAGCGCCGGGTGCGTCACGCACGGCCATTCGACGATCCTCTCATCACCTTCGCATCGAGCGAAGATCACCCGTAAAATTGAGGTTGTACCTCCGCTTAGCTCCTGGGTAGTCTACCTACCGCACGGTAGGCAGAAAGCGTCAGTGGAGGCGGAGGCAGGCAGGGCACCTCCGCGAGTGCTGTCTACACGCAGAACCAGCACGATCCCAGTCATCGCTAGGAGTAACCAGTCGTGTCCGTTTACCTGTACAGATGGGGGAAGTTCGCCTTCCGCCGGAAATGGATAGTGCTTCCCGTCTGGCTCGTCTTGTTCGTGCTCCTCGGTGGC
The DNA here is from genome assembly GCF_044548645.1 of Nocardia sp. NPDC051929. Classification (NCBI taxonomy): domain Bacteria; kingdom Bacillati; phylum Actinomycetota; class Actinomycetes; order Mycobacteriales; family Nocardiaceae; genus Nocardia; species Nocardia sp. NPDC051929. The sequence continues at coordinate 33,458 of NZ_JBIUCG010000024.1, read as the reverse complement.
CTGGGCGCGCAGCTCAGCAAGCCGATGAGCAACGACTTCAGCATGCCCAACCTGCCCTCGGAGCGTGCCAACGAAATCCTCGACAAACACTTCCCCGGCGCCTCCGCCGCGTACAAGTTCGACGCGGTCACCGGCACCTACGTCGCCGCCGCGCCGGAGGGTCAGACGCTGACCGATCCGGCGAACCGTGCGGCGCTGGACGCGTTCATCGCCAAACTCGGCCGGCTCGACATCGTCGACCACGGCAAACCCATCACCAACCCGGTCGAGGCGACCGAGAAGATGGGCTGCCTGAGCAATCCCGATCCCGCGCAGTGCAGCGCCGCCCCGCTGAACGTGCTGAGCAAGACCGCGCCCGCGACCGTGGCTGTGATCAATGTCCCGTTCACGATCGCGAAGGTCACCGACGTGACCGACGCCCAGCGGGAAACGGCCTACGACGTGGCCGCCGACGCGCGCAACGCCGGGCTGACGGTCGAGATGAGCGGCTCGATCGCGCAGAAGCAGGAAGCGCCCAGCGGCAAGTCCGAGATGATCGGCATGGCCGTCGCGCTGGTCGTGATGGTCGTGGCGTTCGGCGCCATCGTCGCGGCGTTCGTGCCGATCGTCACCGCGATCATCGGCCTCGGCGCGGCCACCTCGCTGATCATGCTCGGCACCTCGGTGATCGAGATCCCCAGCTTCACCACCTTCCTCGCCTCGATGATCGGCATCGCGCTGTCCATCGACTACGCGCTGTTCATCGTGTCCAGGTACAAGCATGAACTCGCGGTGCAGGATTCGCCGGAAGAGGCCGCCGGCACCGCGCTCGGTACGGCCGGTTCCGCCGTCGTGTTCGCCGGTCTGACCGTCATCATCGCGCTGGCGGGCCTGAGCATCGTCGGTGTCGAGTTCATGACGTTCATGGGTCTGGGCGGGGCCATCGCCGCCGGTTTCGCGGTGCTCACGGCGATCACGCTGATGCCTGCGCTGCTCGGCGCGTTCGGCCGGTTCCTGTTCAAGCCGAAGCTGCCGGTGGTCGCACAGCACGATCCCGAGGACGAGAACTCGGTCACCAACGGCATGCGTTTCGGCCGCCTGATCGGCCGCGCGCCGTGGGTCGCGCTGATCCTGAGCGTCGTGGTGCTCGGCGCGCTCGCCGCCCCCGCGGCCGGCCTGAACCTGGGCCTGCCCGGCGAGGACAGCATGCCGAAGACCTCCACCATCCGGAAGGCCTACGAGCTGCGGACCGAAGGCTTCGGCGAGGGCAGCAACGGCGTGCTGAACGTGGCCGCCGACCTGAGCGCCGTCCCCGCCGAGAACCGGGACGCCGCGGTGAAGGCGCTGCGCGACAAGCTCGCGTCCTACCCCGACATGGACTACGTGACCGAGCCGCAGTGGAGCCAGGACCAGCAGGGCGCGCTGCTGAACGGCGTGCCCAAGTCCGGGCCCAACAACCAGGCCACCAAGGATCTGGTGCGCGACGCCAGAGAGGCCGAGGGCCAGCTGAAGGCCGAGTACGGCATCGAGTACGGCATCACCGGCACCACGGCGATCTTCGCCGACGTGGACCACGTGCTGCTCAGCAAGATCGTGCCCTACCTGGCGATCGTGGCGGGCGCGGCGTTCGTCCTGCTGATCCTGGTGTTCCGGTCGATCCTGGTGCCGCTCACGGCGGCGCTCGGGTTCCTGCTGTCGATGGCCGCGACCTTCGGCGCGACTGTGCTGATCTTCCAGGAGGGCAAGCTCGGCCTGATCGAGGACCCGCATCCGCTGGTCAGCTTCATGCCGATCATGCTGATCGGCTTGGTGTTCGGCCTCGCGATGGACTACCAGGTCTTCCTGGTGACCCGGATGCGCGAGGAGTTCGTGCACGGCAGGTCGGCCAGGGACGCGGTGGTCGCCGGCTACCACCACGGCGCGCGCGTGGTGACCTCGGCGGCGATCATCATGATCTCGGTGTTCGGCTCGTTCCTGCTGGAGACCGACGTGACCGCGAAGTCGTTCGGTTTCGCCCTGGCGGTTGGCGTGCTGCTGGACGCGTTCATCGTCCGCATGGTGCTGATTCCGTCGCTGCTGGTGCTGATGGGCAAGTGGTCGTGGTGGATGCCGAAGTGGCTCGACCGCATCCTGCCCGATATCGACGTCGAGGGTACGAAGCTGCGTGAGCTGCAGCGGCGTTCCGCCGAGACGGCGAAGGTGCCGGTCGGCGTCAGCTGATCCGAAGGCCATGGCTCGGCCCCGCATCCGGACTCCGGATGCGGGGCCGAGTGCGTTTCACCGGCTCGGTTGCGGCAGTTCGCAGTCGCCGACCTTCGGATCGACGCCGACATAGTTGAGCGGGCCCGCGAGGGCGGTGAGACCGATCGTGCCCCAACCGGCGCAGTTCAACGGCGGCCCGCTGTCGAAATAGTGCCGCTGCCCGGCCGCGAGCAGGCCGATCGCCAGCCAGGCCAGCAGCAGGAACCCGAGCACCCGGGAGCCTATGCCCGGGCCGCGGCCGGCACGCGCACGACGTTCGTAATCACGCTCACGACGCCCGTAATCACGCATCTCCTCGGTTCCTTCCGTGCTCCCCGTCGAGGGGGGATACCCGGCCACACCGACAGTTACCCAATAAGCCCGAGGTAGTGTGGATCGAATCGCGTCTCAGCAAATGTTTGGTTCACGGCCCGCGCAGACGAAAAGCGGACAGCCGGGCGGCATACCCACCCGGCTGTCCGCGGTTACTCGATCGAACTACGGGCTCGGTTGCGGGACATTGCAATCCGCGACCTTCGGGTTGACGCCCATGTAGTTGAGCGGTCCCGCGATCACCGTGACGGCGATGGTGCCGAAACCGGCGCAGTTGACCGGCCCGCTGTCGAAATAGTGCCGTTGTGCTGCGGCGACCACGCCGATCAGCAACCAGATCAAGACGATTACACTTCCGATTCTCATGTTTCTCTCGCGCATCGTTCCCGCGCGGATTGTCCGACGGCGCATCTGGCATCGCGTCCTTCCCCGCACTTGCGTATCGGGCGTATACCCGCGATCACGTCGGTTACCCCTCATGAAAAGGACAATTTTCACTCCGGTTCTACGGGACTGCCGGCTGGTACCTTCGGTGGCATGGCGGCGCTGTTCCAGTGGACGATTCCAGGCTGGGTGATCCTGCTCGTGCTGGTGGCCGTCTACGAGTTGACCGTGAACAAGCGCCGCAGGCGCCGCCGCACACCGATCTCCGGCACGTTCACCGACGAATTCACCGCGCTGTTCTACTCGACCAAACGCATGGAGCTCGACCATCGCGAATCGGTGTCGATGTTGCGCGACGAGCAGGACCAGGGGGCACCGCCGCTGATCGGTGTCGACCTGGCCGGTCGCAAGGTCGTATTGCGCAGGGTCGGTAACGAGTAGCGCTGCGCGCCCGTGATTCTCAGCGAAGGTGACCGTCGTCGGACAGAATGAGGCCCATGCGCGGCTCGATGAGTGAGAAATGGCAGCTGTTCGGCGAGCATCTCGAGTCCGCCCCGGGGCGGCTGTCGAGCCGGGTCCGCCGGGCGCTGCGAGCCAGAGCCGCCGGGACAGCCGACTCCGGCCAGGACGTTCCCGCTGAACTCGCCACGTTCGCGGACCTGGTGGCCGACCGCTCCTATCGGGTCACCGAGCAGGAGATCACGGCGCTCAAAACGGCCGGGCACACCGACGACGAGATCTTCGAGGCGACCGCGGTCGCCGCCTACGGCGCGGCCGACCGGCGCCTGCGCGCCGCGCGCCTGGCTTGGGAGGGGTACTGAGATGTGGCTGGAGGCAGTGCGTTCCGGTCACGACCGGCCGACCAAACTCGTGTTGTGGACCATGCGGCGGTTCAGCGGCGTGGAGGTTCCCGCCGTGCTCAAAGTGTTGTTCTACCGGCACAGGTTCTTCGGGTCGCCGCTGTCGGAGCTGATCCAGGACATCATGCGCGGACCGTCGTACTGGACCGTCGCCGAACGGGAGATCTTCGCGACGCATACCTCGCGGGCCAACGAGTGCCCGTTCTGCGCCACCTCGCACGAGGCGATCGCGGGCGCCTACGTCGACGCCGACGTGGTGACCCGCGCCTTGGCCGGCGGCGCGGACTCCCCGCTGCGTCCCGAGGCGCGCGCGATGCTGGCCTTCCTCGCGAAGATGGCTCGTGACCCGGGCGGGTTGACCGCCGAGGACGCCGCGCTGGTCCGGCTGGCGGGCGTCTCCCGGGAAGCGTTCGACGAGGCCGTCTGGGTCGGCACCTGCTTCAATGTGATCAACCGGATGATGAACACGGTCGGAGCGGGCCCGCTGGAGGACGCGCAGCGCAGCGTGAGCGCCCGATTCATCAAACTCGCCGGCTACCGTATGCCGCCTCCGGTGACATTCTTCTCGCGCGGCGTCTGACCGCATTTTACCCGATCCGCTCGCATGCCGGATCCATGTGTGTTTTCCTCGAATGGTGAGCCAAGTCCACTTGGGGCACATTTTCCACATCGCCGGAAGTCCCGCAGCCGGCGATGCGGCCGACGCGTTGGCCGATCTGCCGGACGGTGCGCTGATAATCGGGGAAAGCGGCCGGATAGTATTCTGCGGACCGCGCTCCGATATCCCGGCCGAGCACCGCGCCGGAGAAGTGTTCGATCATCGTCCAGGATTCCTGCTTCCCGGATTCGTCGACACGCATATCCACTTCCCACAGACCTTCGCGGGCGATGCCTACGGCGGCGGCCAACTGCTGGAGTGGCTCGAATTATGTATGTACCCCGCGGAATCCCGTTATGCCGATCCAGAATTCGCGCTATCGGCGGCCACCGAGTTCTGCGCACGGCGCATCGCAGCGGGGACCACGGCGGCGATGGTCTTCGGCTCGGCGTTCCCGCATGCGCAGGACGCCCTGTTCACCGAGACCCGGCGGCGTGGTCTGCGGATTGTCGCAGGCCGGGGAATCCAAACGACCGGAGCGGATGCGGCGGCGCCGCTGATCACCACCGAAGACGACGCCATCCGATTGACGAGCGAAGAGATCGACAAATGGCATGCCGCCGACACCGGTGACGTGGACACGGCGCTGCTGCACGTGGCGGTCGTGCCGCGATTCTCGCTGGCGGTTACTCGCACGACGCTGAAAAACCTGGGCGATCTCTATGATTCGGTACGCGAACGCGGCGTCTATTTCCACAGTCACCTCAACGAGAACAACCGCCCCGGCACCGGCGAAGTCGATGCCACCAAGCAGGCGTACGACGTGGCGACCTATCTGGATACCTACGACGGGAAGTTCCTGCCCGGGTCAGCGGTGGGCGGCAAGAGCATGCTCGGCAAGCGCACCATTCTCGCCCACTGCGTGCACTGCCAGGACGACGAACTGCGGCGGATGGCCGAAACCGGCACGTCGGTCGCGCACTGCCCGGTATCGCAGCAGTTCCTCGGTTCCGGCACGATGCCGTGGAAGCGGACGCTCGCCTCCGGCGTCACGGTAGCCGCGGGCACCGATTACGGCGGTGGCGACGAATGGCTTATTCCACAGGTACTTTCCGCCGCGTTCAAAGTGCACATCTCCGAGCCGGGCGAGCAGGGCGTGTCGATGCATCCCGCGGAAATGCTCTTCACCGGCACGCTGGCCGGTGCGCGTGCCTTGGATATGGAGAACCGTTTCGGGAATTTCGACGTCGGTAAGGAAGCCGACTTCATCGTGGTCGAACCGGCGCGTGTTCCAGCGCTGGAAAGCACGCTGGTATACGGCGTTCGCTCCGACGACCCCGTACTGGCCCGGGATCAGACACTGTTCGCCTTGCTGATGGGTATCCGAGAGCCCGCGATCACCGAGGTCTACGTGCGGGGCCGTCGCGTCGACGTCGTGTAGCGCCGATGAATGCCGCGGCGACCGTCGTAACGGTCTTTCACCGACCGGCGAACGACGCGGCCTTCCGGGACTGGCTGGCGCGGCTGACCGAAATCGCCCGCACGATGCACGGGTTCACGCATTCCTCCGTCGCGGTGACCGAGAGCCCGATGCTCGAACCGGGATTCAGCGTCACATTCCGATCCGAGCCATTGCTGCACGAATTCCTGGACTCGGCCGAACGGGCAGCCACCGTCGCCGACGGTGAAGCGCGCGGCTTCCATTGCAAGAGCGCCGATCTGATCATCGTCGAGGGAGAGTCGCCGCCGCCGGGCGTCTGCGTGTTCCGGCACAGTGTCGCACGCGACAAGGAATTCGAATTCGAGGCGACCGAGGCGCAACTCGTCGCGGCGAGTTCGAGATTTCCGGGATTCGAGGGCGCCGCCCTTTTCCCGGCGGACGGCGGCCGCTGGTTCTCGCTGCTCCGATTCCGGACACAACGGCAGTTGACGGAATGGCTGGGCTCGGACGAACGCGCCGCCGCGCTACCGGAATTGCGTTCGAAGCTGACCGAGGACTTCACCGTGGACGCGCACACCACGCCGTTCGGATCTACCGTCCGCACGGTCGACGGCGAGACCAGGATGACACCGACCTGGAAGACCGCCATGCTGGTGCTGCTGGTGCTGTATCCGACGGTGATGGTGCTGTCCCGATTCCTCGGTCCGGTGCTCGACCGGCTCGGCGCGCAGCCGTGGCTGGCGTTGTGGCTCAGCCAGATCGTGAGCGTGGGCGTGATGAGCTATTTCCTCTCACCCGCGGTCGCACGCCGGTTCCGCCGGTGGCTGGACCCGGTCGACGGCGCGAGCCCACGGATCAGCATCGTCGGAGCGGCGGTGGTCGTCGTCCTCTACGCGCTGACACTGCTGCTGTTCGCGTCGGTGCGCTGGCTGCAGTACTGGGACTACGACTGAAGCTCAGGACAGGTCGAGGTGCCGGTTCATCGACATCGCCGCCTCGGCGAGGTCGGCGAGCTCGACCACCGTGACCCCCGCCTGCCGCAGTTTCTCCACGCCCACGCAGTTCGCCACGAATGTCGACGGCTCGCGCCACGCGATCACCACGACCGGAATACCGGCCCGCAATATCCGGTCCGTGCACGGCAGCCGATCCTTCGACCCCCGCTCCGAGCAGGGTTCCAGCGTGCTGTAGATCGTGGCACGCGCCAGCCGGAGATCGGCCGGGTCCACCTTGCGGAGCGCGGCCTCCTCGGCGTGCTCCTTGGGATCGGACTCACGCGAATAGCCGGTGGCGATCTCCGCACCATCGGCGACGATCACCGCACCCACCGAGAACGCGCCCTCCGCCACCGGGCACAAGCGCGCGAGTTCGATGGCCCGGTTCATCCAGTAATCGTGGTCGGGCTCGGTCACCGGAATCAATCTCCTTCGGTTTGCCATGGAAGATGAGAAACCCTTTCACCTGCGCAAACAGATGAGGCTAGAGCATTGGTGTAGAGATTTGACCCTCCGCCACCGCCATAACCAGAACATATCTCGCGAATGCTGACCAGACTAATGTCCTCATGCACTCACATCCCAGATCGGAGACTACCTTGACCGGAGTCCTTGTAGATTCCTGCCTCCGACATCCCTGGCCAGGTGAACGTACTGCAGGCGAGCCGTGATGTGCTGACGCCGCAGTGCGTGCGGCTCGGTGCTGCTCTGTATTCCGTTCCGAGTTCCTGGCTCGGGAAATTCGGCGGGTGTACCTGAGTGTAGGCCATAGGAGGGCATTCGCAGCTTCCCAGCTCGGTGTGGATCCGTCGACATCGGTGCTGAGCAGGTTCATCTGACACCTGAGCCCCGCAGTCGGGCTGCCGCTCCACGAGACAGACCAGCCCGCGCGAGGTGTCTTCCAAGTAGCTATCCTTGCCAGATCGTGATACTGAATTCTGCGGGAGTTTGCACCGATCCTATGTCGACCGTCTTTGTGAATGTGACTGCGGCGACGACGGATTTGCCGACATAGCAGATCACGTCACCTTCGGCAGGAGCATACGCGGATCTAATGAATCGCGTGTTCTTTTTGCATGCGTCATAACTGGCCGCAGAACTGTCCAGTTTTGCCAAGGTCGATCTATCATCAACCACCAACGCCAGCGAATTCCATCCGACACCAAGCCCATTCTCCTTAGTGGGGAATGGACATTCATTTGCCTTGCCGATAGGCAGATTGTAGCCACTGGCGAGCACAATGGGGCAATTAGCGATCAGGGCGGTGCCCGGTACAACAGCGGGCACACTTGTAGTCGCTGGGATTGTCGCTGCTGCTGGTCCGGCCGGAACCGTCACGGACGGCTGACCCGCGGCCTGCGAGGTATTCGGCGCTGTTGCCCTACCAACGAACACCCCCGCCCCTGTGAGAGCCACGATCAGTGTGGAGATCGCAGTGATCCACGCCGGTCCGAAATCTCGGATCCCGGTTCGCCTCGCGGCTTCAGGTTGGGTTGGCGCTCCATCTGGTTGCGGTGGCTGTTGTCTGCCTGACTGATTCGTACCAGCGCCCCCAGTGGGCGGGTTCTGCTCGCTCACGCCGCAGAGTCTATGGCGATGTGACCACCATGCCCAGTGATGGTCTCCCGCCGCCCAACCCGACGCGACCAGCCGCAGGTCCATCTGCGGCCACAACCCATTCCTCGGCGAGGCACTCCACGAACTTTGCCCTGGGACCGCTGCATTCGATCTGGCGCAGGCGATTCACCGGCCGCGCTCCATTCCCCGGCTCCGTTCTTGGCTGTGCCAATAACCACGCTGTGCCTGCGGCGACGTACCCGGAGGTTCTTTGACCGCCGCAGACGGCGGGTGCGCTTGACCGAGCCCGAGAAGCTGCACCACTTCCGGCGGAATCCCCTGCGCCTGCAACCGCACCAGTTGTTCCGCGCGCTCCTTCTCCGCCGCCTCACGTGCCTTGAATGCAACCTCTCGTTCCCTGTCGACTGCCGCACGCGCCTCGCCCCCCGCGCGCTCGACGCTGGCAGCCTCCGCACCTTCTCGCACCGACTGTTGCCCGGTGTCGACGGCTTCGCGTTCCTGGTACTGGTTGGGCACTGGGAATTCCTGCGCCACCCGTTCGGCAGCCGCCCGCTCAATCTGTGCCCGCTCATCGACTCCGCGTGCTTGCCTGGCTCGCTCGGCTTCTTCTCTTGCTTGCCGGTCGTGTTCGACCCGCTGCGGGGCTTCGGCCCGGCCGCGTGTAGCACCATCGCGGAATCTCAACATGTTCCGGAATTTCTCGGCCCGGTCGCGTGCCTTTTCCGCCAGCTCCGCGGCTTTCGCCCGGTGCTCGCGCTGCTGCTCCTTTTGCTGCCGCGCCTTCTCACCGACACCGGGCAATTCGAGCTGCTTTCCTGTTTCTCTTTGCAGTCCGATCGCCCATATCTCGCGGGCAACGTGGCGGGGTATGACCTGGTGCGTAAACTTTTCCTTGAAGTCGCGGACCAGACCGTCGATAAGCTTCTGCACTTCCGGCGACCTGTACTCACCTTCGACGGTCCGCAGCACGTGTTGCTGGATCACACCCTTATCGAGGAGTGCGCGTACCACCTCGAGTTGCTTCTTATCCTTCTTCGAATCGATTCTGCCGGACTTTTCTTCAATAGTGTAGATCAGGCCACGGTCTTCTTTGATCTTGTCGAATCGTACATTACCAACATTCGGGACCCTGAAAATCTGCGACTGCTGGACGTAGCCGTTTTCCCGGTCGCGGAAGTACTGAGCTGCGCCGTTTTCAAATATTCTGCCCCGCGTGTTGTTGTCGTAGTCATGACGGTCGCGGTCGTACTCGGGCATTGCCGCCCCCCGAGGCGTCGGTTTGTAGAATAGAGGCGAACGACTACGTTAAGCGGAAAGAGTGTTAGGCGTATTTCTCGTTATGGTAGCCCGCATACTCACGTATGGTCGCGGCCATGTCCGAAAACATCCCGTCGCGTTCTTCGGCGTCGTATCCGACCATACTGTCCATCAGATACCACGCCGTCATTTCATCTTCATCGTCGGTGTCGAATAGAAGTGCGGGATTCACGTCTTCATAGAATGTGTACTCCCTGCCGGGCCACTCGTATTCGATCCATTCAGCGCCCGCGAACTTGATGAAACACTCGCCGATGAAACAAATGAAAGCGTCGGCCATGTCGGCGTTCTCGGGGGCCATCGCGGTAGCCATGTCCGGGAACAAGTCCGCGACGATGGGGTTCAGCCGTTCCACCTCCGCCGAGCCTTCCGGCCACGGTTCCGAAGGCAGACGGCTTATGCCCGCATAGTCCATGAATTTCTGGGCTTGCGCCTTGCGACGGTCGGGGTCGACCCATTTCCCCCATTCGGTCTGCTCGACCGGTACGCCGAGATCCATGGTCAGCTGCTCGTCATTCCCCACGCCTAGCTCCTTCTCGTCATGGTCCGAACAGGTCAGTGTCGCGCGTGCACGGTCGGCGGGCAAGGAACCCACATCATCGCTCGATATACAGCCGTTCACACGGCAACCTGGGCCAGCGCTCAGCACTATCAGGAAGCACGTGCACAGCGTCGACGTAGTGCCGTTTCCGATGCCTCTTGCACGAACAGAACAGCGGCGGTGAGGCAGGCCGCGAAGTCGAACCGTGCGCCGTGCAGGAACACCGACAGATGCACATCCGGATCGTTCGGCAGCGGAGAAGTCATCACATGCCCCGCTCCCGAAACCACCGGTAGTCGTCGCGGGTCACGATTTCCGCCGTGACCAGTGTCGAACACTGCAACGGGTCGCAACCCTTGTGCGCGTCGAGTGCCTTGTCAGCGGCGTCGCGGCTCATCAACGGCAAGGTCGGGTTGCTGTGCGAAGTCAGCCGGTCATGCAGCCGCGCCAACGCTGCCTCAACGTCGAATCTGCCCGACTTGCCGCCCTGAAGCAGTAGCAGCGCGGGACGTTCGGGCTCGTCACTGTCCGGCATAAGCCAGTACCCGCCGCTGCGCCCGCTTCGCTGCCGCAATGTCCCGTATCGCCCGCACTATCAGCCAACCCGAAGGGCGAACGTGGCTGTCCGGGCGCACGATCCACGCCCGGAACGCGGTCCCGCGATCGGCTGGACTCGGCAACCCGATCGTTCCGCCGTCGCGCACGATGGACACGTTGAACCGGAACATCTCAGCGAACAACGGCACGTCATCGGGCACGTCCGGCCGGATGATGAACGTCCAGCGCTGCGACCGTGGATGCGAAAGGATTGGTCCCAGCTTGTAACCCTGGTTCTGCATCCACACCTTCACGTCGTGCCCCAGCACGGCGGGCATCGTGATCGCCCACACCGAGCCGCAACGGGCCACGATCCGGCCCACATGCGGAGGGTCGACTCGCGCGGGTATATCGCACACGTTCCGGTAGTAGTGGCATCGAGACATCGGTGTGTCCCCGAACGCTTCTCGGCGCATCGTGCTCCCCTGCTCACACTCGTCGGAATAGGCGCGCCCGGCCCCGACAACCCCCTGATCGGTACCCGGGACAGGAGCGGACTGCGGTAAGGGGCTCGCGGTTCCGTACTCCATGCCGGACGCCTATTCAGATGACCACGGAACATGCACCGAGGAACGAGATCGGCGTCCACAGCGCATCCACAACTAGCTGTACGCGGGTCCGTGACCGGCTAGATTCGGCGGTATGGACGGTCACGCCGCTATCGTCGGTGCGCAGCTCCGAGCAGCCCGCGAAGCCGCTGGAGTGTCCCTGGCCGCACTATCTGCTCAGATCCACTACAGCAAGTCTGTGCTTGCCTACTACGAGACCGGAGAACGCACACCGACGTCCGATGTCATAGCGTGTTACGAGAAGCATTTCGGTCGCATCCAAGACCCAGTAGCGAGCTTGCTCAACCTCGGAAAGGCTGATGTGGAACGGCGCTCTTTCCTACGTGTCGGATACTCCACAGCACTCAGCGCGTCCGTCCTGCTGCCCGGGTGGCTCGACAACGCGGCCGCCCTTCCACGCAAGGAATCCCGAGTCCGCTACGTGGGGGAAGCCGACGTAGCCGCTGTCCGAGATGTGATGCTCCTCTTCTCGCAGATAGATCAGCGACTCGGCGGCGGGCATGGACGAACAGCCGTCGTCCAATATCTGACCAACGAGGTAACCGGCTATCTGAAGGGTTCCTTCGCCAGCGAGACCGTCCGTCGCCAAATGTTCTCCGCAGCAGCGGAGATGGCCTACCTCGTCGGGTGGATGGCGTTCGACAACGACGAGCACGCAGCCGCACAACGCTACTTCGCCACATCGACCCAGTTCGCCGCCGAAGCGGAAGATGCGCCGCTGGCCGGTCACGTGCTGCGCGCAATGGCGCACCAAGCCGTGGATTTAGGACACCCCGAGCAAGGCCTACAGCTGGCTGAAGCATCCATCAGCGGCGCTCGCTACCAATCGGCCTGCCCCCGCGAGCGCGCACTGCTGAAGGTCGTGCACGCGAAAGCATTGAGCGCGGCCGGTCGGTCCGCCGAGTCAGCGAAAGCCCTCCTCCAGGCCGAGCAGGATCTCGCGGCAGTCGCCGACTCCGATCCCGAACCCACTCGGGTGTTCTTCTTCTCCGAGGCGAGTCTCGCTCATGAAACTGCGTGCGCACTGCGGGACGCGGGCAACCTCACCGGGGCCGCTGACCAATTCCAGCTCAGCGTCCGCAAGCGCAAGGCCACCGCGTTCACACGAACCCATGCCGTGACCCTCGGTTACCTCGGCACGGTGCAGGCCCGCAGCGGCGAAATCGAGCAGGCCTGCGCCACCTGGCGTTCCGCACTCGACGCGATGGGCGGAGTGCAATCCGGACGCACCCGGACCGTGGCCCGCGACATACGCTCGACGCTGGCACCGTACCGCAGCCAGTCCATTCCCGGTGTCCGCGAGACTGACGAGCAGGCAGCCGAGTATCTAGCCGTAAACAGGAAGTAGGACAGGGTCGTATGGCTGAGGAAGTGTTCGAGGTAGTGCCGGTTGCGCACGTCGTAGGTGGACGGCGTGAACCGACCGATGATCACTGGGGTGGCACCGAGGCGATCATTCGCGTCGACGACCCCCGGTTCACCGAGGAGTCGGTGCAGGGGTTGGAGGAGTTCAGCCACCTGGAGATCGTGTTCCGGTTCCACCTCACCGACCCGACGGACCTGCACTTCGGTGCGCGCAGCGCACGCGACAATCCCGAATGGCCGAAGGTCGGCATCTTCGGGCACAGGAACATGCGGCGCATCAACTGGCTCGGCGTCTCGCGGTGCCGACTGCTCCGAGTGGACGGCCGCGACCTGCACGTTGCCGAACTCGACGCCGTCGACGGCACGCCCGTGCTGGACATCAAACCCTGGTTCGCGGAGTTCGGCCCACGAGGAGACGTCCAGCAAGCTGCGTGGTCCACGGAAATGCTCAAAAACTATTTTTAGTCACCAAGCCGCTGCCTGAGGCAAGAAAATAGCCCCTCACCTGTGCGAACAGATGAGGGGCTTTGGCGGTGGCGGAGGGATTTGAACCCTCGGAGGGGGGTTACCCCTCACACGCTTTCGAGGCGTGCTCCTTAGGCCGCTCGGACACGCCACCGCCGACAACCATACCGGACCGGTGCCGGATCACTAAATCGCCTGTAGACCTGGGGTGGGTGGGCTCAGCGCTGGGTGCGGAAGAACTCGTCGAGCAACGCCGCGCATTCGTCCGCGAGCACTCCGCCGCGTACCTGCGGCCGGTGGTTGAGACGGCGGTCACGCACCACGTCCCACAGCGACCCGACGGCGCCGGTCTTCGGCTCCCACGCACCGAAGATCAGACGGCCCACCCGCGCGAGCACCAGGGCGCCAGCGCACATGGTGCACGGCTCCAGCGTCACGGCGAGCGTGGCGCCCTCCAGCCGCCACCCGTCACCGTGGACCGCGGCGGCGCGACGCAGCGCCAAGATCTCCGCGTGCGCGGTCGGATCGCCCAGCGCCTCCCGCGCGTTCGCGGCTCGCGCGAGTTCCATTCCGGCGGAGTCGAACACGACAGCGCCGACGGGTACGTCACGCTCCCCGGCGGCCGCCGCGGCGGCGATGGCCGCCCGCACCATATCGGCGTCGGCGGAGAACGGGTCGTCCGGGAGAACGCGCACGTCAGCGCGGCAGTTTATCCAGCACCGCGGCGAATTCACCGGCGAAGCCGAGACGCTGGGCGATCATGCCGAGCTGCTCATCCGGATAGAGATCGGTCTCTGCGAGGATGACGCTCAGCACCGGTTCGGGCAGGCCCAGATCGGCGAGCACACCGAGGTCGCCCTCCTCCCACGGCTCCACGTCGTCCAGTTCATCCGGATCGATATCGGGGATTTCCACGTTCAGGGCCTCTAGGACGTCCGCGGCGATGTCGTAATCGATCGCGGCCGTGGCGTCCGAGACGAGCATCCGGGTTCCGCTCGGCGCGGGCCGGAGCACGATGAAGAACTCGTCGTCGATGTCGAGCAATCCGAACACCGCTCCGGAGCTGCGCAAAGCCTTCAGTTCGTTTTCCGCGGCGGACAAATCGGTGAGCGCGTCCCGGCTCAGCGGACTGCACCGCCATTTGCCTTCTTCGCGGACAACCGCCACTGCGAACCCTTCCACGTCGTCGTAATCGTCCGACGCCGCCCTGTTCGTGCCCGAGCGCTGTGCTGCCATGGCCGCAACGGTAGTCTGCTCGAGCGGAAATGTTGAAGTCGTATGCCAATCTGTTCGGGTGACTTCGGCGAAGAAAGCACCCGTGTGCGTCCTCGGGACCGGTTTGATCGGTGGGTCGCTGTTGCGTGCGGCCGTCGGCGCGGGCTACGACGGCTGGGGATACAACCGCTCCGCGGTGGGTGCGCAGGCCGCCCGTGCCGACGGATTCGACGTCACCGAAGACCTACCTGCCGCGCTGCGGCGCGCCGCGGAGACCGACGCGCTGATCGTCGTCGCGGTGCCGATGCCCGCGGTGGACCACATGCTCTCGGCGATCGCCGACTACGCGCCGGAATGCGCGCTCACCGATGTGGTGAGCGTGAAAGGGCCGGTCGCGGCGGCCGTACGCGAACACGGACTCGCCGAGCGGTACGTCGGCGGCCATCCGATGGCCGGTACGTCCGAATCCGGCTGGGCCGCCACCGATCCCACGTTGTTCCGCGACGCGGTGTGGGCGGTCGGCGTCGACCAGGGCACGCGGGTCGACCCGTGGAGCCGCGTAGTGCGCCTGGCGCTGGATTGCGGCTCGGTGGTTGTACCGGTCGTGGCCGCGGAACACGATCGCGCCGTGGCCCGCATCTCCCACCTTCCGCATGTGCTCGCCGAGGCACTGGCCCTGGCGGGCGCCACCGGAGGTGAGCTCGCGCTGGGACTCGCGGCCGGGTCGTTCCGGGACGGCACCCGCGTCGCGGGCACGGCGCCCGACCTGGTTCGTGCGATCTGCGAACCGAATTCCGCGGCGCTACTGGAAGTTCTGGACGAGACACTCACCGTGCTCGGCGCGGCGCGCGACAGCCTGCGCGACAAGCAATCCCTCGCGGACCTGGTCGAAGCCGGGCACGACGCGCGACAGCGCTATGAATCCGCGCGCCGCTGGGAGATCACGGACATTCGTCCCGGCGACCGCGGTTGGCTGGAAGAACTGCGGGCCGCAGGCGAGCGCGGTGGGGTCATAACCCGGCTGAACTGACCGCGCGAGAACCGTCCCCTCCCAGACATTCCAGAGTCGGTCCGGCCGCTGCTGATCGCGGGTGAACACCTCGCGACGTTTTCTCCGGCGGAGATCCATCCGCGTCGAGGTGCGCGAGCCTGGGCAGCTCCGACGACACTGCCTTCAGTAGTCGCAGCGCCGAGAGACCGGCCGCGGGTGTCGACCCGGAGCGGCCTTCGGTGGCAGGCGCGTTCCCGGAGCTCCGGTGGCGATTCTGGAACCTCGGGGCTCGACGACCCGGTCCTCGGCACGAAAGCCTCGACTCGCGCATGCCAGCTCGTGGGCCGTCGCGCGGTGCCGCGTCAGATCCGTTCGGCCAGCCCCGGGTAGTCCAGCAGAAAGCCGTCGGCGTCCACCGTGACCGTCGCGCTGGAGACCGGCGAAAGCACGCTGATGCCGTCGGCGGCGCTGCTGTAGATCAGCGTGGCCTCTTGGACGAGCAGGTCGGGCAGGCGGACGTAGACCACGGGGACCTGGACG
The DNA here is from genome assembly GCF_044548645.1 of Nocardia sp. NPDC051929. NCBI lineage: Bacteria > Bacillati > Actinomycetota > Actinomycetes > Mycobacteriales > Nocardiaceae > Nocardia > Nocardia sp. NPDC051929. The sequence goes on along the minus strand of NZ_JBIUCG010000024.1, from coordinate 17,449 downwards.
TCCTCGACCGCGTGCTGCAGGTCGTAGCGGCGGATCGGCAGGGTGTTGAAGAACGGGCTGAGCACCACGTCCACGTCGAGTGCTCCGGCGAAGGTGGAGCGCACGTGGTTGCCGCCCGCGTCGACGAGCCAGTAGTTCTCCTCGTCGCGGGCGATGGAGGCGTGCCGCTCCCCGGCGGCCGTCGTGGTGCGCAGCGACAGCCGCTTCGTCACGCCGTTCTCGTCGGTGACCAGGTCGTACGACGCGCTGAACGCGGGGTGGTCGGCGCCGGCGCCGCCGATCATCCGCCCGGTGGCGCGGATGCGGTTGCCATTGAGCTGTACCCGCACCGACTCCATCCGGGTCGCGTCGTGGGCGCGCCAGGTGAGGATCGCCGGCCACCGGGATTCCTGCGTGTTCGCGGCGGGGCTCTCGGGGTCGGAGGCTGGGGTCGTCACGTATCTACCGTAAGCGACGTCCGGCCCCCGCCCGTAGAACCGCCGCTCATCACACGAGCGACTCCCGCCACGCCGCGTGCAGGTCGGCGAACCGGCCGGTCCCCGCGATCAGGGCATCCGGCGCGCCGTCCTCGACGATCCGGCCGGACTCGAGCACCAGCACCCGGTCCGCGATCGCCACCGTGGACAGCCGGTGCGCGATGATCACGGCCGTGCGGCCGCGCAGCACGGTCTCGAGCGCCCGCTGCACCAGCCGTTCGCTGGGGATGTCCAGGCTCGACGTGGCCTCGTCCAGCACGATCACGGCGGGATCGGCCAGGAACACCCGCGCGAACGCGACCAGCTGCCGCTGCCCCGCCGAGAGCCTGCCGCCGCGTTTGCGCACGTCGGTGCCGAAGCCCTCGGGCAACGCCTGCACGAAGTCGTACAGACCGACCGCGCGGGCCGCCGCGAACACCTCCGCGTCGGTGGCCTCCGGCCTGCCCAACCGGATGTTGTCGGCCACCGAACCGGAGAACAGGTAGGACTCCTGGGTGACCATCACCACGTTGCGGCGCAAATCGGCGTCGGACAGCAGGCGCAGGTCGACGCCGTCCAGGGTGACCACGCCGCCGGACGGGTCGTAGAACCGCGTCAGCAGCTTCGCCAGCGTCGACTTGCCCGCACCGGTCACACCGACCAGGGCGATGATCTGCCCGGCCGGGATGTCCAAGGTGAACTCCGGCAGCACCGGTCGCGTCCGGCGATCCGACCGCACCGGCGAATCCGCGGACGGTACCGGCAGGGCGTCGGCAGGCGCGTTCGACTCCGCCGCGACGGCGCTGCTCGGCGAGCACCCGCCGACACTCGTGGACGCACCGGGCAGGACATGGGAACCGGCCGACGGCTTGCCGGTCGCGGCCAGGCCTCGCACATCCGACGGGCTGTCCGGTTCGTCACCGGTCGGGGCGCCGCCCGGCCGGACCGCCGAATCACCCACCGCGCCGGCATGACGGCCGCCGTCGTCCAGCCGGACGGCATCCGACTTCTCGGATGCGCCGCTGTCGGCCGTCGAACCGGCCGCGTAGCCGAACCACACCTTCTCCATCCGCACCGCGCCGGACGCCTTCGCCAGGGGGATCGGCCGCGCCGGCTCCGGCACGGACGGCTCCTCCTCGAGCACGCCCGAGATCTTCTCCAACGCGGCCGCCGCGGACTGGTAGGCGTTGAACACCTGCGCCAGCTCGTCCAGCGGCCCGTAGAACTCGTTGAGGTACAGCAGGTAGGCCGCGAGCACGCCGACCGCGAGATCGCCCTCGATCACGCGCCAGGCACCGACCACGATGATGGTCACCGTGGTGAGGTTGCCGAGCAGTTTGGTCAAACCCGCGTAGTCGCCCATGCCGCGCATGGCCGCGGTGGTCGCCTGGCGGTATTCGGAGTCCTCCACCGCGAGCACCGACTCGTTGCGCTGCTCCCGGCGGAACGCCTGCACCGCCCGCATGCCGCCCATCGACTCGACGAACTGCACGACCACCTTGGCGATCGCGGCGCGCGTGCGCCGGTAGCCCGCTCGCTGCCTGCGCTGCGCCCAGCGGGTGACCAGCGCCAGGGGAACGAATCCGATCAGCACGATCGCGGCGAGCGCCTGGTCCAGGTAGATCAGCAGCGCCGCGATGGTCAGCACCGACAGGATCGCGCTCAGCGCCTGGTTGAGCGCACTCTCCAGCAGTTCCTGCAGCGTCTCGATGTCGCCGGTGAGCCGCGCCACCACCTTGCCGGAGGTGTACTTCTCGTGGAAGGCGACGCTGAGCCGCTGCACATGTGTGAACGCGCGCACGCGCAGGTCGAACAACACGCTCTGGCTGAGCTTGCCGGTCACCCGCAGGAAGGAGTACGTACAGATCGAGCCGAGCAGGATCGAGCCGACGTAGCCGCCCACGGTCCTGGCCAGCGGCGCCCAGTCGCCCGCGACACCGCGCGCGATGCCGGTGTCCAGCGCGTGCGCGACGAACAGTGGCGCGGACACCTTCGCGATGTTGTCCAGCACGATGAGCACCAGCGCGAGGCCGGTGAGCTTGCGGTAGGGCCTGACCAGGTCGAGCAGCAGCCGCCGGGAGCGTCCGGCCAGCACCAGGTTCCCGGTCTCGGTGACCTCCTTGTCCTCGCCCGCGATGCCGCGCCAGTCGGCCGCGCCTTCCGCACGGGTCGGATCAGTCTGCGGCGCTTCGTCTTCCGAGACAGTGGTCGCAGTACTCACAGCTACTCACCTCCCATCAGTTCGCGGTAGCTCTTACTGGTGCGCAGCAATTGATCGTGGGTGCCCTCCGCGACGACCCGGCCGTCGGCGAGCACCGCCACCCGGTCGGCCAGCGCGGCCGTGGACGGACGGTGCGCGACGAGCAGCGTGGTCGCGTCGGCCAGCACGGTGCGCAGGCGTTCCTGCACTCGCTCCTCGGTCTCCACGTCGAGCGCGGACAGCGGGTCGTCGAGCACCATGATCCGGCTGCGCCTGCCTCCGCCCGCGCCGGTGAGCACCGCGCGAGCCAGCGCGAGGCGCTGCCGCTGACCACCGGACAGGCTCAAGCCCTGTTCACCGATCCTGGTGTCCAAGCCCCAGGGCAGGTCGTCGACGAACGCGGTGGCCTGCGCGACCTCCAGGGCGCGGCGCACATCGGCGTCCGTGGCGGACGGGTCGCCGAGCGCGACGTTCTCCCGCACACTCGCCGAGAACAACACCGGTTCCTCGAAGGCGACCGACACCAGCGATCGCAGGTCGGCGACCCGCATCGCCGCGATGTCGATGCCGTCGATGGTGATCGCACCGCCCGTCACGTCGTACAAGCGCGGGATCAAGTTGAGCAGCGCCGTCTTGCCGCTTCCCGTCGCGCCGACCAGCGCCACCGTCTCGCCCGGGCGCACCCGCAACGACACCTCGCGCAGCACCTCGTTCTCCGCGTCGGGAAAAGCGAAACGCACAGCCTCCAACCGCAATTCACCACGGATGCGGTCCGGCAAGCGCACCGGATCGGCCGGATCGGTGATGTCGACCGGGGTGTCGACGATCTCCCAGTATCGGTCGGCAGCGGTGCGCGCGTCGTTCAGTTCCGCGAGCAGGAAGCCGGTCCAGATGATCGGCCACTGCAGGAAGGTCGCCAGCGTGATGGCGGCGATCAAGGTGCCGAGCGTCATCGTGCCGTGCGCCACCGCGTACCCGCCGTAGCCGAGAGCGAACGCGATGGCCAGTTGCGGAATGCTCAGCATGCTCGACCACAATGTCGCGTCCAGGCGCGCTTTCAGCAGCTCGGTCTGCCGCAATACCTGCGCCTGGGCGGTGAAGCGGCGGCCGAAGAACACGCCTCGCCCGAACGCCTTGAGCACCCGAACGCCCTGCGCGGACTCCTCGGCCGTGGTGGCCAGGTCCCCGGACTGGTCCTGCGAACGCCGCGAGGCCACCGCGTACCTGCGCTCGAAACGAATGCAGATGAACACCAGCGGAATGGCGATCACCGCGAAGATCAGCCCGATCTGCGGGCTCAGCCCGATCAGCACGAGCAGGCCTACCGGAATGATCACGCAGTGGATGAGCAGGAACGGTCCCGCGAACGAGACGAACCGGCGCATGGTGGCCAGGTCCTCGATCGCGCGGGACAGCAGCTGACCCGACTCCCACGCGTCGTGCCTGCCGATCGACAACGCTTGCAGCTTCCGGAAGATCTTGGCGCGCAGCGTGATCTCGATACGCGTCGCGGGGGCGGCGATCAGCCAGCGGCGTCCCCACACGCCACCGGCCTCGACCAGGCCGAGCGCCAGGACCAGGGCCACCGGCCCGAGCGCGCCCGCGAGATCGCGGTGGGCGACCGGGCCGTCGATGATCCGCGCGATCATCAGCGGGATGACGACGGCCGTCAGGCCGGACAGCAGCGCCAGTCCGCTGGCGGCGAGCAGAATGCGGACGTGCGGACGCAGGTACGGCCAGAATCGGCGCAGGGAATGCAAGCGGCCCGTGGCGGCGGGCCGCTCCGTTCTGTCGGCCTCCGATTCGGCCGACGAAACGTCCAGCGTGACAGACAAGACTCCCCCTGTAGGTATGTGACTGGCGGCGGAGAACGAGACCCACGGTGATGTTCGCAGCAGGGTCCGACATCTCAGGGTCGCACCGGAACGCGCGTCGACCAACCGATTTTCGGCCGCCGCCGGACATCCACGGCTCGTCGCGGCGACGGATTCGGCACTCATTCGCCCAGTTCACAACCTCTAGCGAACTCGAGGTCAAGTCGCGCGGATCCGGGCTCCCGGCTGCTCATCGCCGGATACCCGCGGGTCACCGATCGCGACCGCTACCTCGAGACCTAGCTCTAGCCGACGCCCGCGGTCTCCGACTCCCACTCTTGCGGCGCGTCCGGGAAAGCCTGCTGCTGGTGGCCGCCGCGCAGCGTGCCCTCCAGATAGGCTGCCCGGCAGGCGCGGCGGGCGATCTTGCCGCTGGAGGTGCGCGGGATCGACCCCGCGGGCACCAGCAGCACGTCACGGACCATGACGCCGTGGCGGCGCGCGATCGCGGCACGCACCGTGTCGGCGACCGGCTCCGGCTCGAGCTTGCCCGCGCGGGCATTGCGCTCCGCGACGATCACCAGCTGCTCGGAGGTGTCCTCGGCATCGAACCTCAGACCGGACTGGCTGCCCTGCTCGAAGACCAGCGCGGGCAGTTCGTTGGCGGGTACCGAGAACGCCGCGACGAAGCCGGGGCGCAACGCCGTGCTCGATTCCTGGGCCGAGAACTCCAGATCTTGCGGATAGTGGTTGCGGCCGTCCACGATGACCAGGTCCTTGACCCGTCCGGTGATGTACAGCTCGCCGTCGAGGTACGCGCCGAAGTCGCCGGTGCGCATCCAATTGGCGTCCTGCGGCGTGCCCTCCGCGTGACTGCCCTCGGGCAACCGAGCGGTCAGCTCGGCACGGAAGGTGGCGGCGGTCTCCTCGGGACGGCCCCAATACCCGGTGCCCATGTTCTCGCCGTGCAACCAGATCTCGCCGACCTCGCCGTCACGCCTTTCTGTGCCGCGCTCCGGGTCCACGATCACCGCCCACTGCGACCGCGCGACGTATCCGCAGGACACCTGTGCGATCGCGTTGACCGCGTCCGCCGCGACCTCGACCATCCGCCCGGCGTTCAGCTCGGCCCGATCGACATAGACCACCTTCGCCTTGTCCTCGGCCCTGGTGGCGGAGACGAACACCGTCGCCTCGGCCATGCCGTAGCACGGTTTGATCGCCGTCTCCGGCAACCCGTACGGCGCGAACGCCTCGTTGAACTTCTTCATCGACGACACCGACACCGGCTCGCTGCCGTTGATCAGCCCGATCACATTCGAGAGGTCCAATTCCTCGCCGGGCTTGGGTCTGCCGCGCGCCGCGGCGTGCTCGAACGCGAAGTTGGGTGCGGCGGCGAAGGTTCCGGCGCCGTCCGACGCGGCGGCCAGTTCCTTGATCCAGCGATAAGGACGGCGCACGAACGCGCTCGGCGACATGATGGTGATGAACCCGCCGCCGACGGTCGGCAGGATCACGGCCAGCAGACCCATGTCGTGGAACAACGGCAGCCAGGTGACCCCGCGCGAATTCTCGGTGACGCCGATGGCGTCGATCATCTGCAGCAGATTCGTGCCCACCGCGCGGTGGGTGATCTCCACGCCCGCGGGCGTCCGGGTGGAACCCGAGGTGTACTGCAGGTAGGCGACGCTGTCGATGTTGATGTCCGGGCGCACCCACGAAGCGCCGACACTGTCCGGGATGGCCTCCACCGCGATGATCCGCGGACGCTCCTGCGGCGGCAGGTGCCGGAAGAATTTCCGCACACCGCTCGCCGCCGAGCCCACCGTGAGGATCGCGGCGGGCTTGCAGTCGCCGAGCACCGCGTGCAGCCGGTCGGTGTGGCCCTGCTCCTCCGGATCGAACAGCGGAACCGCGATATTCCCCGAGTACACCGCGGCGAAGAGCGCAACGACGTAGTCGAGTCCTTGCGGAGCGAGGATCGCCACCCGGTCGCCCGGGCGCGTGACCTGTTGCAGCCGGGCCGCCACCGCGCGCAGGCGCACACCGAACTGCCGCCAGGTGAGCTCTAGATATTCGCCGTCCCGCTCCCGGGAGTAGTCGATGAAGCGGTAGGCGAGGTCGTCGCCGTTCTCCACGCTGTGCTTGTCGACGAAGTCGATCAGGGTCTTGTCCCCACGAATCTCGATATTGCCCTGATCGTCCAGATAGTCGTCGAAAGTTTCGTCGATCATCGCCTTATCCTTTTCCAGCGCACAGACACTCGGGCCGTGCAATGACACCGAACACAGGTCGATAACGAAGCGTCGGGAAGGCTAGCAGGTGTCCCGGCCACCTGGCCCTCAGTACCGGCCGAAGGCGAGCGCGACATTGTGCCCGCCGAAACCGAACGAATTGTTCAAGGCGTAATCGATACGGCCCGGCCTGCTTCCGCCGTGCACCACATCCAGATCGATCTCGGGATCTTGATTGTCCAAATTCAATGTGGGCGGAATGATTTCGTCCCGCACGGTGAGTACCGTGAGCACCGATTCGAGCGCGCCGACCGCGCCGATGGAATGCCCGAGAGCCGATTTCGGCGCGTAGACCGACGCATGGGTGCCAACGGCCTCGCCGATCGCACGCGCCTCCGCCGTGTCGCCGATGGGAGTGGCGGTCGCGTGCGCGTTGACGTGCGTGACATCGGACTTGGCCAGGCCTGCCGTCCGCATCGCCCGCGACATCGCGCGCGCGGCGCCGGTGCCCTCGGGATCCGGCGCGACCAGATGGAAGCCGTCGGAGGTGACGCCCGCGCCCATCAGCCGGGCGTGAATGGTCGCGCCGCGCGCTTTGGCGTGCTCCTCGGTCTCCAGCACCATCAGCGCGCCCGCCTCACCGAAGACGAAGCCGTCGCGGTCGGCGTCGAAGGGACGGGAGGCGCTCTTCGGCGCGTCGTTCCTGGTGCTCATGGCGCGCATCATGGTGAACGCCGCGATCGCGAGCGCCTGGATGGAACCCTCCACGCCGCCGGTGACCATCACGTCGGCGTCGCCCATGACGATCATCCGCCATGCGTTGGCGATCGCCTCCGCACCGGAGGAACAGGCCGAGACCGGCGTGCTCACCCCGGCCCGCGCACCGATCTCCAGCGCGACGCAGGCCGCCGCGCCGTTCGGCATCACGGCCTGGACCGTGTACGGCGACACTTTGCGGTAACCGCCGTTGTGCAGCTTGTCCCGAGCGTGGATGATCGCCTCCGCGCCGCCGAGCCCGGTGCCGATGGACACCCCGAGACGACGCGTGTCCACCTCGGGGCTGCCCGCGTTGCGCCAGACCTCACGCCCGAGCACGACGGCCAACTGCTCCACGTAAGCGAGCCTGCGGGCCTCGGCGGCGTCCAGATACGCGGCGGGCGGCACCTTCAGATGCCCGCCGATGCGGACCGGCAGCTCGAATTCGTCGATGAACTCGTCTTCCAGGACGTCGATACCGCTGTCGCCGTTGAGCAAGCCTTTCCACGTGGAATCCACGTCACCCGCGATGGACGTGGTCGCCGCCAGGCTGGTGACCACGACCGAGGGAAACTGTCCGTTTTTAGTGGAAGGCATCTGCATGTTTCGCTCACTTTCCCTAGCGTCGCTCTGGAACTTCGTCGAGCAAAAGCAATGCGCGAGCGCGCCACCAGGATCGTGGGCGGCCCGCGCGGATGGCACTGGAGCGCAGGCGGATCGGCCGGTCATCACGTCCGGGTGCGACCACCCTTGTGCATTATTGGAAAAGCGCACCGATCGCACGGCGTGACACGCGGACCGTACCAGGTGCCGGGGACGATGGTCGCGATGTTCGGGGAACGCCTCGGACGACTCGAGTAACCTGCTCCCCGGGCACAGGACGCGCGGGCGGCGTCCGGTGTGGACGCGAGAAAGGGAAGGTCGTTGACGGGCGCGCGGATGGTCGGGCTGTTCGCCGGGATCGGCGGACTCGAGCTCGGCCTCGGCAGGCACGGCTGGCACACCGAGTTGCTGTGCGAGATCGAGCCCGGAGCCCAAGGCGTGCTCGCCGCCCGTTTCCCGGACGTGCCGCTGCATTCCGACATCACCAGACTCCGCGCCATCCCGGCGGGAACGGAACTGGTCGCGGCGGGATTCCCGTGCCAGGACCTCTCCCAGGCGGGGCGCACCGCCGGTATCACCGGCACGCGCTCGGGTCTGGTCGACGAGGTGTTCCGCCTGGTCCGCCGGAAGCGGGGCCCACGCTGGCTGCTGATCGAGAACGTGCCGTTCATGCTGCAACTCGGCCGCGGCGCGGCCATGCGGCACATCACGGGCGCGCTCGACGAGCTCGGCTACACCTGGGCCTACCGGGTGGTGGACGCCCGGGCGTTCGGCCTGCCCCAGCGCAGGCAGCGGGTGCTGATGCTGGCCTCCCGCACCGAGGACCCGCGCGGGGTGCTGTTCGGCGAGGACGCCGGTCCCCGCGCGATCGGCGATCCCGAGATCGATCCGTGCGGCTTCTACTGGACCGAGGGGGTGCGCGGACTTGGCTGGGCGGTGAACGCGGTTCCGACCCTGAAGGGCGGCTCCGCGCTCGGCATCGCCAGCCCGCCCGCGGTGCGGCTGCCGTCCGGGGAGATCGTCACGCCCGGCATCGCCGACGCCGAACGTCTGCAAGGTTTCGACGCGGGCTGGACGGCGCCCGCGACCGACGTGCCCGGCATCAGGAAGGGCCACCGCTGGAAACTGGTCGGCAACGCGGTGAGCGTGCGAATGGCGGCCTGGGTCGGGTCCCGGCTGGCCGCTCCGCTCGCACCGATCTCCGGCGAGCAACCGCTGTCGCCGGGCACTCCGTGGCCGGTCGCCGCATGGGGACACAACGGTGCCGCCTATCGGGTGCCGGTTTCCACCTGGCCGGTGCACGAGCCGTACGAGGACCTGGCCCACTTCCTCACCGACGCGCAGTTGCTCTCCGCCCGCGCGACGGCCGGATTCCTGCGCCGCACCACCATGGGCAGTCTGCGCTTTCCGCCCGGCTTCCTCGCCGACGTGGAAAGCCATCTCGATCGGATGGGTGGATGGGCGGCATGACCCGCAGGCCCACGACCGACGCGGTGACCAGCGCGAGGATGGCGCGTCAACGGCGCACCGGAACCGATCCGGAGCTGGCGCTGCGCCGGGAACTGCACCGGCGCGGGTTGCGCTACTTCGTCGATCGCGCGCCGATCCGGGGACAGCGCAGGCGCGCCGACCTGGTGTTCCCGCGCAGGCGCATCGCGGTCTACGTGGACGGATGCTTCTGGCACCGCTGCCCGCAACACGCCACCGACCCGAAGAACAACGCCGAGTGGTGGGCGGCCAAACTGGCGGGCAACGTGGCCAGGGACCGGGCCACCGACGCGGCGCTCATCGCCGCGGGATGGCACGTGGTCCGCGTCTGGGAGCACGAAGATCCCGTCAGTGCGGCCGACCGCGTGCAGGCCGCGCTGTCAGCGGTGTCGCACCCGCACGAGTGAACGCGGAGCGTGGGCGGCCAGATAACCCGACGCCACCATCACCGTCATGACCGCGATTCCGGCGGCGGCAGTCGCGAAACCGAGCATGGGGACCTCCTCGAGTTGCAGCTGTCGACCAGCGTGCCGGGCGAAGCTGACAAGACCCTGTGTGCCGGATGGTAATGACGTGTGCGGCCCGCCGCTGTCCGGCGCGCTCGAGCGACCAGCAGAATGAAGGCGTGACGAGTGGCCCGAAGATCGCTGTTCGGCGCGTACGACCGGCGATGGTGCTGGTCGCCGCGGCGATCGCGATCGCTGGGATCTGCTACTCCTCCTGGGTGCTGCAGTTCGTGCTCGGCATCGACCTCGACCCGGTCGACACGTTCCTCAGCGAACTGGACGCGGAGGGCAAGCCGTACCGGGAGGTGTTCGCGACCGCCGACCTGATCGTCGGGGTGGTCCTCGCGCCCGCGGCGATCGCGGGCCTGGTGTTGTTCCCGCGCCGCAGACTGACCAACGTCGGCTGGATCGCGCTGTTCTGCTTCGGCGCGGCGACCGTCGCCGACGTGCTGCTGCCGCTGCACGACTGCGTCCCCGGTGAGAGCGGGTGCGGCGGCCCGAGCGAACTATTTCCGCAACTGCATCAGCCGCACGCGCTGACGAGCACGCTGGCGGTCACCTCGATCGCGGTCGCCGCCTTCGCCTTCAGCCTCGCCGCGTTCCGCTATCGACGCTGGCGGGTGCTGCGCGAATCCGGGCTGGTCGTGCTGGTGATCGGCTCGCTGGCGACGGTATGGATGCTGGTGGCCGACAACCTGCCCGGGAACTACGCCCTCGGCATCGCCCAGCGGATCCAGGTGGGCGCGATGTCGCTGTGGTTGATCGCGCTGGCCGCCGCGGTGATCGTGGAGGGCCGGGAACCTGCGCATGGCCGCGCCGAGCGCCGTGGAATGCTGTCGCCCATGAATGATCGCGTGAACATCGCATCGGGTTCGGAGTTCGAAGACATCGTCGGCTACTCGCGGGCGGTCCGGCTCGGCGATGTCATCGCGGTCAGCGGCACGACCGCGTCGGCCCCCGGCGGCACGGCGGTCGGCGGCGACGACATCGGCGAGCAGACCAGGGAAACGCTGCGGCGCATCGCCGCGGCGCTGGAAGAGGCGGGCGCGAGCCTGGCCGACGTGGTGCGCACCCGCATCTTCGTCACCGACATCGCCCGCTGGCCCGAGGTCGCCAAGGCGCACGCCGAGGTCTTCGACGAGATCCGTCCCGCGACGGCGATGTACGAGATCAAGGCGCTGATCACCCCGGCCTTGCTGGTCGAGATCGAGGCCGACGCGATCGTCGGCGGGTAGATCGCCGAGCGGGCTTCCAGGCCGCCGTGGTCTGTCCGGCTACCTGCCGAACTGGCGAGCCGTCATGCCGCCGAAGCGGATGGATCGTCGCGCGAAACGAGCGGCGATCGCACTCATCCCAGATCGCCCCAGCCCGCTGCCAGTCCTGGGCGGAATCACGGTTTGTCGCCCACGACGGCGGCACGCCGGAGGTTCACCGCCCTGCACCGAAACGCCCGGGGTCCGGCGATCTCCCCTCGAGTGCGACCACGGAGTTGTCGGATGTCGGTGCTGCGGGCTTCCATGCAGCGCCGGCGTTGAGCCCCTGTCGGAGCCGACGCCATCCGGTGTCCAGTGCGTCATCCAGCGCCGACGACACCGGTAAAGACCGACGGCACACACGCAGGCCCACAACAGTTCCGATGACAGGTCCGGCCCGTCGTTCGCGGCGGACCGGGTCTCGCATCGCTAGGGTCGAAACCGTGACCACCGCCTCGCAGACTCCCGTGCACCTCGACACCGTCGCCGAGGCGACCGCACGCCTGCTCGACACCATCCGCGGCCTCGACGAGCACGCCGTCACCGAGCCCTCCCTCCTGCCCGGCTGGACCCGCGGCCACGTCCTCGCGCACCTCGCCCGCAACGCCGACAGCTTGGTGAACCTCCTGTTGTGGGCGCACACCGGCGTCGAAATCCCGCAATACGCCAGCCCTTTCCTGCGCGACGCCGACATCGAGGCGGGCGCACCCCGTCCACTCGCCGAACAGCTCGCCGACAACGACGTCGCCGCGACCCGTTTTCTCGGCCTCGCACGCTCCCTCACCGACGACGCATGGCGAGCACAGGTCCGCACCCGCCAGGGCCGCCCCATCCCGGCAACCGAAGTCCTGTGGATGCGCTTGCAGGAGGTCGAAATTCACCACGTAGACCTGAACGCGGACTACCACCCCGCCGACTGGCCCGCCTCATTCGTAGCCCGCATCCTCCCCCAGGCCACCGCCGACCTCACCCGCCTCACCGCCGACACCCCCCTTGCCATCACCATCCAGGCCACCGACACCGACTTCACCGCCCCCATCGGTCCCTCTCCCACCGACACCATCTCCGGCCCAGCCGCCTCCCTCGCCGCCTGGCTCCTCGGCCGCGCCCCCGGCACCGACCTCACCGGCCCCCTCCCCACCCTCCCCGCCTGGAAGTAACCACGAGTGGCACACCACTGCGGCATCGCCCGAGAAGCCGTCTCCTTGGTGTGCCACTCGCGAGCGTCACCTACATGGATGTAATGCGAGAAGGCCCCTCCGCTGCTACCGGAGGGGCCTTCTACCTGCGTGCGCCCGAAGGGATTCGAACCCCTAACCTTCTGATCCGTAGTCAGATGCTCTATCCGTTGAGCTACGGGCGCATGTGTTATTCAGTTGTACCCGGTTTCCCGGGTGTGGCGGAGGCGAGAGGATTTGAACCTCCGGTCCCCGTGAAGGGACAACTCATTAGCAGTGAGTCCCATTCGGCCGCTCTGGCACGCCTCCTGGAGCCTTCTCTTCGAGGGCACCGGTCCTTTCGAACCGCCGAGCAGAAAGGTTACAGGAGCTACCGACCAGATCACAAAACGGCTGGTCAGCGTAGGTTGCTGTCGAACCAATCGAAGATTCTGGTCTGCGAATCGACCGCGTCGCCGTCGTCCGCCTCGAAGGTGTCGGCCCGGTGGTGCAGGCCGGAGTAGGTGACCACCAGGCTGGCGACCGCGGCGCGGGCGGTCGCGTCGCGTAGCTCGTCCACCTGGGCGGGCGGGGTGGATGGGTCGTCGACGCCGAACAGGCCGAGCCACGGCGCCTGCAGGTTGGGCGCGGCGCGCACGAGGGCGTCGGCCTGCTCGGTAAGCGGCTCGGTGATGCCGTGCGCCGCGACGCTCACCGCGGCGCCGATCGGGCGATTGGTCGCGACCAGGAACGCGGCGGTGCCCGCGGAGTCGAACCCGAGCACGCCGATGGTGTCGGGGAACACCCCCCGCCGGGTGAGCCAGTCGAAGCAGGCGTCGAAGTCCGCGAACAGCTCGTCGCCGAAGACCCCGGCGCCGGGTTCGCCGTCGCCCCGATGGAAAAGTTTGGGCGCGACCACCGTCCAGCCCTCGCCGGCCAGCGCGTTCATCAGGTCGCGTAACGCGCCGGAGAACTCGCGCGACTCGTGCAGCAGCACGATGCCGCCGCGGGCGTTTCCATCCGGCTCCACCACCGTGATGGGCACCTGCCCACCGCTGGCCGGCCGCTCGTCTTCCTGGTCGCTCGCCCGCAGCGGGGCCAAATCGTCGTAGGTGCCCGACATGAAACCAGCGTAGGGCGAGTTGCTGAACTTCGGTAGAAGTTGCACGTGAGGGGCTATATCCCAAAGAATTTCCGGTACGCCGATCGGGCTTTTCCGGCGCCGATTAGGGTTGGAGTGTGACAGCGCAGATCCGGCCGGACCTCGAATCGATCCCGGCGTACACCCCCGGCCGCAGCAATCCCGGCGCGGTCAAGCTGGCCAGCAACGAGACGACCGTCGGTCCGCTGCCCGCCGCCGCCAAAGCCATCGCCGAAGCGGCCGAGCTGGCCAACCGGTATCCGGACAATCAGGTGACCGAGTTGCGGACGGCGCTGGCCGAGTTCCTCGGGGTCGGCTTCGAGAATGTCGCGGTCGGCTGCGGCAGCGTGGCGCTGTGCCAGGAGCTGGTGCAGATCACCTGCTCGGCACCGTCGGACGAGGTGCTGTACGCGTGGCGCTCGTTCGAGGCGTATCCGATCGTGACCAAGGTGGGCAACGCCACCGCGGTGCAAGTGCCGCTCACGGCCGGTCAGGTGCACGATCTGGACGCGCTGGCCGACGCCGTGACCGAGCGGACCAAGTTGATCTTCGTCTGCAACCCGAACAACCCGACCGGCACCGCGGTAGGCCGAACCGAGCTGGTCCGGTTCCTCGACGCCGTGCCGTCGCACGTGCTGGTGGTGCTCGATGAGGCGTACTACGAATACGTCCGGCTCGCCGACCGCCCCGACGGCGTCGAGATCGGCCGGACCAGACCCAATGTGGTTGTGCTGCGCACCTTCTCCAAGGCATACGGCCTGGCCGGGTTGCGGGTGGGCTACGCGGTGGGCGATCCGGCCGTGATCACGGCGCTGCTGAAGGTGCACATCCCGTTCAGCGTGAGCAGGATCGCGCAGGCGGCGGCGATCGCGTCGCTGGAGTCACGCCACGAATTGCTGGATCGCACGGACGTTCTGGTCGTCGAACGCGAGCGGGTGCGCGACGCGCTGGTGGCGGCGGGATACCCGGTGCCGCCGAGTGAGGCGAACTTCGTCTGGCTGCCGCTCGGCGCGCGCAGCGCCGAGTTCGGCGAGGCCAGCGCGGCGGCCGGGGTGCTGGTGCGGCCGTACGGGACCGACGGGGTGCGCGTCACCATCGGCGACCCGCACGAGAACGACCTGTTCCTGAGCTTCGCCAGCGCCCCGGAGGTGCTCGCCCGGTTCCTTGGTTAGCGGACGCCTATCGCGGGCGCGATCGTGGGCCAGGAGAGGGCGAGCTCGTCCTCCCAGTACGGCCAGGAGTGCGTGCCGGTGGCCCGGAAGTGCGCGGTGACCGGGATGCCGAGCGACCGCAGCCGGTCGGTGAGCCGCCGGGTACAGGCGTTGGTGGCGGCCTCCAGCGGGCCGCCGAACGTGATGGCGCTGGGCAGGTCGACATTCGGCGTCCCCGGCACGTCGTGCACACCGGGCAGGCCGCTGCCGACCGACAGGTAGATCGTCTTGCCCCGCAACGCGTCCGCGTGCAGGGTGACGTCGTGCGCCAGCCAGTCCGGGTCGTCCTGCTTGCCGAACATGTTGTCCGGCTCGCCCATGTAGGTGGCCACCACCGCCCGCGCCTGCGCCTGGCCGATGTCGGTGCCCATCGAGAAGCAGCCGCTGTGCGCCCCGATGGCTTTGTAGAGCGTCGGCTGCCGGAACGCGAGCATCATCGCGGCCTCCGCACCCATCGAGACGCCCATCACCGCGTTGGTGCCGTTGCCGTCGAACTTCGCGTCGATCAGCGGAGGCAACTCCTTGGTCAGGAATGTCTCCCACTTGTTGGTGCCGAGCACCGGGTCCGGCTGCTGCCAGTCGGTGTAGAAGCTGGCCGGCCCGCCGACGGTGAGCACGACGTTGACGTCCTTGTCGGCGTAGAAACGGTCGGCGTGCCCGAGTTCGGTCCAGTTGTTGCTGTCGGGGCTCGCGCTGCGGCCGTCGAGCATGTAGACGGTGGGACGCGGGCGCGACTGGTCGCGTGGCAGCAGTACCTGCACCTCGACCACCCGGCTCATCGCGGGCGAGGCGACGTAGACCCGCAGCCACCGATCGTTGATCGGTTCGATGCGCTCGATTCGCGGCGTCGAGGGCTGTTTACTGGTCGGCTCCGCCGGGCCGGGACCGTCCGACGATCCGGTGTTGACCGGCGGCGGATTGCCGGGCGCCGCCGTGACCTGGGGTGCACCGAATGACACCACACCGGAAACGAGTGCGGCACTGATCAGAGCGCTGGAGAGCCAACGCCGCACCCCGCGACACAGCATGCCGACCATCCTGCCAGAGATGTCGATGGCCGCAGGAAGGCCGTCGCCGTGTCGAAGACCACGCACCGTGCTCACCGTGCGGGCAGACCCTCCTGCCAGCGCCGCTCCACGCCGGCTAAACGCCACACCGCGACGGCGACCGCCCAGGTGAGCACGAACAGCCCGACGATGATGAACCCGAGATCACCGAGGTCGAGATTTCCGATCCAGGCGACGACGCCCGATCGGACCTCGAGCCGCTCTGCGAAGATCGAGACGATCTCCTGCCCGCCGATCAACAGCGCCACGGCCACCGACAGTCCGGTGATCACCAAGTTGTAGTAGATCTTCCGCACCGGCTCGGCGAAGGCCCAGTCGTAGGCGAAGCTCATGAACGAACCGTCCAGCGAGTCGAACAGCGCCATGCCCGCCGAGAACAGCACGGGCAGTACCAGGATGGAATACCAGGGCAGCCCGGTCGCCGCCGCGCCGCCCGCGATCACGAGCAGCCCGACCTCGGTGACGGTGTCGAAGCCGAGGCCGAACAGCACGCCCACCGGATACATGTGCCGCGGCCTGCGGACGAGGCCGAGCACCGGTCGCAGCAGCCGGTTGAGCAGGCCCCGGCTGTCCAGCTGCCGTTCCAGCTGCGCCTCGTCGAATTCGCCGCGGCGCATCTGCCGGAACACGCGCCAGATGCCGACCAGCGACGCCAGATTGAGCAGACCGATCAGGATCAGGAACGTGCCAGAGACGCTGGTGCCCCACAAGCCCGTCCAGCGTTGCAGGGCCGAATCCTCGTCCGCCAAGGTGGACGCCAGCGCCCGCACACCGAAGGCGAGCAAGGCCACGAGCACGAACACGACCGTGGAGTGGCCCAGCGCGAACCAGAAGCCGACTGTCCGGACCTTTTGCTTCCCGCTCTCCGCCACCAATTTTCGAGTGGTGTTGTCGATGGCGGCGATGTGGTCGGCATCGAACGCGTGCCGCATGCCGAGCGTGTACGCCGTCACCCCGAGACCGATGCCGAACACCGAACCGTCGATCACATAATGGTTCGGCGCGACGAACAGCAGCAGCGTCCCCCAGCCGAGGACGTGCAGAGCCACGACGGTGATGGTCATTCCGATGACACTGCGCACGAGCGAACCCCTCGACCCCCGAAATGCAGACACGTCAACGATACTCGACCGCACCGACATCGGTCCGCGTCTCGGGGCGATCCAGCAAATCCAGCAAATCGCGGCACACCATCAGCACACCCGCCGTACGCTGAGCGCCGAGCCTTTTCCGGGTATCGAACTAGGACGGGCATGATCGCGCATCCACACTATCGGCGCCGAGGTCACCGCACTGCGCTGCACGGCACCGTGCGGACCGGCCGCCCGGTTCACAGTCGCGACGGCCCCTGTGTCTCCTGAGTTGGCCTCGAGTGAAAGCTAATCCGTGGCATCTGCCATGCGCGGGCAACCCCGACGAAGCGGTGCCCGCTGCGCTTCCCGCGCGAATTCTCTGCTCGATTCGTCTGTTTCATCGCAGCACCTATGCCCGACCGGAGAAAACCGTGAATCCAGTGTCGCCCGTCTCCTCGATCGAGAACGAACCGGACACAAATCCTTTCCTG
>NZ_JBIUCG010000023.1:0-155932 GCF_044548645.1 Nocardia sp. NPDC051929 | reverse complement strand
TTGCTTTTTATTTTTTTTTATTCTCCACACCAAAAACAAACCCCCGCAACCCACCCCACCCACCCCCCGCCCCAACCCCCGCCCGCAAACCTTTTTGGGGGGGGCCCCCGGCGGGGGGGCCCCACCCCATCAACTACTTCGAAACACCCCCTAGCTGCGGTACGCCGTTACGAGATCCTCGACGCTCCGACCGACGGCCAGTTCGACACCATCGCGGCGACCGCCGCAGCGGTGTGCGGCACCCCGATCGCCACGGTCAGCATCGTCGACGCCGATCGGGTCTGGTTCGCCGCGGTCAAGGGACTGGATGGTGTCGCGCAGGTCGGCACGGAACCGGGACTGTGCGCGTCGGCGTTCTGCGCCGAGGGCCCGTACGTGGTCAACGACGCGGTCACCGATCCGCGCACCCTCGATCATCCGTTGGTACGTGGTGAGCTGGGGCTGCGGTTCTACGCCGCCGCCCCGATCGTCACCGCCGACGGGCACCACCTCGGCACCGTTACCGCAATCGACGCCATGCCTCGGGAGTTGAGCGAGGTGCAGGCGACCGTGCTCGGCTATCTCGCCGACCAGGTCGCGCAGCACCTGGAGCTGCGCCTGGCCACCATCAAGGCGGTACGCGCCGAACGCCAGTTGCGCGACGATGCCGAGCAACGCGCCGCTGCCGCCGCCGAACTCGCCGCCCAGATACGAGCCGCGGCCGCCGTACAGGCCACCACGCCGCACCCTGAGCACTGCCAGCTCGGCGGCACCGCCGGCTGCACCGCGCCGGCCGAGCTGAAGATCGCCGATTCGTGGGGCGACTCGGCCTGGGGCTGCACCACCCACGTCGAAGAGGCCATCATCAACGTCCGTTCGGTGTTCATCGCCAACGAGGAACTCGGTGGCCTGGCCGCCTACCTCAACCGCTGACCGTCACCACGAACCAACCTCCCGGCCCCGTGCGGCACCGGCAGCCCGGGTGACCGCCCGCCACGCGCGCACCCGCAGCTACCGGCCCCGTGGTCCACTGGTTGTTTCCCCTGGGCGTCACTGCCTTGGGCGGCATGCGCACGACGATGCGGCGGGCCATGCACGACACGACCGACGAGCTCCCGCCACCACGCGTGATCGAGTCACGCAGCGCCGATGACCCGCAGAACCCCACGATCGTGGAGTACCGGCTGGCCGAAGGCACCCTGCCACTGCTCGCCGCGGCGCTCGAACGCATCGACGGCAGAAGGTAGAGCTGACGCCCTACGCCTCCGACGCGGGATCCGCCGCTACGAGCGTCGCGGTGCGGACGCTGAACGGGTAGCGGCCGGGCGCCTCGAGCACGGCCTGCACCATCGCCGACCAGTACGCGACGTGATCGAAAGTGTGTTCGACAACCCGCGCGTGGTGTACCGGCTCAGTGACGGCCGGATCGTCGAGCCCGGCCGCCTCTACCGGCTGCGCAACGGAAAGTGGGCCGAGCCGTGGCCTCGCAGCTGCCCGCATCGCGGGCATCAGTTCGGCCCGAGACAGATGCTCGTCGGGTCGTTGGCCAGCTTCAGGCTGGCGGTCTGCACCGCCTCCACTGGTGCATCCGGTGTGGTCACGTCGTCTACACACCGCCCGTCGGTGCGGACTGCGAGCACCCGACGACGCGGTCGAGCTGATCGGATCAGCTGGCGAGATCCAGGAGGTGGACGGGCGGGTCCTCGTCTTCGGCGGCGCCGCAATAGCAGGTTCCGGCGCAGTCGGTGCACGTCGAGCACCCCAGGCACCCACGTGGGGTCCAGTTGAACGGAAACTGGCGTTAGCTGGGCTGGTGCCCGGAACACCTTGCTGTGGAGAATCATTCGTGTTGATTGCCATCCCCGACTGACCACCTCGTTGCCGATCATGGGACAACTGTCGCGAGCCCAGAAGTAGAACCCGGTTCCCGCGCTGCTCACTGACCGACAGGCACTGCCCGGACGCGCGGAACGCGGCTACGGGAGTGCGTTGGTGCGTCCTCGATGACGATCTACTCGAGAACCCGGACGAGTAGCGCTGCGAGATGGTCCCTCTCGGTAGTCGACAAGGCGTTGAGAAGATCGCGTTGAACGCCCGAGAGTGTCGCGTCCAGTTCCGTCAGTCGTTGTCGGCCAGAGCGCGTCAAGGCGATCAGATTGCGGCGTCGATCGTTGGGGTCCGAGGTGCGCGCGACGTGCCCCTGCTCTATCAATTCCTTGAGCATGGTGTGCATATCGCTCTGGTCGATTCCGCACCGTTGGCCGATCCGCGCCTGACTGTCGGGGCCGAATTCGTCCAGCGTGGCGAGGATCGCGAAGTGATAGGCACGGCCGCCGGATGCGGCCATCGCTTCGCCGATGAGCCGATGCGCCCGCACGGCCGCCTTGCTGATCAGCCAGGTCGGTTTGCTGCGCAGGCGCGTGGGCGTTTCCTCCAGCTCCATGCACGAAAGTCTAGTCAAACTCTTGGTCCGACCCATGAATATGGTTATCCTTGGGACGTCCAAGCTTGGTTGATCCAAGAGATTTGAAGGTGGAGCGATGTCACTCACTTCGGAACAAGCGCGAGCGGTCAGCGCCTGCGTACGCGAGCATGCCGCAGGGCTCGGTGCCCGAATCACGGTCGCCATCGTTGACGGCGGTGGACACGTGCTGGTTGTCGATCGGATGGACGGCGCGCCGCCGTTGTCGGCTCGAATCGCCCCAGCGAAAGCATCCAGTGTTGCGCTGTTCCACCGCGACGGCGGTGAGTTGGTGCGATTGCAGCAGGCATGGCCCGCACTGTTCGCACAGCTGGATCAGGTTGCGGGCACACCCATCATCGCGGGTGCAGGTTCTCGACTGATCCGACGTGGCGATGTCGTGGTCGGTGCGATTGCGGTCAGTGGGAGCGCACCTGAACACGACGACGTCTGCGCTGAGATTGGGCTGGTTTCGGTCCGGTCGGCCGTGTCGGACTAAGTCTCATTCGGGCGTTCGCCCACTTCTGCCAGCAGTCGTGGTCGAACCGCCTCTACACCCCACTGCGGCCGAGCTCGGGAGCGACTTCGCGGGCGGCGCGGTGGCCGGATTCGGCGGCTCCGTCCATGTAGCCGGCCCACCGGGTAGCGGTTTCGGTGCCTGCCCAATGCAGCGGGCCGATGGGTGTGCGCAGGGCCGGACCGAAGCGGGTGAGGGTGCCGGGCGTGGTGAACGCGCCGTAGCAGCCGCGGCTGAATTCCTCTTCGGCCCAGTCACGTTCGATGTAGGCGATGGGGTTGCGGGCCCGTGGCCCGAAGTAGCCTGCGAGATCGTCGATCACCTGTGCACGACGATCGGTGAGGTCGAGGCGCGCGCCTCTGTCGGCGTGCCGTCCCTCGAGGAAGCCGACGAGCACGCCGGGTGAACCGTCGAGCGGGGTGTTGTCGAAGACGGTGCCCAGGGGCCGATGGTCGCTGTTGGCTTGGCCGCTCAGACCCGCTTCGCGCCAGAAGGGCTCGTCGTAGGCGACATTGACTTTGATGACCCGGCCCATCGGCATGCGCTGCACGAGTTGGTCACGATCGCCGGGCAGGCCGGGGGTGAAGCGGATGCGCGCCGCCAGTGGCGGCGGAACCGCGATCACGGCTCGACGAGCGCGAACGGTCGTGCCGCCCGCGACGACCCGGACACCCGAGACGTCCCACTCGACATCGGTCACCACGCTTTCCAGGAGGACACGGTCACCGAGTTCCTGGGCCAGCGCCAACGCGATGGTCTGCGAACCGCCGACAACGCGGTCCTGCTGCGCACCGCCCGCGGTATTGATCAACGCGTCCAGCCCACCGGCGGCGCCGACGTAGTAGGCGGCCCACAGTGCCGACATATCCTCCGGCTCCGCGGAGAACACCGCCTCGGTGATCAGCTGCAAGAACGACCGACCCGCGGAGGTGTGGGCGGTCCGCCGCAGCCAGGTGGCGAAGGTTTGCGCGTCCAGCACCCCAGCCCGGTCGGCGAGCCACGGCTCCGCCGCCGCGACCCGGCGCGCCACCCGGTCGAGCCTCCACTGGATCTGCGCTACATCGGCCAGTGCCAGCGGGTTCAGCTTGGGAATCCGGCCGGTGTATACCGAGCGGGCCGTGCTGAGTTCGGCGATATGACGGCCCGCGGTGTACGTGGGGAAGGTCTTCAGGCCGAGGTCATCGATCAGCGCGAGCACGTGCTGCTGGCCGGGCCCGACCCATTGACCACCCACCTCGATGGGCGCACCACCGGGGAGTTCATCGTTCAGCAGCCGCCCGCCGACCCGGTCGCGCGCCTCCAGCACGAGCACCTCCGCACCACTTCGCGCCAGGTCGCGGGCGGCTACCAGACCCGCTATCCCGGCTCCGACAACGACGACGTCCACTGATTCGCCCATTACGACCCACCTTCATACAGTACGCATCTCACATACATACTGTATGTGATATCCATACCGCATGGAGTCGTTTCGCGAGAAGTACGCGGAGAACACCCGCCAGGCGCTGCTGGAGACCGCGGGGCGGCTGTTCGCCGAACGCGAGTACGCGGATCTGTCGGCGGAAGAGCTGGTTCGCGCCACCGGCCTTACTCGCGGCGCGCTGTATCACCACTTCGACGGCAAGAAGGGGCTGTTCGAGGCGATCGTCGACGATCTGGAGACTCGAGCGGCGCAACGCATCCGCACCGCGATCGACTCGGCCTCGGACCCGTTCGACCGGGTCGACCGCGGTGTGCGGGAGTTTCTCGACGTCTGCGCCCAACCCGACTACCGGCACATCGTGCTCCTCCAGGGACCGATCGGCCTCGGCTGGCAGCGCTGGCGCGAACTCGATCAACGCCATCTCGGCGGCCTGGTCGTCGAGGCGGTGCAGAATCTGCTCGATGCGGCGCTCATCCGTCCCTACCCCGCCGCATTACTGGCGAGTGCCTTCTATGGGGCCCTGACCGAACTGTCGCTGACCATCGCCGAGACCGATGATCGGCAACGCGCTCACGAGCAGGCGGCAAGCCTTGTGCACGATCTCCTCGCAGGGTTGACGATCGGCGCGACTTCCTGACACTACGAACCCGCCGGGGAAGGGGGGAGCGATGTGGCACGAACGCCCGGTTCCAATCCCCGTCGCTCAGGAGCGGCGCGCGGTGACCAGGAGGTACTCCCACTCCATGCGCCCGTCGCCCAGGTCATGTCGGGCAGCGAGTTCCGCGAGTTCCCGGTCCAACTGTGCGACGCGGTCGGGCTCGGCGGCGATGGCCTTGTACACCGCGACCGCCGGGCCGTAACAGGACTTGAAGAAGTCGCGGAACTCGGCGCCGTCGGCGAAGCGGTCGATGACCGCGTTTTCGCGCCGCAGCTCCAGATCGGTGACGCGATCGCCCAACAGCGACCGTACGTGCGTCTCGTCGCCCCACAGCGGGGGCGGCTGGGCGCCGGGCGGGGGTGGCGGAGCGAACGGTTTCATCGTGGCGAACATCTGCCCGATGAATCCGGTCGGCGTCCAGTTGATCAGCCCGATCGTGCCGCCCGGCCTGGTCACGCGGAGCATTTCGTCCGCCGCCGCTTGGTGGAACGGCGCGAACATGACGCCGACGCAGGAGATCACGGCATCGAAGTCGGCATCCGCGTAGGGCAATGCCTCGGCATCGGCTTGCTGCCACCGCAGCTCGACACCCCTTTCCGCGGCGAGACGCCGACCCGCCTCGAACAGCTCGGGCGTGAGGTCGCTCGCCACGACCTCCGCACCGGTCTCGGCCGCCGGGATCGCGGCGTTGCCGGACCCTGCCGCGATGTCCAACACGTGCTGACCAGCGCCGATACGGCAAGCCTCGACCAGACGCCTGCCCAATCCAGAGATGACCTCGGTGGCGACGGACGGATAGTCGCCCAGTGCCCACATCGCGCGATGCCGCCGCTTCAGCTCAGCGGAGCCGGACTCGGTCATCTGACGCTCCCTAGGTGTTTTTGGTAGCCACACCCAAGATCAGCGGTCGAATGATCGGGGGCTCTCCCCGCCACGAAGCTTCCTGTACGTCTTCGAGCTTCAGTTCGGACCCCTGGATGAGCTCGAGTGTGGCACGGTTGCAATGGCAGCCCTCCGCGAACCGGCGCCACGGGCCGGCGAGGCGGTCTTGCCACTGGGCGAGTCGCGGCGACTCCGAACGCACATGCTCGATGAACAGCAGCTGGCCGCCGGGGCGCAACACACGCCCGATCTCGCGCAATACGGGCTCGGGGTGGTCGACAGTACACAGCACGAGCGTCGAGACGACCGTATCCACGGTTTCGTCGTCGAACGGCAGTTGTTCCGCCGATGCGTCGAGCACACGTGCCCGTCGTCCACTGCGACGCAGCTTCCGCGCCAGCCGCGTACGCATCGCGGCTTCCGGTTCGGTCAAGATCAATTCTTCGAGGTCGTCAGGGTAGTACCCCATGTTGAGACCGGTGCCGCTGCCCAGCTCGACAGTTCGCCCCCTCGCCCGGCTGAGCAGATCTCGTCGGCGAGCGCCCATACCCGCCCTCTCGCCCATCCACAGCAGAGGGTCGTACAGCGCCGCGAAAACCCGGGCCCACGGATCCGAGCCCTTCACCGCTGCCCCCGACACGGCGCCACTGCTCACGAACTCGACGGTACGCCGGGTGGGCAGCATCGCCAATGCCCAGCCTGCGATCGGTCGTCCGCACACTGCGGGGAGCGGCGGTGCGGGGTTAGTGTCGGACCATGTCGAGCGATCCCTCGTCGCCTATCCCGTCGTTCCACGTGAACGCGATCCCTGACTCTTCCCACACCACCGACGACGACCCGATGGCCACGCTGGTCGGCATGCTCGACCTGCAAGCGGCGCTGCCCGGTATCCGGCGCATGCGTGCGTGGGGGCACGAGGTCTTGGCCGTCGAGCCGGGCGAGCGGGTACTGGACATAGGTTCCGGTACCGGCACCGAGGTGATCGAGTTGTCCGAGCGAGTCGGCCCCGATGGCGACGCGGTGGGAGCCGACCCGAATCCCGCGATGCTCGCCATAGCTCGTGGGCGAGCCGAGACCGCGGACTCTCGGGCCCGCTTCGTCGAAGCCACCGCCTATCAGCTGCCGTTCTCCGACGGCTACTTCGACGCGGTGCGTTGCGAGCGGGTCTACCAGCACCTCGACGACCCGGCGGCCGCGACCGCCGAGATCGCCCGCGTCCTGCGACAGGGCGGCCGTGTGCTGCTCATCGACACCGACTGGCACACCGTGATCGCGCATCCCGGCGACCCCGATGTGCTCGCCCGCCTGTCGAAGGCGATGCTCACCACCACCCCCAACCCCGCGTCGGGCCGGCGCTTGCGCGGCCTGCTCACAGCCGCCGGTTTCACCATCGATGACATGGGTTCGGAGGCGGTGATCTGGAATCCGGACACCGCCCTCCCGCTGTACATGCAAATGATCTCGTCCGCGAGCACCAGCGGTGCCATCACCGAACAGGAAGGGCGCGACCTACTGGCCACCATGGACGCGGGCATCGCCAAAGGCGATTACCACCTGTCGGTGACCATGTTCGCTGTGCTCGCCCACCGAGCGGACTGAACGACCTGGCTCCGACCGCTGCCGAGCACCGGAGTCGATGGCGTGTCGACATACGGTGCGGCTCGCGGTTGCGGGACCGTGAGCGGGACGCGGGTGCTTCGCCGCGGAACGAGGAGTTCCTGAGCGAGCGATGGGACCGATAACGCGGCTGCGGCCATAGCTGGTCTCGAAAGCCGTCGGACCGAACCACAGCGGCGTCCACGACGCAGCGCAGACAAGCCGGTGCTGAGAACCCACCGAAGCGGCAGCCCATCGATCCCCGGGCCATACTGACGATCGTGCGGTTCGGGATCCTGGGTCCGGTGGAGGTGCGGCGGCCCGATGGGGGTCCGGTCGCGGTGGGTGGGCCGCAGGTGCGGGCGCTGCTGGCGGTGTTGGCGTCGGAGGCCGGGCGGGTCGTCTCCCGCGAGCGGTTGATCGACGATCTCTACGGGGAGGATCCGCCGGGCGACGCCGGGCACGCGCTGCAGTCCCAGGTGTCGCGGCTGCGGCGGGCGCTGCGTTCGGCGAGCGCCGACGAGCTGGTGGAGTCCTCGACCGCGGGCTACCGGCTCGCGGTCGACCCGGTCACGGTGGACGCGCACCGGTTCGATCGGCTCGCCGAGGAGGGCCGGATCGCGTTGCGCGACGGGGATCCCGCTTCCGCGGCCGTGCTGCTGGACGAAGCCGCCGGGCTGTGGCGGGGTGCGGCGCTGGCCGACGTCCGCGATGCGCCGTTCGCCGCGACGGCGGTGACCCGCCTCACCGAAGCGTGGCTGACAGCGCGGGAGGATCGGGCGGAGGCCGGTCTGGCGCTGCGCGACCATCGAGCGGTGGTCTCGATGCTGACCGAACTCGTCGCCGCACATCCGCTGCGGGAGCGGGCTCGAGCGCTGCTGATGCGCGGGTTGTCCGGGACCGACCGGCAAGCGGAGGCGCTGGAGCTGTTCGAGCAGGGCCGTCGGCTGCTCGCCGATGAGCTGGGGGCGGATCCTTCGGCCGAGCTGGCCCGGGCCCATCTCGCGATCCTGCGCGGGGACACCGTCGCCGCGGCCTCGTTGCGCCGCCTACCTGCCCAGCTCACCAGTTTCGTCGGCCGCGACGACGAGTTGGCGCAGATCGCGTCGCTGCTGGCGCGGGCCCGCCTGGTCACCTTGACCGGTCCGGGGGGCACCGGCAAGACCCGGCTGGCGTTGGAGGCAGGCTCCCGGGCTCAGGGCGAGGTCTGTTTCGTGGATCTGTCGCCATTGGTGGACGGCGCGCAGATGGCGCAGGAGATCGCGGCGACGCTCGGCGGCCGCGCGACCGCCGGTGAGCACGAAGACGCGGAAAACCGGCTCCACGCGATGCTCGCAGGCCGGTCTCTGCTGATCATTCTCGACAATTGTGAGCATCTGGTGCTCGACGCCGCGCGGCTCGTCCACCGGTTGTTGCGCGAATGCCCGGGCCTTCGGGTGCTGGCGACCAGCAGGGAAGCCCTGCGCATCACCGGCGAGACCGTCCTGTCGATCGGGCAACTGCCGGTCGCGGCCGCCGAAGCGCCGCTGTCCGAGCAGCTCGGCTGCGCGGCGGTCCGCTTGTTCGCCGACCGCGCGGCCGCGGCGCGGCCCGGATTCACCGTCGACGCGGGCACGATCGCGGCCGTGCGGCGCGTCTGCGCGCGATTGGACGGCTTGCCGCTGGCTTTGGAACTCGCCGCCGCCCGTCTGCGCAACCTCGAAGTGGACGACATCGACGGACGCCTCTCCGACCGGTTCCGGCTGCTGTCACGAGGAGACCGGACCGCGGAGCCCCGACATCAGACCTTGCAGGCGGTAGTCGAATGGAGCTGGGGTCTGCTGGAACCGGCCGAGCGCCTCATGGCGCGGCGCTTCGCGGTCTTCGCGGGCGGCGCGTCGGCCGCGACAGCCGCTTCGGTCTGCGAACTCGACGATGCCGACGAACTGCTCGACGGCCTGGCCGACAAATCGCTGGTGGAGGTGCACGGCGGCCGCTACCGGATGCTGGAGACCATCCGAGCCTACGGTCTGGCACGTTTGACCGACTCCAGCGAGCGTGAGCGCATGCAGCGTGCCCACGCGGCATTCTTCACCGCCCTGGCCGAGCGGGCCGATCCGCGACTGCGCGGCCCGGACCAGCTGGACTGGCTGGCACGACTGAGCGCCGAACACGACAACGTGCAGGTGGCGCTGCGCTGGGCGGTGGCCGCCGATCCGCCATTGGCACAACGACTCATCGCCGCGCACGCGTGGTGCTGGTGGCTGCGCGGTCATCCGGGCGGTGCCGTCGAGCTCGCGGGCAAGCTGCTGCCCGCACTCGATCCGGCGGCCGACGTCGAGAAATACGGCCTGTGCGCGGCGATCGCCGCGCGAGCGGGAAACGGACTGCCGGTCGCGGTCACCCGCGCGGTCACGGAGTTGTCCGGTGTCGAGAAACCCCTGCAACGCCCGCATCTGGTGTTCCTGCTGGCGACCGTCGGCGGGTTGCTGGACCTGCCGCCGCAGCGGCAGCGCCTGCTCTTCGGTGCCGACCCGTGGTCGCAGGCGTTCCTCCGGCTGGGCGCGGGACTGCACCTGCTCATGTCCGGTGAGCCGGTGGCGGCCGAACCCGAATTTTACTGCGCCCTGGAAGGTTTCCGCGCCACCCGCGACCGCTGGGCGATCGCCACCACCCTGGACAAACTCGCCGCTGTCGCCGACTGGCGCGGTGAGCGGGCGGTCGCGCTGGACCTGATCGACGAGGCCGTTGCCCTGCAAACCGAGTTGGGCGCGGGTGACGAGGCCGCCGACCTGCTCAACCGGCGTGGCGACCTCCTCGCCCGCCGGGACGCTTGCCACGACGCGGACGGAGCCCGCGCCGCCTACGAGCGTGCCGCCGAATCTGCCCGGGCGGCGGGCGCGACGGACATGTACGCCAACGCGATACGCGGACTCGGCGATCTGCGCCGTGCGGCGGGCGACCTCATCGGCGCCAGGGAGTACTACGGCACGGCCGTCGCCCTGCCCGACAACGGTTCGTTCGGCATGGCCGAGGCCCGTGCGCGCAGCCTCATCGGACTGGGCTGGGTCTCGCTCGCCGAAGCCGACAGCGAAGCCGGGCAGGCGGCGCACCGCGAGGCCTTCGAGCTGGCCCGTGACCGATCCCGATCGGTGGCCGCGGACGCGGTGGCCGGTCTGGCGGAGGCCGCCGCGGTGATCGGCGATCCGGCGCGGGCCGCGCTGCTGCTCGGCGCTGCCGATTCGCTGCGCGGGATGCCCGCCGCGGGTGACGGTGCGGCGGCCGAGACCGCCGCACGGTGCCGTGCCGAACTCGGCGAACAGAAGTTCCGCGCCGCCTATGACCGCGGCATCGGGCGGTCGATCGAGGAGGTGGCGGCCCTGCTCGGTGAGCGGCGGTGAGCCGATGGTGAGTGCGTGGTGAGCGCCGCGGCCGACGCTGTTCCCATGACAACGACGCGACAGTTCACCAACAAAACCGTTCTCATCTCCGGCGCGAGCGTCGCCGGTCCGGCACTGGCCTACTGGCTGACCCGCCACGGGTTCACCGTCACCGTCGTCGAACAGGCTCCCACCCTGCGCGAGGGCGGCTACAAGGTCGACATTCGGGGCGTGGCCATGGATGTCATCGATCGGATGGGGCTGCTGCCGGAAGTCCGCGCGGCCTCGACGGCGATGCGTGGCGGCGCGTGGGTCGACGACTCGGGCAAGGCGCTGGCCACGCTGGGGCCGGAGCTGATCGGACTGCGGTCGCCCGGCGACGACGAGGTGCTGCGCGGCGATCTCGCCCATATTCTCTTCGACGCCACCAAGGACGGGGTCGAGTACCTGTTCGGCGACTCGATCATAGGCCTGGCGCAGCACGCCGACGGCGTGACCGTGCGGTTCCGCAACGCCGAGCCGCGAGTGTTCGACCTGGTGCTCGGCGCCGACGGCATCCATTCGACGGTGCGCCGCCTCGCGTTCGGGCCGGAGGAGCGATTCGCCCGGCACACCGGCATGGCGGCCTGCGTGATCTCGGTGCCGAACCATTTGGATCTCGACCATTGGGAATTGGTCCATCCGACTCCGGGGCGAGTGGTGCAGGTGTACAGCACCCGCCGCTCCACGGCCAAAGCCCAATTCATCTTCCAGGCCCCGGAACAACTGCCGGACCGGCGCGACCGCGCCGCGCAGCAGCAGCTGGTGGCCGACGCTTTCGCCGATGCGGGCTGGGAGACACCGAACTTGGTACGCGCCATGCCCGAATCGCCCGACTTCTATTTCGACTCGGTCAGCCAGATCCATCTCGACCAGTGGTCCGCGGGCCGCGTCGCACTGGTCGGCGACGCCGCCTACTGCCCCTCGCCGCTGTCCGGGCAGGGCACGAGCATGGCACTGGTCGGCGCGTATGTCCTCGCTGGCGAGCTGAAAGCGGCCGCAGGCGACCACGACGCCGCCTTCGATCGCTACCAGCGCGCCATGCAGGACTATGTCACCCGGAACCTGACGCTGGGCTGGAACAACGCCACTCAGATGGTGGCGTCCGACCAGCGCGCGATCCGGACCCAGACCACCATGCTGCGCATGCTGCGGCACATGCCGTGGAAGGGCCTGGCGCTGCGCCCGATCATCAAGCCGCTCGAGCGCGCGGCCAACGCCATCCGCCTCGCCGACTACTGAACCGCACGGTCACCTCGCGCCGTTCCGGCGAAAGCACCCCATCCCTGAAGCACCTGAGGAGCACCAGAATGAGCATCGCATCCGGACCGATCTTCCAGTTGGCGTGGGTCGTCCACGACATCGAGGCGGCGGAACGAGAATTCACCGAACGCTACGGAGTCGACAAATGGGTTCGCATGCCCCGCATGCGTTTCGGCCCGGACTCGTGCAGCTATCGCGGTGCGCCGGCCGACTACACGATCGACAGCTCGCTCGGCTACGCGGGCGGGCAGCAATTGGAATTGATCGCACCGGTCTCGGGGGCGAACCTGTACACCGAAGCGCTCGAGCGGTCCGGTCCCGGTCTGCACCATATCGCTTGGGTGCCAGACGATTTCGATGCCGCACTGGCGGAGGCGCTGGCAGGCGGCGCCGAAATCGTCCAACACTGCGCTGTCGCGGAGATCGGCATGGAGTTCGTCTACCTCGCCGGGGGATCACTCGGCTCGTACGTCGAATTGCTGCGGCTGCCCGCGGACGCGCGCGCACTGTTCGACAGCATGATTCCGGACGGCTACCGGAATCCGTGGTCACACGGCCAGGGCGCTTCCCGCGAATGACACGGCAGTGGCGACAGCTGGAGTCCTCACCCCACGTCCCGGCGCAGCCAGGTGACCTCCGCGCCGGATTCCGTTCCGTAGCGGTAGATTTCGAGGTCCTCGTCCCACGCGGTGCCGAGGGCGCGGTCGATTTCTTCAGCCAGGTCGTAGGCGGAGTACTTGCCGAGTTCCCGGGTGGCCTGCAGCATCGCGCGCAGGCGCATCTCGCCGAGCATGACGTCGCCGTTGGCGCTCGTCGAGCCGTGCCACAGGCCCAGGCCGGGAACGAAGCTGTAGCGCTCGCCGTCCACGCCGTCGCTGGGGTCCTCGGTCACCTCGAAGCGCAGAACCGGCCAGGAGCGCAACGATTGGGCGATCTTCGACGCCGTGCCGACGGGGCCGATCCACTCGCTGGTGGCGCGCAGTTGGCCGTCGGCCGGTTGGGCGGTCCAGCGCAGTTTCGCGGGGGCGCCGAGGGCCGAGGTGAGCGCCCACTCGACATGCGGGCACAGCGCGGCAGGCGACGAGTGGATGTAGACCACACCCGCCGTCGCGTCCGCGAACTGACTCGATGCGCGCACCACCAACACCTCCAGCTTCGACGAGGAACGTCTTCCCCAACGATTCGTCGAACTGGCGTTGCCTGAGTGTACTGGAGTGCCCGAAGTTACACGTGTTACTTCGTGACCGTGTTGCGCGTGGCGGCCACCTCCGCGATGACGGCATCGCTCAGCGGTGGCCAGGCCGCGCGCGCCCAGTCGCCGAAATTCTCGTCGCTCAAGGCGAGACACGCCAACCCCGTTCTCGGGTCAACCCATAAAAATGTCCCGGATTGGCCGAAATGTCCATAGGTTTGTGGCGAATTCGTGCCACCGGTCCAGTGCGGAGTCTTGCCGTCGCGGATCTCGAAGCCCAATCCCCAGTCGTTGGGGCGCTGCGAACCGTAGCCGGGCAGGACGCCGTTCATGCCGGGGAACTGGACCGAGGTGGCCTCGGCGTGCGTCTGCGCCGAGATCAACTGCGGGTCCAGCAATTCGGCGGCGAAGCGGGCCAGATCCGCCGCGGTGGACCGCGCCGCGTGCCCGGCCGGACCGGCAAGCACCGAAGCGGTCATGCCCAGCGGCTCGAACACGGCGTCGCGCAGGTACTCGTCGAACGCGATCCCGGTCTGGGCGGTGACGAATTCGGCGAGCACCTCGAAACCCGCGCTGGAGTAGATCCGCCGGGTCCCCGGCGCGGCTTGGACGTCGGTGGTGTCGAACGCGAGGCCGGACGTGTGCGCCAGCAGATGACGCACCGTAGCGCCGGGCGGGCCCGCGGGCTGCTCGAGTTCGACCGCGCCCTCCTCCACCGCGACCAGCACCGCGTACGCCACCAAGGGCTTGGTCACCGACGCGAGCGGGAACACTCGCCGCACGTCGCCTTCGCTCGCGGCACCGCCGTCGGCGGTGACCACCGCGGCCGCCGCGTGGTGGACCGGCCATTCCCGGATCTGCTCGAGTGAACGCACCCTGCGAGCCTACGAGAACCGCGTAGCTACCATCGATTCACCATGAGTGAAACGCCCACTGTTCACGGCGACGTCGCGCCCGGTTTCGAGCCGGTCGCCGACGCCTTCCGCCGCAATTTCGAGCGTCACGGCGAAATCGGCGCCGCCGTCGCGGTCTACGCGGGTGAGCGCCCCGTGGTGGACCTGTGGGCCGGGTTCCGCGATCGCAGGCGCACGCTGCCGTGGGAGCGGGACACGATCGTGCCGGTGTTCTCCTCGACCAAAGGCATGGCGGCGTTCACCGTCGCCACCGCCGTGGCCGGGGGCCTGCTCGACTACGAGGAGCCGGTGGCGAAGTACTGGCCGGAGTTCGCCGCCCACGGCAAGGACGCGATCACCGTGCGTCAGCTGATCGACCACCAGGCGGGGTTGTCCGGCCTGAGCGAGGTCGTGCGACTGCCTCAGATCGCCGACCTGGACGGGCTCGCGACCGTTCTGGCGGCACAGAAACCGGCTTGGCGTCCCGGCACCAGGCACGGCTATCACGCCATCACCCTCGGCCTGTACCAGGGCGAGCTGTTGCGCCGGGTGGACCCGCGCCGTCGCACGCTCGGGCGAATCTTCGCCGAGGACATCGCCGCACCGCTCGGCGTCGATTTCTTCATCGGCCTGCCCGCTGAGCAGCGCATGGACCGCATCGCCACGATGTCGGCCACCCAGGGGCTGGACGTGTTGCGCTACGAACGCGATCTTCCGCTGCGCATCGGCGCGGAGATCTATGCCAAACGCGGCCTGTCCTACGCGGCGCTGACCAATCCGCGCTGCGGAGCGCCTGCGCGGGCGACCCGGCGCGAGTTCCTCGAAGTGGAACTGCCGGGATCCAACGGAGTGGGCAACGCCCGCGCGCTGGCGAAGGTCTACGGCGCGGCCGCCGCTCGCACCGGTGCGTTGCCGATCGACGACGCCGTGCTGGACCGGCTCGCCGCTGCCGAGACCGCCGACGACGTCCCCGCCGAGGATCTGGTGCTGCACACCAAGAGCCGCTATCACCTGGGCTTCCGCAAGTCGCGCGGTATTTTCCGCTTCGGCTCCGACAAACGCGCCTACGGCACCACGGGGCTGGGCGGCTCGTTCGGATTCGCCGATCCCGCAACGGGCCTCGGTTTCGGGTACACGATGAACCGGCTGGGTCTGGCCGTCCTCGACGACGTCCGCAGCCGCAACCTGCGCGAAGCCCTGCTGCGCTGCCGGATCTGAGCGCCTCGATCGCCGGCTCGGCGAAGCGGTGCCGTACGAGCTGATCGCACGGATCGCCACCGCGCTCGCCGAGCGGCGGTGTTGTGCTCTACCAGTCGGCTTCGGTGTACTTGATGATCCCGCGGATGTTCTTGCCGTCCAGCATGTCCTGGTAGCCCTGGTTGATCTCCTCCAGGGAGTAGCTGCGGGTGACCATGTCGTCCAGGTTGAGCTGGCCGGACTTGTACAGCGACAGCAGGCGCGGCGCGTCCTGGCGGGCGTTTCCGCCGCCGAAGATGCAGCCCTTCACCGTCTTCTGCAGCATCGACAGCAGGAAGCTGTTCAGCTTGACGTCGCTCTCGTCCATCCGGCCCATCGAGGTGACCACCAGGGTGCCCGCCTTCGAGGTGAGGATCAGGCCCTCTTCGATGTACTCGCCGTGCATCTCGCCCATGGTCAGGATGACCTTCTCGGCCATCCGGCCCTCGGTGGCCTCCAACAGCGGCATGATCGCGGCGGCCATGCTCTCGTAGGTGTGCGTGGCGCCGAACTTCTGCGCCTGCTCGCGCTTCCACGGATTCGGGTCGATCGCCACCACCTTCGACGCGCCCGACAGCACCGCGCCCTGCAAGGCGCTCATGCCGACGCCGCCGATGCCCGCGATCACCACGGTCTCGCCCGGAGCGACCTGGGCGACGTGGGTGGAGGAGCCGAAACCGGTGGGGACGCCGCAACCGACCAGGCAGGCCACCTCGAACGGAATGCTCGGATCGATCTTCACCACGGAGGTGTGGTGCACCGTCATGTACGGCGCGAAGGTGCCCAGCAGGCACATCGGGATGACGTTCTCGCCGCGGGCCTGGATGCGATAGGTGCCGTCGCTGATCGCCTGCCCCAGCAGGAGACCCGCGCCCAGGTCGCACAGCGCCATGTGTCCTGCCACGCAAGCCGGACAGCGGCCGCAGGCGGGGATGAACGACAGGATCACGTGGTCGCCGACCTGCAGATCGGCCGGGCAGTTCGGGCCGAGTTTGGTGATCACGCCCGCGCCCTCGTGCCCGCCCATGACGGGGAAGGACGGCATCGGGGTCGCGCCGGTCACGATGTGGTGGTCGGAGTGGCACATGCCCGCGGTTTCCATCCGGATCTGCACCTCGCCGGCGACCGGGTCACCGACCTCGATCTCCTCCACCGACCACGGCTGGTCGATCCCCCACAGGATCGCGCCCTTCGTCTTCATTCCTGTCGACCCTCTCGCATGCACGTGCTTATATGTGACTGCACCCACAGTACGAGAAAAATGTAACGCGTTCTAGTACCGCTCGAAAAAATCGTCGGTATAGCGTGACCCAGTAGCCGAACGCGTTACAGTTCCGCGACGCGTCAGCCCTGGACGTCGTGCACGTGGTGCACCAGATCGTGCACGAAATACCGCGCGAACGACTCCACCGTGAACTCCGCCCCGTCGCCGCGCGCACCGCGCAGACCACGGCGCTCGGGCGGCACCGACGCGAAGGAGCGCGCCACCCGCTCGGCGGCATCGGCCAGCTCCGCGGCCACCCGAGCCGGGTCCTGCTCGTTGTAGCGGTCGGCCACCGCGGTCGCGTCCTGGTCCCAGTTCGGGAAGCGCGGCGGCTCGCCCTCGGGGTCACCGGCCAGCATCAGGCCGAGGCGAGTATCGAACAGGCGGCAGACGTCACGCACATGTGCGCCGTATTCCAGGGCGGACCAGGTCGATTCGTCCGGCCGCAGGCGGACGCCGGGACGGTCGAGCACCGCGGCGAAGCGGACCGCGGTGTCCCTGGTCAGCGTCGGTACGGCCGCGTAGCTGGTCGCGGCGGCGTCGAAACCGCATTGCGAACAAGGGCGCTCGAGCACCCAGGTCCAGTCCTTGACATCGGGAACGATCGGCATGCGCTCAACCTAGGCGCGGCCGGATCGCGCCTTCCACCGATATCCGGTCAACTATCGAGCACATCCCGACAGTTCACTCCATCAGCCGGTGCGCCCGCTCGAAGAGTTCCAGCGTGATCGCGTGCAGGAAGTCGCCGACCTGCCTGGGGGCCTTACCGGCGAACGCGCGGGCATGCGTGCCCTCCAGGACGATGCCGAGCTTGAAGCAGGCCAGCACGGTGTACCAGGACATAGCGCTCAGGTCGCGGTCGGAGAACTGCCCGTAGTGCGCGATCATCTCCTCGGCCGTCGGCAGCCCGCCGACCGCGCCGAGCTTGCCCACCAGCGCCGCTCCCGTGGTGCCCGGCTCCGGGCGGGTGGCGATCTGCCAGCCGAGGTCGAGCAGCGGGTCGCCGATGGTGGACATCTCCCAGTCGACCATCGCCGCGACCTGCGGGCCGTCGAAGGAGAACATCATGTTCGCCAAATGGCAGTCGCCGTGCAGGATGCCCGGGGTCCATTGGGCGGGGCGATTGCGGTCCAGCCACTCGCCCACCGTCGCCACACCGGGGATCTCCGGGCCGGGGTAGCCCTCGTTGGCCGAATAGGAGTCGAGCTCACCCAGCCAGCGCGGCACCTGACGTTCCAGGAAACCCTCCGGCTTGCCGTAGTCGGCCAAGCCGAGCGCCTGGTAGTCCAACGCGCCGAGGCGCGCGATGGCCTCGACCGCGGACAGGCCCATCTGCCTGCGGATCTCCGGATCGCCCGCATGCAGTTCGGGCAGTTCGTTCTGCGGGTTGAAACCGCGGATCGGCTCCATCAGGTAGAAGACCGCGCCGAGGACCGACTCGTCGGCGCAGGCCGCGATCACCCTGGGCGCGCGGACCTCGGTGCCGCCCAGCGCGCCGAGCAGCCCGGCCTCACGCCGGATCACGTCGTTGCTCTTCGGGCGCAGATGTTTCGGGCCGCGACGCAGCACGTAGGTCCGGCCGCCGCGGGTGAAGCGGAGCATGATGTTCTGTGTTCCGCCGCCCAGCGCGGTCACGTCCTCGAACTCACCCCCGGACAGACCCTGCTCATCCATCCACTTTCCGACGACGGCGAAGTCGACGACCGCGGGATCCACATCGACCGGTTGCGCAACAGACATGCCCCACATTGTGCACCACCTGCCGACCCGAACTGAAGGCAGATGACAACAGTTGGCTACCACCGGCGCGGCGTAGGGTTTCGAGCACCATGCGCACGCTGTTGATCGACAACTACGACTCGTTCACCTACAACCTGTACCAGCTGATCAGCGAGGTGAACGGCGTCGAGCCGACAGTCGTGCGCAACGACGAGGCGCGCACGGTCGCCGAACTCGATCTGGGACGCTACGACAACGTCGTCGTCTCACCCGGCCCTGGGCGGCCGGACGTGGCCCGCGACGTAGGGATCTCCACGGCGGTGATTCGCGAAAGCGACCTGCCGCTGCTCGGTGTGTGCCTGGGCCATCAGGGAATCGTGGTCGCGGCGGGCGGCGTGGTCGCCGAGGCGCCCGCGGCCCGGCACGGATATCTCGATCGCATCGAGCACGACGACCAGGACCTTTTCGCGGGCGTGCCGCAGGGCTTCACCGCCGTGCGCTACCACTCGCTGTGCGCGCTGCGGCCGCTGCCGGACGATCTGGAGGTCACCGCGCTGTCCGGCGACGGCGTCGTGATGGGTGTGCGGCACCGCACGCGACCGCAATGGGGCGTGCAGTTCCATCCGGAATCGATCGCCAGTGAGTTCGGCGCGGCTCTGCTGCGCAACTTCGCGAGACTCACCACGGCGCACCGGAGCAGGCGCGCCGTCCCGGCGGCGAGCCCATCGATCGACGCCGGGGGTGAGTTCGTCGCCGAGCCGGTCGCCGCAGGCCTTCCGCTTTCCGCCACACGCACCGCGGCCTCGCCGATGCCGCTCGCACCGGAGCAGTTCCCCGCCGCGGCAGCCCAACTCGAGCGTCCCGCCGGGCGCACCGGTTTCGATGGCACGGTGCCGCGGACCTTCCGGCTCCAGCGGGCCGTCCTCGAACGGCCGATCGATACCGAGAGCGCGTTCGTGCAGTTGTACGCCAACTCCCCCACCGCGTTCTGGCTGGACAGCGAGCACGTCGAACCGGGGGCCGACCGGTTCTCCTTCCTGGGCGACGCGAGCGGTCCGCTGGCCGAGGTGCTGCGCTACCGCGTGGGCGACGGCGAGGTGACCGTGGAATCGTCCGACGGGCACCGGCGCACCGCACCCGGCGGCATTCTCGAGTTCCTGGCCGCCGAGCTGCGCGCACGCAGGCTCGAACTGCCCGATCTCCCCTTCGATTTCGTCGGCGGCTACGTCGGCTATCTCGGCTACGAGGTCAAAGCCGACTGCGGCGGCAACGCGGCGCATCGCGCGGCGACCCCGGACGCGCAGTGGATCTTCGCCGACCGGATGGTGGTGGTCGACCACGTGGGCGAGCGGACCCATCTGCTGGCGCTGAGCGACGACGTGGAGACCGCCCGGTCCGCCGCCGACTGGCTGCGCGACACCCGCGAAACCCTCGACACCCTGCCGACCTGGACCAATCCACCGCCACTCGAATTACCGCCGGACGGTGACGCCGTCGCGCCACTGCTCACCCGCGGCCGGGAGCGCTATCTCGCCGACATCGCGGTCTGCCGGCAGCGGTTGCATGCCGGGGAGTCCTACGAGATCACTCTGACCGACAGCGCCACGATCCCCGCCACCGCGGCCGACGGCCTCGACTTCTACCGCACCCTGCGCCGGTGCAACCCCGCCCCGTATGCCGCCTACCTGCGCTTCGACGATCTCGACATCGCATGCTCGTCACCGGAGCGCTTCCTGAAGGTCGACCGCCGCCGCATCGTGGAGAGCAAGCCGATCAAGGGGACCGCACCGCGCGGCGCGACGCCGGAGCAGGACGAGCGCCTGCGCCGCGAGCTGGCCGACAGCCCGAAGACCAGGGCGGAAAACCTCATGATCGTCGATCTGCTGCGCAACGATCTGGGCCGGGTCTGCGAGATCGGCAGTGTGTACGTCCCCAAACTGATGGCCACCGAGCAGTACGCGACCGTGCACCAACTGGTATCGACGGTACGTGGCAGGCTGCGGCCGGAGGTCGGCGTGGTCGATTGCCTGCGAGCCTGTTTTCCCGGGGGCTCGATGACCGGAGCGCCGAAGCTGCGCACCATGGAGATCATCGACGCGCTGGAAACCGAAGCGCGCGGAATCTATTCGGGCACCATCGGTTTCCTCGGTCTCGGCGGCACCGCGGACCTGAACATCGTGATCCGCACCGCCGTCCGCTACGGCGGGCGCTGGCGGATCGGCGCGGGCGGGGCCATCGTGCTCGACTCCGATCCCGCCGACGAGTATCACGAGGTTCTGCTCAAGGCGGCCGCCACGTTGCGCGCGGCCGCCGACCACGCGCACCGCTGAGCGTCCGACCTCGACTATTTGTGCCGCTTGCCGGACTTTCGGCGGGGCGGCTCCTCGGCGGGCGGTTCCGGCGCGCTCAAGCCGGTCAGCTTGGCGAGCAAGGCGAAGCCGGGCAGCTTCGCCAACCGCCCGAGCACGTCCTCCCCGAGCGAGATCATCGCCTCCAGCCGGGGCAGCAGGCGGTCGTAGGCGGCGAAGGCCGGATCGGCCAGGGCCAACGTGCGGTCGAGCCGATCGATGGTGGAGTTGAGCCGCTCGATCGCGGTCGACAGGCTCTCGATCAGGCCGGGCAGTTGCGCGGCCAGCTGAGCGGACGCGGGCGGCAGCCGCACCGCGGTGTCGAACGCCGATGTCGCGGTCAGCTGAGCGGCTTCCAGCGCCTGGCCCGCAGCCGTCTGCGCCGCCTCGACCGCCGCCTGGGCGGCGGCTAGCACGTCGGCCGGGCCGGGCACACGCCCACCGGGCAGTTTCGGGGTCGGCGGCTTACGACCCGGGCGTTTCGGGTTCGTCATGGGGAACACTGTGCCGCACGCCCCGCCGAAGGACCGGCCCTCGCGCGTTCGGCGTGTCGGAGGCTCATGGCATAGTTCGAGCACCATGAAACTCAGCAAGGGCGCGAACGCAGCGGTACCGACATCCCTTCTAGCCGTGGTCGTTTCATGGCGATCGGAGCACACGGTGGACGCGCATGCCTTGCTGCTGGACGCGTCGGGCGCGGTGCGCTCGGATCGCGACCTGGTGTTCTACAACGCGCCGCGGCACGTTTCGCAGGCGGTCACCCTCGATCAGGAGCCCGCGCCGGGCACCGCGCGGCTGAGCGTCTCGCTGCCGCGCACGGAAGCCGACGTCGACCGCATCGTCGTCTCCGGCTCGCTGGAGGACGGCACCTTCGGCGACATCCGCGGGCTCACCGTCGCCGTGCACTCGGTGGACGGGGCGGTCGTGACGTTCGAGATCGACGACGCGGAGGCGGTGTCGGCGCTGATGTTCGGCGAGTTCTACCGCCGCGACGGGCAGTGGCGGTTCCGCGCGATCGGCCAGGGCTGGTCCAGCGGACTGGCCGGGTTGGTCACCGAGTTCGGCGTCCAGGTCAACGATCCCTCGGCGCCCGCCCGCACCACGCATCCCACCAACCCGTTCCGGGTGCGCCGCCCGGCGGCGAATCCGTCCGCGCAAGAACGACTTTCTCCGGCCGGAGCGGAACCCGCCACCGAACGGTCCGCTCGGCACGACCCGACCTCGGCCCGACGCTTCTCCCACGGATCGTTGCCCTCCGGCCACTCCGCGCGAAACGGGGAGACTCCCGCCGAAATCGGAACGGACCTCGCCGAAAACGCGCCGGTCCAACGCGAACCCATCCGCACCGACGACTCGCCCGGGCGGCTCGAAGGGACCGAAGAACACCCGGGCGTAGACATCCCCGCCCGGCCACGCACCGAAGTGCTCGACCGTGGCGATACATCTCCCCTGCCGCGCCCACACACCCACCGCACGGTCGACCTCCACCGGCACAGCCGCGACACCGCACCGCCCGCTCCTCCGCCCCCGCACCCCGAACTCGCGGACTGGCACCCGGATCCGGACAACCCGCAGACCATGCGCTGGTGGGACGGCACCATATGGACCGAGGACCGGTATCTCCGACCCCCGCCCGGCGACCGCCACTGCGCACGCTGCGGAAACACGCTGCGCCGCAAGTTCTTCGGTGGGTTCGCGCCGTGCCAGAGATGCGCCCAGGAGATCGAGGAGTACCTCGTCCACTGGCACACCAGGGCGTGGCGGGTGCTCACCGGCCACGGGCCACGCGGCCCCGAGTGGGCGGACCTGTGGGCATCACTGCGTTACCAGCGCATCGACGCCGAAGCGGGCCGCGCGGTCCTGCGCGACGCGGGGCTCAGCTACGTGGAGCGGCTGGTGACCTTCGCCTTCGCCGACGGTGAAGTACGGCACGCGGAACTGGAACTGTTCGAGCACGCGGTCACCGAACTCGCGCTCGGCGGACCGCTGATCGAGGATCTGCGCAGGCGAATGCATCGCGGGCACACCCTCTACCGGCTGCGTACGGGCGATCTGCCGATCATCCGCACGCCCGGCCTGCACCTGGACCCAGAGGAGACGGTGCACCTCGATCTGCCCGCGACGCACGTGCGTCAGCTCGCACGCGGCCCGAAGTTCACCGAGGGCAGGCTGATCGGCAGCAACAAGAAGCTACGTTTCGTCGGCGCCGACACCGGCATCGAGATGCCGTGGTCACGAGTGGTTTCCGTGCACGCGGAACAGGGAACGGTGGTACTAGCGGCCACGTCCGCGCGCGGCGGCGCGACCTTCGCCGTCGACGATCCGGATTATGTCTCGGCCGCGCTGGAAGGCGCGCTGCGCGTGGCCAAACGTCTCGTTCTCACGCCAGGCCAGCGCGACACCCGCAGCATCCCGCAAGAGGTGAAAGCGGAGGTGTGGCAGCGCGACGGTGGCCGCTGCGTCGAATGCGGCGACGGGCACTACCTGGAGTTCGACCACGTCATCCCGCTCAGCCGCGGCGGCGCGACCAGCGCCGCCAACCTCCA
This sequence comes from Nocardia sp. NPDC051929, assembly GCF_044548645.1. NCBI lineage: Bacteria > Bacillati > Actinomycetota > Actinomycetes > Mycobacteriales > Nocardiaceae > Nocardia > Nocardia sp. NPDC051929. The sequence goes on along the minus strand of NZ_JBIUCG010000023.1, from coordinate 132,557 downwards.
GATCCTGTGCCGCGCGTGCAACCGGGCCAAAGGCGCCCGCATCTGAACCCGGCTCACTCGCCGAGCAGGCCCGCGGTGCGGCCCAGATCGGCGAGCATCGCGTCGAACAGGATCTCCGGATTGTCCAGCGGTATCGGGTAATTCCCGAACACCTCGAGCGTGACGTGGCCGTAGAGCCGCGCCCAGATCTGGATCATCAGGTACGTCACACCCAGATCCAGTTTCTCGGCGGGGAACTTCTGGCCCGACTCCGACAGCGCCGCCAGCAGTTCGGTCTGGAAGTGCACCAGATCCTCACGCAACTCCGGCGGGATGACGTCCGTCGATGGCGTGACGATGTCGTAGTTCGCCAGCAGCCTGCCCGCCGCGGCCAGGAAAACCCGGCCGAAGGGCTCGTCGAAGCGGCGCAGCGCGCGGGCCTGGCCCGCGCCGGGCGAGGCGAACACCAGGGTGAACTCCCTGGTGTGCGTCAGCGCCCAGCGCCGGAAGCCACGGCAGATGGCGAAGAACTGCGCGGCGCCGTCGTCGGGCAGCGTGGCGATCTCGGCGGTCAGTTCCCCGGCCAGGTCGGCGCAGAAGTCCAGCCGCAGCCGCTCCAGCAGGTCTTCGAGCGAGTCGTAGTACCGGTACAGCGCGGGCGCGGTGACTCCGAGTTCGCGCGCGATGGCACGCAGGGTGACCGCATCGGGCCCGCGCTCGACCAGCAGCGCGCTGGCCACCCGCCGGATGTCGGTGTCGGTCACCACCGGCGCGCGGCCCCGTGGTCTGGACTGTTGCACTGATCGATTCAAGCGTATTCGACGTCCCAGCGCTTGATCCCGTTCAGCCAGCCCGACCGCAGCCGCACCGGCTCGGACACCTGGCGCAGGTTGGGCATCACGTCGGCGATGGCGTTGAACATCAGATCGATCTGCAACCGGGCCAGGTTCGCGCCGACGCAGTAGTGCGTGCCGGTGCCGCCGAAGCCCACGTGCGGGTTCGGATCGCGCAGCACGTCGAAGGTGAACGGATCCGCGAACGCTTCCTCGTCGAAATTGGCCGAGCTGTAGAACAGTCCGAGCCGTTGGCCCTTCTTGATCTCCTGGCCCCCGAGCACGGTGTCCTGTGTGGCGGTGCGCTGGAAGGCCGTGACCGGGGTCGCCCACCGGACGATCTCGTCGGGCGCGGTGCGCGGACGCTGCTGCCGGTAGATCTCCCACTGCTCGGGATGGTCAACGAACGCTTTCATGCCGTGGGTGATCGAGTTGCGCGTGGTCTCGTTTCCCGCCACCGACAGCAGGATGACGAAGAACGCGAACTCGTCCGAGCCGAGGTGCTCGCCGTCGATATCGGCGTTCACCAACTGGGTGACGATGTCCTCGGCCGGGCAGGCGCGCCGCTGTTCGGCCATGTTCCAGGCGTAGCCCATCACCTCGGCGGTGGCGGCGTGGTGATCGCCCTCGAATTCGGGATCGTCGTAGGAGATCATCTGGTTGGACCAGTCGAAGATCTTCTTGCGGTCCTCCTGCGGGATGCCGATCAGTTCGGCGATGGCCTGCAACGGCAGTTCACAGGCGACCTGTTCGACGAAGTCGCCGCTGCCGGACTTTCTGGCCTCGTGCACGATCCGCGCGGCGCGTTCGGTCAGCGCGGCGCGCAGGCTCTCCACCGCCCGCGGGGTGAAGCCCTTGGAGATGATGCGGCGGGTCTTGGTGTGCTTGGGCGGGTCTTGGTTGAGCAACAGCATGTCGCCGAGCATGTCGATCTGCTCGCGCGTGGTCTCCTCGTTGAACCGGATGATCGCGGTGTTCTCGTGCGAGGAGAACACCTCGGGATTCTTGGAGATCTCCTTGATGTGCGCGAGCTTGGAGACGACCCAGTAGCCGCCGTCGTCGAAACCGCTGGCCCGACCGGACTGAGCGCACCACCATACCGGGGCGGTGCGGCGCAGTTCGGCGAACTCCTCGATGGGCAGGCGGGTGGCGAGCAGATCGGGGTCGGTGAAGTCGAAACCCGTCGGGATCGAGGGCGTGGTCACGGTCACGGCTAACTCCTACGGCGGTCTGGGCGCAGACCTGGCGAACACGGTCACCAGTGATGCAACCACAGAACCGAGCTTCGTGAACAGCGTTTAGTAAAACCCGTTTACTTTTCATGCCGCCGGTCCGCCCACCGGACCACGGACGGAGGTGGCAGGTATCGGCCATTACCCCGATTCAGGTGTACACCGACGCGGCGGACCACCTCTAATGAGAGCAGCAGCCCTACTCCGGCCGGAGGTGCCATGCCCAGTCTCTACGACCACGTCGGCGGCGACGAGGTGCTCCATCGTGTCGAAGCGGCGTTCTACGACAAAGCGCTCAGCGACCCGGTGCTGAAGACGTTGTTCACCGAACGACTGCCGCGACACGTCGACCATCTCACCTGGTTCACCGCCGAATCGTTCGGCGGCCCGGATCGATTTACCCGAGAGCTCGGATTCGAATACATCATCGCGGTGCACCGCGGCCTGCGGATCACCGACGAGCAGCGGGAACGTTTCGTCGAGGTGTACATGCAGACCTTCGAGGAGGCCGGACTGCTGGAGAACGAAGAGTTCCGCACCGCGGTCTATGAGCACGTCGCATTCGGATCACGGGTGGCGCAGCAGAATTCGCATGCGACCAGCGATTCGGAGTTGCACCCGATCCGCGAGGTCCCACGCTGGAGTTGGGCGGGCGACGACTGACTCAGCGCAGCGTGATCAGCGCCGGCGGCTGCCATCGCCTCCGCAACACCACCGGCTTGGGCGCGAACAACGCCAGGCTCGCCGAGAACGGATCGGATTCCGGTATGGGCAACCAGTTGCCCCTGGGGACGCCGGACCCGGGATCGTGCTGCTGGAGTGTGAGATCGTATCGCGATGAGGTCCAGTCCTCCATGATCCCGTTCCGCCTCCCGATGCGATCGGTCGCAGCGCCAGATCCGTCCCGGAGCATATCCGTCTGTTTGCGGAAAAGTAGCTGACCAGCGGTACCTGTCACCCGATCGCCGAGAGCGGCGGCGGGACTTCGCGCGAATCGCGTCAGAGCGCCGGTAACAGCGGCGGGGGACGCCAGCGCCCCTGGACGGCCTCCGCCTTCGGCGCGTACAGGCGCAGGGTCAGCGAGAATTGTCCGGATTCGGGAATCGGCAGCCAGTTCCCGGCCGCGACGCCCGCCCTCGGGTCGGTGTACTGCAACGCGATGTCGACGGACCCATCGGGGTTGACCGTCACCGGATCCGGATGGCCGACCGCGTAGATGCCGGCCGGATTGGGCACCAGATAGTTGTCGGCGGCATAGGCGGTCAGCGACCAGAACTCGTCCACGGGCGGCAACTGGCCGGGCGCGAAATGCAGCCGGAATCGGCCCGTGCCACCTCCGGCGTCCGTCGACGCGAACAGCGTCGGATAGTAGGCGTTCTCGGTCATCAGGCTGGCGCCGAGCGCCACGTGAGCGATGACGGCGCGCAGCAGATAGTTGGTGCCGAACCTGCCGACGTCGGGGTCGACCAGCCAGCCGTTCTCGTTGACCGTCCGCGCACCCAGAGATACCGGGATCTGCTGCCGTGCGGTCTCCACCGCCGCCGTGAGCTCGGTATCCGAGATGCCCTCGACTGTGCCACCCGGCCGGATCCCGATCTTCTCGAACCGCCGCATGGCGGGCGCGTCCTCGGGCGCGGTCGGGTTGGTCGACAGCAACGCGCACATCCGGTCGAAGAACACCCGCGGGTCCATCCCGGCGACCCACTCGGGTGGCGGCTGTACGCTCGATTGCCCCGTCCCGGTGGGCGCAGGCGGCTCGGTGCCCGCCACCCAAGCGCTCAACGGCACCAATCGCAATCCCTCTTGCGCGGCGCGCACCGCCGGGAGATCGCTCTCGCCGTCGACCCGGATCCGGACGATCAGCCACACCGTCGGCGTCGGCATCGGCAACGGCGTGAGACCTTCCGGTAGCGCACCCGACCACCCCGGACCGGTCACCGCATAGGTATACGGCGGCCCGGCCGACTCAGTCGCCGGCCGACGGCTGCTGGGGTTGTGCACGTTGTTCGTCCAGGCGTCCGTCACCTTGGCCAGCCAGAACCGGCCCTCGTCCAGCGCGGGGACGCTCAGCACCATCGGCTCGCTCGCCACATCGAGCCACGCGGTGGAACGCAGCGTGTCGCGGTCGAGCCGTACCACGTCTCGCTGCGCCGGGGTGGGCAGCGAGGCGGCGTGGTGGAAGCGGTTGATCGGCGTGACCATCTCCGCAGCCACCCGGGTGACGTCCAGCAGCACCAGAGGGTAGCCGAATACATAGGCGTCTTTGGCGATCGTGGCAGCGTCACCTGGGACGGGATGCGGCCCGGAATCCTGGCCGAATCCGCCGCATGCCGCCGATCCCAACGCGGCCACCGACGACATCGCGATGCCGAGCGCCGTGCGCCGCGACATCGTGAGCTTGCCTTCGGTCCTCTCGTCCATGATCCGCTCCGCCTCCGATCCTATCGGCACCGCGATTCCCGCACCGGAGCGCGACCGCACTCCGCGACGGAAATCGCAGCTCGAGGCGTTTGCGGAGGTTCGCCGCGAGAACACGCGGGAAGGAGCGCCGCCCTCGCTCAGAATTCCAGGACGGTGTTCATGATGGTGCCCGCACTGGTGGCCACCACCCCGCCGATCATCGCGCCGGCGATCATCTTCGGCGACTGCAATCCGCCGCCGCTCCACTTCTCCCAGGCGAATCTGCCGCCCGCGTAGATGATGCTGACGATGCCCGACGCGAGCGCGAACCAGGTCAGGTACCGGACGAACTGTAAGAGCTTGTCCGCCAAGGGCGGCGCCTCCGGGGTCGGATTGCCGATCTGCGCCAACGTCGTGAACGAATCGCCGACCGACGCAAGAATGATGCTCACCGTCTACTCCCTCTACGCTCGAATACAACCCTGCCGCCGACCAGCCGCTTTGCGAAAGCCGTTCGACCACCGATGAATTCGGCCACGAACCAGGATACGGGCCCAGACGCCGCCGCGGTGCGCGCACTGCGCGGAACCTTCGCGCCCAGCGGCGGAACGGGCAGCAGGCTCAGGAGTTCGGCTACCCGGGCGCGGGCGAGGGAAACACGAACTTCCCTGCGCTACATGGACCTGACTGCATCGCGGCGAGCGAACGGATACGATCTTCTCAGCGAATCACTTGCCCCTGTCCCGAATCCAGAATGAGCGAACGACGATGATCCTGGCCGCCGCTTACGACACCCTGGCGCAGATCGGCAATCCCAGCCCCGAGGCACCGCCGATCTCCGACAAGTTCCTCCAACTGGTCCGCTACCTGACGTGGTTCGTGCTCCTGTCGGGCATCTGCGGCATCATCTACGCCGGTGGCCGCTTCGCCTGGGAGAAGTGGACCGGCGGCGGACTCGAGTCACCGAAGATGGTGGCCGGAGCCATGATCGGCGGGGTGGTGGCCACCAGCGCGGGCACCATCATGAACGCCGTCATCGGCTGATCCGCCGCGGACCGAATCGCGAACCGCTATAGCCTTTCGCTATGACAAGCGGGCGATGCGCGGTGAGCAGGGCAGGTTCGCGCTGTCAGCGCAGAATGCCCGCGTTTCGCGCTGCGCGCAGCCAGTCCGGGAACTCCCCGAGCAAACGGGCGTAGAGCTGCGCGTCGTCGACCTGATCGATGTCGTCGAGGGCGAAGAAACCCGCGTTGTCGACCGCCCGGTCGGACAATTCGTCCAGAGCGCGCAGCAGACCGTAGTTGGCGCGACCGAGCCCGACGAACTGCCAGAAGGCGGGCAACCGCGCGGCTTCGCGCATGAGCGCCGTGATCTCGCGCTTCTTGGCGAAGCCGCCGTCGGTGAAGAACAACACGAGCGTGGGACGGCCACCAGGGCGCAACGAGTCGATAATGTCGCGCATGACCGGCAGTTCGTCGTTGCGGCCGCCGAGCCGGTCGTAATCGATGTCGCCGTGGGTTCCGCCGAGATGCAGATAGGTCCGGGCCCAGTCGTCACCGTGCTCGACGGTGATGTCGGGCAGCTTGGCGAACGAGAGGGCGTACAGGTACGCCTCCAAGGTGCCGTCGTCGTCGAGCTGGGTGGCCACCGGAATCATCCGCTGCACGACGCGGTGCACCACCTGATCGCGGTACTGCCGTTGCATGCTGCCGGTCTTGTCGATGACCAGCACGACGCGGGCACGGATGCCGAAAGCGTCCTTGTCGATGAGGACCTTCGCGACCTCACGCTTGCGCAGGTCCAGTTTCGCGCGCTTTTCGAAGGAGAGCTTCGCCTCGCCGGGAACGGTGAACACCTCCGCCGCCGGGGCGAGATTCGCCACCGGCCGATCCGGAGAAGGAACGTTCGCACCGGCGGGTTCCTCGTCCACACTCACCCCGTGATCGGTGACCAGCGCGGCGAACCCACCCGCATAGCCTTGCCCGACCGCACGCACCTTCCACGTCCCCTGGCGGCGGTACAGCTCGAGCGCGATCACCACGGATTCGCTGCTCAACCCTTCTATGCGGTACTCGTACAGAACGTTTCCCGCGGCGTCGGCGACCGTGGCGACCGGCGGCGCGAACCGGCCGAAGGTCTGCGCCGGATCGTCGAGTGTGAGCACCGCACGCAACTGGGCGATGTCCGCGGGCAGATCACCCAGCGAAACCGACAGCACTCCGGGCGTTCCCGCCGCCAGCGAGACACCGGGCGCGCTGGGCTGGTTGAAGAACACGAAATCCGCGTCGGATCGCACGCGCCCCACTTCGGTCACCATTAGCGCCGACACGTCGACCGCCGCCTCGGTGCGCACCGACACCAGTACGTGAGCCAGGTCCAGCACACCGTTCTGACCCTTGACCAATGCCGCGCCCATCGAAGCTCCCAGCCGTCGTCACTCCGCAATCGTCACCGGGATCAGGGTAAGGCCGGCCCGGGCCGGATGCGGAGTGTTCGCCGCGGCGATACCGGTTCACCCGCCGCAGAATTCGCCATCGCCGTCAGCGGATACCGGTGCCGCTCAGCGTGGCCATCGGCGGGCGATCGGCCGCGGGCGCCGCGCCCGGCACCGCATGCCAGCTCGAGCCGTCCGGGAGATACTGCGTCAGCGGGACGCCCGAATCGGGGATTCCGAACCGGTCGAGCAGCGTCGCGATCACCTGCCTGCTCATCTCGGCCAATTCGTGCAGCGGCCGATTGCGATGCACGCGGGCGCCGAGATCGACCTGCCCGATGGCGCCGGCCCCGTGCCTGCGCCAGGTGTCGATCAGGATGCCGATCTCGACGCCGTAGGCAGGTGCGAACGGCAACGACCGCAGCAGTTCCCGGGTGGCCGCGTACTCGCCGCCCAGCGGCTGGCGCAACTCGGCCAGCTCCGGCGCGAGCGCGGTGAGCAGCGGCCGGGCCACGAGTTGGGTGACGCGTCCGCCGCCGTCGGGAGCGTCGCCGAACGGCCGGCGGTAGAACCCTTTCACCAACCGCAGTCGGTCGTCGGACAGCAGTGGCGCGAGCAGCGACGGCACGAACCGCGGGTCGGGAGCGACGAGATCCGCGTCGACGAACACGATGAGATCACCGGACGCCACCGCCAGCGACCGCCACAGCACCTCCCCTTTGCCCGGACACGGCGGCACGGCGGGCAGCGCTTGCTCGCGGGAATAGACGGTCGCGCCCGCCGCTCGGGCGCGGGCGGCGGTCCGGTCGGTGGAGCCGGAATCGAGCACGATCAGCTCGTCGACCAAGGTGCCGACCAGGTCACGGATCGAGCCCACCACATCCGCGACGGTGTCCTCCTCGTTCAGAGCGGGAACGACCACCGAGACGGTGCGGTGCCGCTTGCGTTCGAGTAGCTCGTCGTGCGACCACGCGCGGTCGTAGTGCACGACGCCGGTTGCCGTCACCGTGGCTCCCCGTTCCGCGACGGCAGCGCGAGACTGAGCACGACGAGCACCAGCGCGATCGCCGCGACCATCCACAGCACAGTGACGCAGGCGGCGAGGAAGGTGTGCGCGGCGGCGATCTGTCCGGCCACGTCGGCCCCCGCGCCGGGACAGGTGTGCGCGTCGAGGTGCGGGGTCGGCGAACGCAGCGCCGATTCGGCGCAGTCGGCGAACGACGTGACGACACCGTCGCGCTGGGCGGTCGTCGCCGGAGAGTTCGTCAGCGATGCCGCCAGAACGGCTTTCGCATGACCGACGCCGAGGTCGGTGTCGGCGTCGACCCGGCGGAAGAACAGCGCGCCGAGTACCGCCACGCCCAGCGAACTGCCGATCTGCTGCACGGTCGGCACCGTTCCGGACGCCGAACCGGTCGCCCGTTCCGCGACGCCCGCCATCATGGCCGCGGGCAGCGGCGCGGCGAACAGCCCCATCCCGGCTCCGGCGGCGAAGACCGGTACGGCGAGCCGCCCCAGATCGATCGCCGCGTCCTCGGGGTCGACGGTCAGCGCGATGACCACGATGGCGACCGCGAACACCAGCACCCCGAGGGTGAGCCCGCGACTGCCGAGCCGCGCCACCAGGATCGGCGAGGTGAGCGCGCCACACGCGCCGCCGAGCGCGAAGGGCAGCACCAGGATTCCGGTTCGCAAGGCGGTGAATCCCAAGCCGGATTGCGCCATCACCGACACGGTGAACAAGAACGCGGCGAAGATCCCGAAGAACAGCAGCGTGAGCACGGAGCCGACCGCGAAACCCCGGTCCGCGAAGAGATCGATCCGCAGCAGCGGGCTTTCCCCGGCCCGCAGCCGCCTGCGCTGATGCCAGACGAATACGACGAGCAGCCCGAGCCCGGCGCCGAGCAGCCCGAACAGCTGTAGGGGCCAGCGTTGTTCCCGTCCGGCCGCGAGCGGATACAGCAGGGCGACCAGTCCGCTGCTCGCCAGCAGCGCGCCGGCGACATCCAGCCGTTCCCTGGTCGGGGGCCTGCCGACGTGCAGATGCCGGTGCGCCAGCAGCAACCCCAGGACGCACAGCGGCACGTTCAGCAGGAAGATCGCGCGCCAGCCCAGGCCGAACGGATCGGAAGCGATGACCGCGCCGCCGAGCAACGGCCCCACGATGGCCGCCAGACCGGCGGCCGCGCCGTAGAACCCGAAGGCCAACGGCTGCTTGCCCTTCGGGAACACCGCGCTGATGATGGCGATGACCTGCGCGGACATCGCCGCGGCGGACAGGCCCTGGACAGCGCGCGCCGCGATCAGCTCGCCGGGCAGGTGGGCCAGGCCGCACCACACCGAGGCCATGGTGAACGCCGCCATGGCGCCGAGGAAGACGCGCCGCCGCCCGATCGACTCCCCGATCCGCGCGGCGGTCATCAGTGTGCCCGCGAAGGCCAGGCTGTAGCCCGCCACGACGAACACCTGCGCCGAACCGGGCGCCGCCAGATCCTTGGCGATGCTCGGCAGCGCGGTGTTGACGATCGTCATGTCCAGCATCTGCATGAACACCGCGAGCAGGCACGCGCCCAGCGCGGCCCACTCCGGCGGGCCGACGACCACCGAAGGCGTGCCGGTGGCGATGCTCGCCCGCGTACTCATGGAAGGGCGCCGACCCGCACCGCGCGGTCGCCTTTCGCGGCGACGTCGGCCACGATCGCCTGCATGGCGGTGACGTAGCGCCCGATCGCCTCGTGCGCCTGCGGCGTGTCGGGGAACAGCAGGCTGAGGGTGGTGACGTCGGTGAACCTGTTGATCCAGATGTAGACCTCGCGCGAACTGCCGCGGTTGGCGAACATGCCGCCGTCGATCTTGTCGAACATCTCGACGCCCGCCATTTTGCGAATGTCCAGGTAGGACAGCATGCGCGCGTTCCAACCCGGCCGAGTGCGGATACCGAGTTCGGGCGGCGCCAGTTGCAGTGCCCGGTGCAAGGACACGTCGGTCAGGTCTTTGCCCTGGTCATATGCCTGCTGCGCCGCCGCTACCACGTCCGCGAAAGACTGCTCGGCGCCCACCGAGAAGGCCACCGGGATCAGATTCGTGTACCACCCGACCGATGCGGCCTCGCCGTCGGTGCGGCGCGTGTTCACCGGCGTGAGACCGAAATACCAGTCGCCACCCGCCAATTCGATCTCCGCGAGCGCGGCCGCGGCGAACAGTCCGCCGGTGAACCGGCCGTCGTGCGCCCGGCAGGCCTCCTCGAAGCGCAGCGCACCCGGTTCGTCGATGAGGACGGTGGTCACCTGCGCGCCCCGGACGTGCTGGTCTCCGTCGACCCACAGGTCCACCGGGAAACCGGGCACGTCACCGCCGTTGCGCCGCAGCAGATCCAGCCAGACGGAGATCCGCGGTGAGTCGGCGGTCAGCTCGGCGCTGTGGCGGCGCTCGCGCTCGCAGTACGCGATGTGGCCGGTCACCGGCGCGAGAGTCAGGCTGCCGCCGGACAATTCGCTGCCGTAGAGCGTCAGCAGGTCTACGCACGACAGTGCCTGTGCCACACCGTCGGTGTGCAGGTGATCCACTGCCGCGTACATCGTGAACGACTCCGCGTGCTCGATGACGCCGAAACTGAAGCAGTCCCAGTCCAGCGGGCCGGGCGTCTCGGCGAAGACGTGCGCTCGGATGGTGTCGCTTTCGCTGTGGACGCCGTGTTCGGTCGGCACCATCCGGATGTCCGCCGGGTCGAGTACCCGGCGCTCCACCCGGTCCTCCGGGGTGCGGACGAACCAGCTCCAGAACGTGTCGTGCCTGCGCAGGAAAGCGTCGACCGTGCGCGTGAGCGCGGCATGGTCCGGGACGCCGGGAATCGTGAACGCGAGCATGCACACCCGCGAAACGCGGAAGCCCGCATCGGCATTGCGGTATGTGGTGCGCAGGTATTCCTCCTGCTGATGTGACGGCGGCGCCGGATGCGCCGGGGCACGGCGCGCCGCGGCGAGCGATTCCGGTGCCGCGCGCCAACTGGTGAGCTTTCCCGCAGCGGGATGCCATTCGTCGATGAAACCGAAATTGACCACAGGTGTTCTCGATTCGTGCCGGCGAGGAGAAATCCTCGGCTGAACCCCCATGAAAGTTAACGACTTCGATCATCCGACGACCATGGGTAGCACGGAATCTTGTGACCACCACCAGCAGACGGCGCGGGCGGGTCGTCGAGTTTCCCAAGAATGCTCGCGAGCGCTTGCCGGGCATCGTGACCGCGCCCTACTTTCGCCACCACTACGGTGCACGAAGCAGGTTCGGAGGTCTTGCGTGCGGGCACGAACGACAGGCAGGCCAGGCGCGATCATCACCTCGATCGCCGTCGCGCTCGCGCTCGCCGCTACACCGCTGTCACCGGCCTGGCCTGCGGCGACAGCGGAACCTACGGCCCGGACACCGGACACGGTGACCGCGGATGACGCCCGAGTGGTCGGCATCGAGCCTGGCACCGGTCGGCTGACCGACGTGCGGATCCATTCCGCCGCTATGGGTACGACGATCCCGGTGAAAGTCATCCGCGCACCGGATAATTCGGCACCCGCGCCGACGCTGTATCTGCTCAACGGAGCCAGCGGCGGCTCGGAAGGAAGCAACTGGACCGATCGGACCGATATCGAGGATTTCTTCCGGGACAAACAAGTGAATGTCGTCGTGCCCATGGGCGGCGAGGGAAGTTATTTCGCGGATTGGCGGACGGACGATCCGGTGCTGGGCAGGCAACGCTGGACGACATTTCTCACCAGAGAACTGCCGCCGCTGATCGACGCCACTTTCGCCGGCAACGGCGCCAACGCCGTCGCCGGAATCTCCATGGCGGCCACCTCGGTATTCCAGCTCGCCCTCAACGCACCCGGGCTCTATCGAGCCGTCGGCTCCTACAGCGGATGCGTCCGCACCAGCGATCCGCAAGGCCAAGCCATGGTCGCCGCCGTCGTCACCCGCTGGCGCGGCAACGCCCTCAACATGTGGGGCCCGCCCACCGATCCCCGATGGGCCGCCAACGACCCGTACCTGCACGCGGATCAACTGCGCGGCACTGCCATCTACGTCTCCACCGGCACCGGCATGCCGGGACCGTTCGACCGGCCCGACGGGCCCGGCATCGACGGCAATCGCGACAAACTGGTCAGCCAGCTCGTCACCGGCGGTTTCCTGGAGGCGATCATCAACCAGTGCGCTCGCGACCTGAGCGATCGATTGCGTGCCTTGAACATCCCCGCGACGTTCGACTTCCGTCCCTCCGGCACGCACTCCTGGGGCTACTGGCAAGAGGACTTGCACAACTCGTGGCCGCTGATCGCCGCGGCGCTGGCGACCCCCGCCACCAGATAGCCGGGTGAGCGGGCCGCGTCACCGCGCGCGGGAAGATTCCGCGGCGCCGGTGATATTGCGCGCCATCCCGCCGAAGATGGCCGCGTGGAACGGCGCGATGGATTTCCAGTACAGATGCCCGGCCAGTCCGTGCGGTTCGAACACCGCGCACTGGCGGTAGGTGGCGCCCGGACCGTCCGGCTCGACCGCGAGCTCGAGCCACGCCCGTCCCGGTACCCGCATCTCGGCGCGCAGGCGCAGCATCCGAGGTCGTTCGATCCGCTCCACCCGCCACCAATCCAGCGCCTCCCCTTCGTGCAGCCGGTGTGGATCGCGGCGTCCACGGCCGAGACCGACGCCGCCGGCGAGCCGGTCGATCCAACCGCGCAGCGACCAGGCCAGCGGGAAGGAATACCAGCCGTGCTCGCCCCCGATAGCCTCGATCACCCGCCACAGCGTCGCGGGGTCGGCATCGGTGTGGCGTTCGCGCACGTCCCGGTACAGCGACCCGCCCGACCACGCCGGGTCGGTGGGCAGCGGGTCCGACGGCGCGCCCGGCGGATGGGCGTCCGACCACCTGGTCGGTACGTCCAGATCGCGAATCTTCTCCAGCGCCAACGCGACTGCTCTGCGGTAACCGGTCGGTCCGTCCGGTGGGTCCGGGATGAGGCCCGCGATCGCGTGGTCGCGGCAGACCACGTCGTTGATCAGCGACTCCATGAGCGGAACGGCGATCGCGCGCGGCACCGGGGTCACCAGATTCACCCACTGCGCCGACAACCACGGCGTCAGCACCGGCACCGGCACGATCAGCCGTCGCGGCAGCTGGGCCACTTCGGCGTAGGCGCGCATCATCTGTACGTAGGTCAGCACGTCCGGGCCGCCGATGTCGAACGCGCCGCCCGCGCCTTCGGGCAGCGTCGCCGCCCGCGTCAGGTAATACAGCACGTCACGCACCGCGATCGGCTGGATCCGGTTGCGCACCCAGCGCGGGGTGACCATCAGCGGCAGACGCTCGGTCAGATAGCGCAGCATCTCGAAACTGGCCGAGCCGGAACCGATGATCACCGCGGCCCGCAGCACCAGGGCGGGTACCGCGCCCGCCTGCAGGATCTCGCCGACCTCGGTGCGGGAGGCCAGGTGCCGCGACAGCCGCTGCGCACCCGGGACGATGCCGCCCAAGTAGACGATCCTGGTCAGCCTCGCGTGCGCCGCCTCGGCCGCGACCAGCGTGGCGGCCTCCCGGTCCACCGTGTCGAAGTCAGCGCGGGTCAGCGAATGGACCAGGTAGTACAGCACCTCCTGCCCCGCCAGCGCGCCGCGCACGTCGGCGGCCGAGGTCACGTCGCCCGCCACCACTTCGACGCGATCGCGCCAGGGGGCCTCGGCGAGCTTGCCGGGTGTGCGTGCCAGCACGCGAACCGAGTGACCCGCGCGTAGCAACTCCGGCACCAGCCGTCCGCCGATGTAGCCGGTCGCACCGAACACCACACACCGCACGGCAACCACCCTTCCGATGACCTGCTCAGGTGATGACCGGGGATGCCGGGGCCAAACAGCGACTCCAGTGCGCACAGAACCCGGAATCGACCGCGTCGCCTGATCACGAGTCCCGCTCGATCTCGTGGCGCGTGCCAGACTGGGCCGGTGAGCGAACGCAGCAAAAGCGACAAACCGGACGAACTCACGCCGCGTGATCGCGGTGATGTCATCGGTGTGGGCCTGCTGTGGCTGGCCAAGTGGGCGGTGTGCATCGTCGCGATCGCGGCGGGCGCGTGGGTGCTCGGCTTCCTGGTCGCCCGGCTGTGGGTAGTGATCCTGCCGGTGGCGCTGGCGATCGTGATCGCCACCGTGCTGTGGCCGCCGGTGCGCTGGCTCACCGCCCGCGGCTTGCCGCCCGCCGCGGCGGCCTCGCTCGCGGTGCTCGGTTTCCTCGGTGTGCTCGCCGGTGTCATCGCGCTGATCGTGCCCTCGGTGGTCGACCAGGTCCCGGAACTGGCCGACAAGGCGAGCGCGGGCGTCAACCAGGTGCGCGACTGGTTGCAGGGGCCGCCGTTGCGAATCCGCGAAGAGCAGTTGAATTCGGCGGTCGACGCCATCGTGTCCCGGTTGCAGTCGAGTTCCGCGCAGATCGCCACCGGCGTATTCAGCGGCGTGACCACCGCGACGTCGGCGCTGATCACCCTGTTCCTCGTGCTGGTACTGAGCTTCTTCTTCGTCAAGGACGGGCCGCGCTTCCTGCCCTGGCTGCACAGCGTCTCCGGCAGCCGCGGCGGCAGGCACCTGGAAGAGGTGCTCAGCCGGATCTGGGTCGTGCTCGGCGGGTTCATCCGGACCCAGGCGCTGGTCAGCCTGGTCGACGCGGTGCTCATCGGCGCCGGTCTGGTCATCCTCGGGGTACCGCTGGCGCTGGTGCTCGCGGTGATCACGTTCCTCGGCGGATTCGTGCCGATGGTCGGCGCGTTCGTCGCGGGCGCCCTGGCGGTGCTGGTCGCGCTGGTGGGCAACGGCTTCGTCACCGCGCTGATCGTGCTCGGCATCGTCGTGGCCGTACAGCAACTGGAGGGCAACGTGCTGCAACCGGTGTTGCAGAGCCGCAGCATGCAGTTGCACGCGGTCATCGTGCTGCTCGCGGTCACCGCGGGCGGCTCGCTCTACGGGATCGTCGGCGCGTTCCTGGCCGTGCCGGTCGTCGCGATCGCCGCGGTGGTCCTGCGTTACCTCGGCGAGCAGATCGACGCGGCCACCGCGCCACCGCCGGAACCGGAGAGCGAACCCGCGGACTGACGCAGTACCGCGCACCATCCTTGCACTCAGTCCGAATGTAACTATCGCCGTCGCCCCCTGCGGTTTCTAGCGTCAGTGGACATGACAACTGATGTGGGCACCCCGCTCAACGACATCGCCGACGCGACGGCGAAGGCGGTCGCCGACGACCCGGCGAACGCGCTGGTGGTGTTCCGTGCCTCCGGGACTCCGGAAGGGACAGTGGGCAGCGCGATCACGCTCGGTAGGCACACCGTGCGCGTGGACGAACCACCCGCGCTCGGCGGCGCGGACACCGCGCCCAATCCGGTCGAGGTGTACCTGGCGTCGCTCATCGCCTGTCAAGTGGTGACCTATCGGTTCTGGGCCCAGCGCCTCGGCATCACGATCGACGAACTGGCGGTGAGCGCCGAAGGCGATCTCGACGTGCGCGGGTTCTTCGGCTTGGATGAGAACGTTCGCCCCGGCTTCCAGGCGGTGCGGGTGACCGTCCGCCTCAGCGGGCCCGAGACCGAGCAGCGCTATGCCGAACTCCAGCAGGCCGTCGACGCACACTGCCCGGTACTGGATCTCACGACCGGGCGCACTCCGGTCGACACCAGGCTGATCACCGATTAGCCGCCGTCCCAACCAGCTCGATCACTCACCAGAAGGAGGACCTTCCCGATGACCGAACCCGACCTGTCGCAGGACTGGAGCTTCGAGACGAAGCAGATCCACGTCGGACAGATTCCGGACGGCACGACCAACGCCCGCGCCCTGCCGATCTACCAGACCACCTCCTACACCTTCCGCGACACCGCGCACGCGGCGGCGCTGTTCGGTCTGGCCGAGCCCGGCAACATCTACACCCGGATCATGAACCCGACCCAGGACGCGGTGGAGCAGCGCATCGCCGCCCTGGAAGGCGGCGTGGCCGCTCTGCTGCTGGCCTCCGGGCAGGCCGCGGAGACCTTCGCGATCCTCAACATCGCCGGAGCGGGCGACCACATCGTGTCCAGCCCCCGGCTCTACGGCGGCACCTACAACCTCTTCCACTACTCGCTGCCCAAGCTCGGCATCGAGGTCTCGTTCGTCGACGACCCCGACGACCTCGAGCAGTGGAAAGCCGCCATCCGCCCGAACACCAAGGCGCTGTACGGCGAAACGATCTCCAACCCGCAGAACCACATCCTCGACATCCCGGGGATCGCGGGCGTCGCCCACGACAACGGTGTGCCGTTGATCGTGGACAACACCGTCGCCACGCCGTACCTGATCCAGCCGCTGGCCCATGGCGCCGACATCGTCGTGCACTCGGCCACCAAGTACCTCGGCGGACACGGCGCGGCCATCGCGGGCGTGATCGTGGACGGCGGCAAGTTCGACTGGACCGGCGGCCGCTTCCCCGGCTTCACCGAACCCGACCCGAGCTACCACGGTGTCGTGTACGCCGAACTCGGCGCGCCCGCCTACGCGTTGAAGGCGCGCGTGCAACTGCTGCGCGACCTCGGCTCGGCGGTCTCGCCGTTCAACGCGTTCCTGATCAGCCAGGGCCTGGAGACGCTGAGTCTGCGGGTGGAGCGGCACGTGCAGAACGCGCAGGCGGTGGCCGAATTCCTCACCACCCGTTCGGAAGTCACCTCGGTGTCCTACGCGGGCCTGCCGTCGTCGCCGTGGTACGAGCGCGGCCGCGCCCTCGCCCCGAAGGGCACCGGCGCGGTGATCGGCTTCGAGCTGGCGGGCGGCGTGGACGCGGGCAAGCGGTTCGTCGAGGCGCTGCGCCTGCACAGCCACGTGGCCAACATCGGCGACGTCCGCTCGCTGGTGATCCACCCGGCCTCCACCACCCACTCGCAACTGACGCCGGAAGAGCAACTGGCCGCGGGCGTCACCCCCGGCCTGGTCCGACTCGCGGTCGGCATCGAGGGAATCGACGACATCCTCGCCGACCTGCGCGCCGGATTCGACGCGGCATCCTGACGCGTTGGCCCCGCCGGGTGTGCCCGGCGGGGATCGGGTGGTCAACTCCTCCCGCACGGGAGCCGCACACCCGCCTTGGGCGCGCTGCTAACCGCGAAAAACATTGCGCGCAAACTCGCTGGAGTCCGCGAACGCAGCCCCTCCTCAGCACCCCGTACACGGTCACCGTACATGCCCAGGACCAGTAGCCAGACTGCTTCAACGTGCTCGATACCCGAGTGTCGATGTCACTGCGGGGCGCTTCGACCGCTTTGTCGGATGCCTGGGCCGCTTCGCGGAACTTGGCCGCGAAGAAGCGCATCCGCTCCGAGGTGAGGTAGCCGTCGCGGAGTGTCGTGCTGACCAGTTCGCCGACCACCTCGAACGCCCCCACATGACGGGGATCGGATGGGCTCTTGATCAGGCCGCTGCGTGGCTCGGAGCCCACACAGCGGGGCATGGCCCCGTTTCGGGGGTGGTTTCCCTGATTTCGGTTGAAGAAAACCGGCAGTCGCGCAGTCGCGATCGGTTGACCACAGCGACAGGACTATTCGGCGCTGTCACGCGGATTCGATTGGCAGGGGCGCGTTTCGCCGCAATGGAAAATAATTCGAACTTCCGCGCATCCGTGGGGCTTTCTGAATCGAACTAGAAGGGTAGGTACATGTCCTCTTCAGAATGAGGTGGGTAAGTCCATGGGCATAGCAGTACCCGAAATCGAAACTCCAGCACACCCGTTCTTCCGCCGCGCCGCCACTCTGGTCGTCGCGGGCGCCATTCCGTTGTCCTTGGTCGGCGCCGCCGCGACCGCCACCGCCGACCCGCTGTTGCCGCAGATCTCCGTCCAGATCCCGTTCGCCCCGGCGCCCGGCCCTGGCCTCATCACCCCGGCGGCCGATCCCGCGGACCCCGGAGCCTTTCCGCCCGAGGCTTTTCCGCCCGCGCCCCCGGTTTCCGCGGGCCGCAACGACCTGAGCGTCAACCGGCCGATGCCGGATCCGAACCTGCTCGCGCCGGTCGAGCCGCAGCGGCTGCACCTGCCCAACCCCGCCGCCCCGGCTCCCGCGGTCGCGCCGATCGAGGCGCCGCCCGGCACGCTGCGCGTGGGTTCGGTGGTGATCGGCCGCCCGGACTTCATGACTCCCGAGCAGGGCAAGATGTTCAACGACGCGATCGCGGGCCCGGAAGCAGGCATCGCGCAGACCCTGGATTCGGCGGGCTTCGATCCGTCGCGTTCCGACCGCATCGCCGCCGACCTGATCGGCTCCACCGCCATCGGCGCCTCGGCGGGCAGCATGGTGGCCGCGCCGGTCGCCTCGATCGGAGCGGTCATCGGCGCCATCTGCGGCGCCATCGCGGGCCTGCCGATGTTTCCGACCGGGACGGTGGCCGTCATGGCCTTCGGCGCCGCCATCGGTTATGGATTCGTCGCCTCCCCTGCCATCGCCGTCGGTGCGGCCCTCGGCGCGGGTGTCGGTGTGCTGCAAGGCCTTCTGACACCGCCCACGGTTCCGGCCGCGTAATTCCCGGCGCGCCGGAGACCGCACGCAGCATGCGGATTCGGCGGCGATTTCGAATACGCACGATTTCCGCGAAGACCCGGTTGCCCGCCGGGTCTTCCGCTTTTTACGAGGAATGGCCGATGTTTGGCCGCCCGATTACGGGCTACTGCCGAGAAGACCGGCTGAAGATGGCCGGCCGGTCGCTTCAAAGGGAGGTTGTGACATGAGCGCAGTCGACAAGGCGAAGAACAAGACCGATAAAGTCGCTGGTCAGGCCAAAGAAAAGCTCGGAGAGGCCAAGGGTGACCGGGGGAAGCGCGACGAAGGCCGCACCGACCAGATCAAGTCCGACCTGAAGGACGCCGGCGAGAAGGTCAAGGACGCCTTCCGGCACTGACCGCTGCACGTGCGCTATCGGACGTTGTCCGTGCCTGGCGCCGCGCACGGCCGTAGCGAACGCGTGGTAGCACCGCGCACGGCCGAGCGAAAGCGGAGGCAGATAGGTCGTAGGCGGATGGCCGCATGAAGCGGGCATCCGCCTTGCTTTCCAGGAACTGGTCCAACCAGTTGACCTGTTGACCGCCATACGCGAGACTCGGTGACATGGAATTCGCCGCGGTCGCCCGCACCGCCGTCTCCGATACGGTCTTCGGCCAGATCATCGACGCCATCCTGAGCGGCAAACTCGCCCCCGAGGCGACGCTCCCCTCCGAGCGCGAGCTGGCCGAGATGTTCCAGGTGAACCGCCACGCCGTCCGCGAAGCGCTCAAGCGCGTACAGCAGAGCGGGCTGGTCCGCGTCACGCCCGGTGGCAAGACCCGGGTTCTCGACTGGCGCTCGCACGCGGGCCTGGACATCCTGACCGCGCTCACTCGCTCCGGCGCGGTACCGGCCAGACGGATCCTGCACGACATCGCGGTGATGCGGCGTTCGGTCGCCGCCGACGCGGCCCGGTTGTGCGCCGAGCACGCCGACGCCGACCAACTGGCGACGGTGCAACGCGCCGCCGCGGCCTATCCGGACGCCACCGCCCCGTTCGGCGCCGTGGTCGATGCCGATCTGGCGTTCTGGGTGGCGATCCTGGACGGCTCCGGCAATCTCGCCTACCGGCTGGCGTTGAACACCCTGGTCTCCGGCTATTTCGGGATCGGGATGGAAGTCGTCGCCGAACTGGGCCTGAACAAGGAATACATCGATCCCGGCGCCCATCGCGCGCTCGCGGAACACATTGCCCGCCGCGATTCGGCCGCGGCCTACGACACCGCCTACGCCCTGCTCACCCGCCTGGTGGACGCCCAAGCAGCACCGAAAGATTGACCCATTGTTCGACCTGATCGCCCACGCCATACCGGTTTTCGTGCTCTGCCTTGCCCTCGAAGCGGCCTCCTTCCACCTGCTGCCCGACGACGACCAACTCGGCTACCAGTTCCGCGACGCGCGCACCAGCGTGCTCATGGGGCTGGGGAACGTGGTGGTGAACCTCGGCTGGAAACTCGCGGTCGTCGCGGTGTACGCCGCGGCGTACCTGGCCGCCCCGTTCCATCTCCCGACGGACCATCCGTTGACCTGGGTCGCGCTGTTCTTCGCCGACGAGATCGCCTACTACTGGTATCACCGCACGCACCACACGGTGCGCGTGTTCTGGGCCAGCCACGTGGTGCACCACTCCAGCGAGTTCTACAACCTCTCCACCGCGCTGCGCCAGCCGTGGACCCCGTTCAGCTCGCTGCCCTATTGGTTGCCGCTGGCGCTGGCCGGTTTCCCGCCCTGGATGATCCTGCTGCAACAGTCGGTCAGCCTCGTCTACCAGTTCTTCATCCACACCGAGCGGGTCGCGACGCTATGGCGTCCCGTGGAATTCGTGTTCAACACCCCGTCCCATCACCGGGTGCACCACGGCTCCAACGATCGCTACCTGGACAAGAACTACGGCGGCATCCTGATCATCTGGGATCGGCTGTTCGGCACCTTCGAGCCGGAGGACGAACGCGTCCGCTACGGGCTGACCAAGAACATCGAGACGTTCAATCTGGCGAAGGTCGCCACCCACGAGTTCGCCTCGATCTGGCGGGACCTGCGTAGCGCGCCCTCGTGGCGCGCCCGCGGCGGCTACTTGTTCCGCGGCCCGGGCTGGGCGCCCGCCGACTGATCCCCGCCGCCGCGCCCGTCGCCCTCCTCCTCGACGAGCCGCAGCTCGCTCGGCCACCAGATCTTCCGCCCGATCAGGCTGAACAGCGCGGGGATCACCACCGTGCGCACGACGAACGTGTCCAGCAGGATGCCGAGGCCCACCACGATGCCGACTTGAGTCAGGGTGATCAGCGGGAGCACGCCGAGCACGCAGAACACCGCCGCGAGCACGATGCCCGCACTGGTGATCACCGCGCCGGTCACCGACACCGCCCGCACCATGCCATGCGTGGTGCCGTGGCCCGGAGTCTCCTCGCGAGCCCTGGTCACCAAGAAGATCGTGTAGTCGACGCCGAGCGCGACCAGGAACAGGAACGCGAACAGCGGCACGCTGATGTCCAGCGCCGGGAACCCGAACACGTGCTCGCTCATCCAGCTGCCCAGCCCGAGCGCCGCCAGCGCGCTCAACACCGTGACCGCGACGAGCAGCAACGCGGCAGGCACCGCGCGCAGCAGCCCCAGCAGCACCACCAGCACGACGACCAGGATCAGCGGAATGATCAGCTTGCGGTCGCGGCTCGCGGCCGTCTGGACGTCCAGCGCCTGGGCATCGGTGCCGCCGACAATCGCGTCGGCGCCCGGCACCTGGGCCACCGACGCGCGCAGCGCCTCGATCGTGTCGAAGGCACGTGCGGAAGACGGCGGCGCGTCGATCACCACGGCCCACCGGGTCAGCCCGGTCGGCGAGGTGCCGGTCTGCCAGGTCATCACCACGCCCTCCGTGCGGTGGAACGCCGCGTCGACCTCCACCACCGCGTCGCTGCGCGCGAGGACGATCGCGGGATCGGAAGCGCCGGAGGGGAAATGCCGAGCGAGGGCGTCGAATCCCTCCACCGACTCCGCGCGAACCCGGAACTGCTCGGTCTGCGACAGGCCCACCTGCGTCGACAGCAATCCGGTCGCGCAGATGGCCAGCCCCACGAGCGCGGTTCCTGCGACCACCGCGGGCCTGCGCACCACCCACGCGGCGACCGCGTGCCAGACGCCCTCGTTCGCCGTATCGCGATCGTCGGCCTCCGGCACGAACGGCCAGAACACGTTGCGTCCGCACAACGCGAGCGCGGCGGGCAGCGCGAGCAGGACGAACACCACCGCGACCAGCAATCCCAGCGCGGCCATCACACCGAGACTGCGCGTGCTGGGCACGGAGGCGAGCACCAGCACGAGCAGGGCGGCGACCACCGTGACGTTGCTGGCCAGGATCGCGGGCCCGGCGCGCCGCACCGCGTGTCGCAATGCCGTGCGGTGGTCGGCTTCCCGATGCAGTTCGTCCCGATAACGCGACACCAGCAGCAGCGCGTAGTTGGTGCCCGCACCGAACACCAGCACACTCGTGACACCGGAGGTCGAGCCGTCGAAGGTCAGGGCGGTCACACGCGCCAGCGCGGTTCCGGCGCCGGTGGCCACCCGATCGGCCGCGCCGACCACCGCGAGCGGCACCAGCCACAGCACCGGGGAGCGGTACGTCGCGATCAGCAGCACGGCGACGACCATCGCGGTCACCGCCAGCAGGGTGACGTTGGCGCCGGAGAACGAGTCGGCGATGTCGGCGCCGAACGCCGGACCGCCGGTGACCTGCAGGACGAGTCCCTCGGGCAGGCCCTCCCGCGCGACGGCACGGATGTCCCCGATCCGGTCGGTCAGCGGGAATCCGCTCAGATCGGCGTCCACGGGCACTTGCCCGATCGCCGCTTTCCGGTCCGGCGAAGCGAGCAGATCGCTCGGGCCGGGTGTCCGTCCCGACGCGCGCGTGACCGCCGTCACGGTGGCGTTGCGGTCGTCATCGGTCAGCTCGCCGTCATCGGCGCGCGTCACCACGATGATCGCGGCGGCCGACCCCGCGTCCGGGAACTCCTCGAGCGCCTGTTCGACTCGCGCCGATTCGGCTGAGGCCGGTAGCGCGGTAGGGGCCTGCCCGGCGGACTCGTTCTCGCCCACCGCGCCGATCAGGCCGATCGAAGCCGCGGCGAGCACCACGAGCAGCACCCACGAGGTCCGGGCGGTCACCACCGACGCATAGCGATCCCAAGCGCTCACCCCGCCAACTCTCTCAGAAACTGAGCCGCGATGGCCGAACTGCCCGACGCGGACCTGCGCGCCGCACATCGCGTGCTGGTCGCCGTCGTCCACGCGATGCGCGAGCGTCACCACGGGCTGACCGGCGAGTGAACGCCTCCGCCGGGGCGCGGGTCAGTCCCGCAGCGCCTGCTCGCGCAGCGATTTCAAGGTCTTCGACAGAATCCGTGAGACCTGCATCTGCGAACATCCGATGCGCTGGGCGATCTGCTCCTGGGACATCGAGTCGAAGAAGCGCATCACCAGCACCTGCTTCTCACGTTCCGGCAGAGCCGCCAGCAACGGCTTGACCGCCAGGTAGTTCTCCACGGTGCTGAAGTCCGGGTCTTCGGCGCCGAGCGAGTCCAGCAGCGAGGGACCGCCGGATTCGGAGTCGTCGGTGTCCGAGGCGGCGTCGATCGAGGAGGTCTGGTAGGCGTTGCGGGCGATGAGCGCCTGGGTCACCTCGTTCAGGTCCGCGCCCAGTTCCTCGGCGATCTCCCGCGCCCGCGGCATCCGGCCCAGCCGCTGCGACAGGATCTCCACCGTCGGACCGATGGTGGACTGGATCTCCTTGAGCCGCCTTGGCACTCGCACCGACCAGGCGTAGTCGCGGAAATGCCTGCGCACTTCACCCATGATCGTCGGCACCGCGAACGACAGGAAGGTCGCGCCGTGCCCCGGATCGAAGCGGTCGACGGCGGCGAGCATGCCCACCCGAGCGATCTGCAACAGGTCCTCGAAGCTCTCGCCGCGGCCGCTGAACTTGCGGGCGATGTGTTCGGCCAGCGGCAGGCAACGTTCGATCAGCTCGGTGCGCACGGCGTCCCGGCGTGGATCGTCCGGGGCCAGCGCGGCCAGTTCGGCGAAGAGCGGCTCGATATTGTCGTAGGTGTCTCCCCGCGATTTGCGCTTGGAAGCGACCTGATTCGACTCGCTACTCATTATTCGAGCCGCCGCGCACCCAACGGAAGTCGACGACGGTCGGGTAGCCGCCCACAGCGGAGTCGTGTGCGCCTCGGGTGGCCGAGACCGAATCCGTGAGCGTCGCCACGATGTGCCAGCCGAAGCCGGACTCGTCCGGGCTGGCGTCCGACACCGTGACGGTGGAGACGCGCACCTCCACCGCGTCGTCCTCGAAGCCGAACGCGCACTCCAGCTCCGCCCCGTCCACCGCGTCCAGCACCAGGGCGCTGGCCACCTCGTCGAGGGCCAGCCGGATGTCGGTCACCTCGTCGATGCCGAAATCGGCCATGAGCACGACGGTCTCGGCCAAGGCACGCAACATCGCGAGCTGTTCGGACACCGCGGGCACCCGCACGCTGATCGTGCCGGTCCGCGTCGTAGCGGGAGGAGTCCCCTCACCCTTGCTCATGCACCGCTCCCAGAAGTCGCGCCGTCCGTCGGAGCGCCAAGCCTACGCCCTCCTCCGTAGTGAACTCGATCGGCCACGGCTCGGCGCGCGCGTCTTCGTCCGGGGACGGCTGATCGCGAGGCGCCGCGACGCGGACGCGCGCACTCCCCACAACGGCTGCCGACAACGATGACCAGCGAGTTCGTCCGATGCGATCGGCTCGGCCACTCGATCGACCGCCGGTAGGCCACCCCGGCATCACTGGGCCCCCGAAGCGCCGGTTCGTCCGGACGGAAGACGCCGACGACCGTCCCCGATCGCGCGCACCAGATCGGCGTAGGCGATCTCCAGTTCGGCCAGCCGGGTCCATGCCGCGTGCATGCGCTCGCCTCCCGGATCGTCGTGCATCAGCAGATGGAACGCGTCTTCCGCGACGGCGGCCATCCGGTCGATCATCTCCCCCAGGCTCTCGTGGTGCACCCGCACCGCGGGGTCGGCGCACGGCAGGTGCAGCGCCGCCCAGGTGTCGATCCGTTCGACCAACTCGGCGCGCCGCCGCCGCGTCCCGACCGATTCCCGTGCGTCCTCCCGGCGCCGCCGGTGCAGTTCGGTCAGCTCGCGCGCCCACCGGCTCACCGGGCCCTGCACGTGCTGGCCGCCCAGCGCGCACAGCAGTGCGCTCGGACTCGGCAGCGCCGAATCCTCGGACAGCTTCCGCGGTCGCGCACGCTGGACCAGCATCGGCCTACCTCCCCGGCACGACCGCACCGCTCGTACGGCCGGTCGGCCAAGCCTTCATCAGGACAGCGTTCATTCCGGATCGGGCATGCCCGCTGCGGGCGGACGCAAACTCACAGGGGCGCAGTGAGTTCGAGATGGATGCCGTCGGGATCGGAGAACGACAGGATCGCGATGCCGAAATCGGCCATCTCGGTGATCTTCCCGTGTTCGATGCCCGCATCGGCCAGGCGAGCGGCCGCGGCCACCAGATCGTCCCGCGCCGGGACGGTGAAGCTGAGATGATCCAAACCCACACGTTCGGAATCGAATCGGTCCGCCGGATCGGCGACCGGACGCAGGCCGAGCAACATGCCGTTGGCCTGGAACACCACCCCGCCGAACAGTCGCATCGGGTCGACGCGCACCTCCGGATCGTCGGGGCTGCCTGGCGATTCGGCGGCGATGGGGAAACCGAGCACATCTCGGTAGAAGGCACGCGACCGGGCGATGTCGGTCACGGTCAACCGGATGTGATGCGTCCCGGTCGTTTCGATCATGGTCACGCTCCCAAACGAGGTACGGCGGGTTCGATCGGCTCCCCGGTTCGCTCGGCGGCGAGCCGTCTCGCGATGACGGTAGGACAGAATCCCGGCGGAACCGAGTGTCGCAAACGACATCTTCGGTACCGTTTCCGACATGGACGTCGTCGTCTTCGTGGTAGACGGCGTAGCCGATTTCGGATACGCCGCCCTACTGGAAACCTTCAACACCGCCAACGCCGTGCGCACCGAGCTGCCCGACCCGCCGCAGCCGTGGCGGGTGCACAGCGCGTCGTTCGGCGCCACGGTGCGGTCGGGCAACGGCCACACCGTGCCGACGATCCCGCTCGACGAGCTCGGCGACGGATTCGATCTGATGATCGTGCCCGCCGTGAACGTCCTGGAGGCCGCGGCGCTGATCGACCTGGTTTCCGCACCCGCCAGCCGTCCGGTGCTCGACCGGCTGGTCGCGGCCCGCGATCGGGGCGCTCACCTCGCCGGCGCCTGCACCGGAACGTTCTTCCTGGCCGAGGCGGGCGTGCTGGACGGCTCCCCCGCGACCACGAGCTGGTGGCTCGGCCCCAGCTTCCGGCGCCGCTACCCGCACGTGGAACTCGACGAGGGACGCACGCTGTGTCGCGGTCGACGCGTCACCACCGCGGGCGCCGCGCTCTCGCACATGGACCTGGCGCTGTCGCTGATCGCGAGCAAGAGCCCGGCCCTGGCCGAACGCGCCATGCGCTACCTGGCGGTGGGCGCGGGCCGACCGCAACGGGAGTTCATCGTCCCCGAGATCATCGCCCGCGGCGATTCCGTCACCGCCGCCTTCGAACGCTGGGTCCGCGCACACCTCGGCGAGAATTTCCGGATATCCCAGGCCGCTCGCGCCGTCGGCGTCACCGAACGCAGCCTGCAGCGGGCCACCCACGCCGAACTGGGCATGTCCCCCACGGAATTCGTGCACGACATCCGCCTGGAACGCGCCGTGCAACTGCTGCGCACCACTTCGCTCACGGTGGACGCGGTGGCCGCCAAGGTGGGTTATCTCAACGCCGGAACACTGCGTGGATTGTTCCGCCGCCGCCGGGGCATGTCGATCTCCGAGATCCGCATGACGCGCGTGTCGTATTGAGCCGCGGTAGGCACGACGCCGGATGTCATGCGGCGGCTACTGCCCGACGGCCCAACTCCGGGAACGGTATCGTCCGCACGGGCGGCCGGACAGCCCGCGCTAGGAGGACTCGGTGACCGATCGGCAGCACACGACCACATCCGACGAGGAGCGGCCCCCCGCGCCCTCCGCGACGAGCGCACACGACACCGCGCGGCTCGGCGTGGTGGTCGCCGCACTCGGCGTGGTGTTCGGCGACATCGGCACCAGTCCGATCTACACCATCCAGACGGTGTTCAACCCTGCCGACCCACATCCGGTGCCGGTGAGCGTGGACAACGTGTACGGCGTGGTCTCGCTGATCTTCTGGTCGGTCACCATCATCGTCACCGTCACCTACATCCTGCTGGCCCTGCGCGCCGACAACGACGGCGAGGGCGGCATCATGGCGCTGATCACGCAGCTGCGGCGGTGGGGTTCGCAGCACGGCCGACGGCAGACCGCGGCGCTGGCGGCGCTGGGCATCTTCGGCGCTTCGCTGTTCTTCGGCGACAGCATGATCACTCCGGCGATCTCCGTGCTGTCCGCCGTCGAGGGAATCGAGGTCGTGCAACCGTCGCTGGCGGATTTCGTCGTACCGATCACCGCGGTCATCATCGTGACGCTGTTCCTGGTGCAGCGCCGGGGCACCTCGGCCGTGGGCCGGGTGTTCGGGCCGGTGATGATCGCCTGGTTCGCCGTCATCGGCGCGTGCGGGGTGGCGGGCATCGCCGATCATCCGCAGATTCTTCGAGCCCTGTCACCGACCTACGCGCTCGGCTTCCTGTTCGGCCATTTCGGCACCGCCTTCTTCGCCTTGGCCGCGATCGTCCTCGCGGTGACCGGAGCCGAGGCGCTGTACGCCGACATGGGTCATTTCGGTCGCAGGGCGATCACCCGTGGCTGGCTGTTTCTGGTGTTCCCGGCGTGCATCCTCAGCTATTTCGGCCAAGGCGCGCTGATCCTCGACGATCCCGGCCACGTCAGCAGCCCGTTCTTCCTGCTCATGCCCGCATGGGGCCGCCTGCCGCTGGTGCTGTTGGCCACCGCCGCTACGGTGATCGCGTCGCAGGCGGTGATCACCGGCGCGTATTCGGTGGCATCCCAGGCCGCCCGGCTCGGCTACCTGCCCCGGCTGCGCATCGCGCACACCTCGGAGGCGACGGTCGGCCAGATCTACGTGCCGTGGATCAACTGGCTGCTGATGGTCTCGGTGCTCACCCTGGTGTTCGCCTTCCGCAGTTCGGCGGCGCTGGCCTACGCGTTCGGCATGGCGGTGACCGGCACGATCACCATCACCACGCTGTTGTTCTTCTACGTCGCCCGCGCCCGCTGGAATATCCCGCGCTGGCTGCTCGCCCTTGGCGCCGTCCCCCTGCTGTCGGTGGACCTGCTGTTCGTCGCGGCCAACCTGACCAAGCTCGTGCACGGCGCGTGGCTGCCGCTGCTGATCGGTCTCACCGCGTTCACCATCATGACCACCTGGCAACGCGGGCGCGACATCGTCACCGCCGAACGCGAACGGCGGGAGGGGTCGCTGCGCGAGTTCGTCGACCACTTGCACGCGGGCGACCCATCGATACTCGAGGTCCCCGGCACGGCCGTCTTCCTCAACCGAGGCAAACGAACCGCGCCGCTGGCCCTGCGGGCCAACGCCGAACACAACCACGTGCGCCACGCGCACGTCGTGATCATGTCGATCGAGACCGAACCCGTGCCGCGGGTTCCGGCGGACGAACGGATCAGCGTCGATTCCCTCGGCTACACCGAAGACGGCATCATCCACGTGTGCGCCCGGTTCGGCTACATGGAGTCGCAAGACGTGCCCGGCGCGCTGGCATTGCTCGACCCCGCTCTCACCGAGGGACCGTTGCAGCTGGACCGTGCGTCCTACTTCCTGTCGAAGATCGAGCTGCGCCCCGGTACCGAGCCGACGATGGCCCAGTGGCGCAAGCGGCTGTTCATCGCCACCTCCTACATCACCGCCGACGCCGCCGAGCAGTTCGGCCTACCCCGCGAGCGCACGGTGATCATGGGCGCTCACATCGAGATCTAGGCGCGCACACCCTGGTTCCGTCTCGGACCGTCTCCGTCCCGGTACGTTCGCGGTTCAGAACGCTCCCCCACCGGCGGGCACGCTCGCCCCGGTGATCCAGCGGGCCTCCTCCGACGTCAGAAAGCCGACCACGTCGGCGATGTCGTCGGGCTCGCCCATGCGGCCGAGCGGAATCGATTGGACGATCTGCTGATTCGCCCCGATCGCCCCTGACGCGGCGAGTGCGTCGGTGCGCACCACACCGGGCAGCACGCTGTTGGCCGTGATGCCGCGCGGGCCGAGTTCCCTGGCCAGCACCCGAACCAGCTGCTCTACGGCGGCCTTGCTGGCGCCGTAGACACCCGAGCCCGGCCGGTGGGTCAGTGTCGCGCCGGAGGACACGACGACGATGCGGCCGTTGTCGCGCAACCGCTTCGCGGCCTCACGCAGGGCGACGAACGTCGCCTTGGTGTTGACCGCGAACATCAGCTCGAAGTCCTCGTCGGTGGCCTCGGCTATCGAGCCGAAACGCCCGACGCCCGCGTTGTTCACGAAGACGTCCACGCCGCCGAAACGCTCCTCGGCGGCGTCGAACAACCTGCGCGGGCCCGCCGGGTCGGCGACGTCGGCCCGCACCGCCCACGCCTGCCCACCGGAGCCCTCGATGGCGGCCACCACCTGTTCGGCGGCCTGCCGGTTCGATCGGTAGTTGACGATGACGGCGGCTCCCCTCGCGCCCAGACGCTCGGCGATGGCGCGACCGATGCCGCGGGATCCTCCGGTGACGATCGCGACCGGCATCTCACCTCCCATTGATGACCATGGCGATAGTCGAGATCATCAACCAAATCAGCGAGGATGTCAACTGTCGATGACATAGACTTTCCCCATGCCGCCCGATGATCAGGGGCTCGCGCCCGCTTTCGCACGGCTGCACCGCGAGATCAGCGCCCTCTACACCTCGATCGCGCGACGCCTCGAATTGACGAGTCAGCAAGCCGAATTGCTGTGCCTGCTCGGCGCCGACCGGCCGCCGTCCTTCGGCGAGCTGGCCGCGACGCTCGGTTGTGACAAGACCAATGTGACCGGCATGGTCGACCGGCTGGAGCGGCGAGGGCTACTCGTCCGGGAGACCGACCCGGGAGACCGCCGCGTGACTCGCGCCGTTCCCACCGAACAGGGCTCGGCGGTGCGACACAAGTTCCGCGCGGAGCTGGAGCACGAGCTGGCCCGCAGGCTTCCCGGCATCGACCGAACTCGATTGATCGGCCTCGTGACCGCGACGGCGACAGCCTTGGCCGAACATCGGTGAAAATCTAACGTCGCTGAAACCGACAGCACGCATAGGCTCTACCTACTGTTTTGGTTATGCGAACTAACTTTTGCGCAGCATTGCGGCACCCGTCGTTCGAGTAGTTCGCTACTCGTGTGCGGGCACGACTGTGACCAGAGAATGGCGATAGCTGGTGCGACAGCGCCGTCGACGCCACGCTCACCTCGATCACGGAGCCACCATGCCTGCCAAAAAGAATTCACCAGCCCGCCGGACGAACACCCGAAACGACGACCTTCTCGCCGCACTGCGCAAATTCATCCGCAGCAAGGGCGAGAACTTCCTCGAAGACCCCAATATCTCCTCGATCGGCATCGGCCACAAGCAAGTCGACGGAAAATCGACCGGCGAGATCGCGGTGCAGTTCACCGTGCACGAGAAGGTGTCCGAACCGGAGGCGCTGGAAGCGCTTGGCACGTCGGCGATTCCGGAGACCGTCACCGTCGACGGGATCGAGGTACCGACCGACGTGCTACAGCGCACGTTCGAGCCGGCCTTCCGGCTGGTCACCGAAGCGGCCGCGCCCGAGCGCAAGTCGCGCCTCGACCCGATCGTGCCGGGAATCAGCGTTGCCCACCCGAGCACTACGGCGGGGACGATCGGTTGCGTCGTCTACGACCGGGACGACGGAACACCGTATGTGCTGAGCAATTGGCACGTCCTGAACACCGCGGCGGGCAATCTCGGCGACGACGTCGTGCAGCCGGGCCCGCGTGACGACAACCGGGTCGACCGCAACCGGCTCGGCAAGCTGATCCGATCCCATCTCGGCACGGCGGGCGACTGCGCCGTCGCCGACATCGAGAACCGGCGGTTCAGCGCCGCGATCATGGGCCTGGACGTCGTCCCGGACCGCCTCGGCGAACCCGAGCTGGGCGACAAGGTGATCAAGAGCGGCCGGACCACCCAGGTCACCCACGGCATGGTGCGGCGCGTCGACGTGGTCGCCAAGATCGACTATCACGGCGTTGGCACGAGAAGCATCGGCGGCTTCGAGATCGGGCCCGACCCGGACCATCCCGCGGTCGACGGCGAGATCAGCAGCGGCGGCGACTCCGGATCGGCGTGGATTTTCGAGCTCCCCGACGGCAAGACCAGCACCGTGCTGGCCGGATTGCATTTCGCAGGCGAGACGGGCGCGGACACTGACGAGCACGCGCTGGCCTGCCTGCCGCAATCGGTGTTCGAGAAGCTCGGCATCACCTTGACCCCGCCGGCCGCGGAGGAAGCCGCGGCCGTCGCAGGATACGACCCGAATTTCCTCGCGTCGCCGATTCCGGTCCCCGAGGTGGACGCCGAGGTCCGCCCCGACGTGGCGACCACCCTGGACGGCGCCGATGTCTTGCACTACACGCATTTCTCCCTCGCGATGCGCCGCTCGCGCCGCTTCGCCATCTGGGTGGCCTGGAATATCGACGGCGGCTCGATCAAGAAGCTGTCGCGGAAGAAGATCGACTTCGTCAAGGACGCGCGGCTCGACGCGGACGCCCAGGTCGGCAACGAGTTGTACCGCGACAACCGGCTCGATCGCGGCCACCTCGCCCGCCGCGCGGACCTACTGTGGGGCAGCCTGCCCGAGGCCAAGAAGGCCAACGAGGATTCGTTCTTCTACACCAACATCACCCCGCAGATGGACGACTTCAACCAGAGCATGCGCGATGGGGTCTGGGGGCGGCTCGAGGACGCCGTCTTCGCCGACGTCACCGTCGACGACCTCAAGGTCAGCGCGTTCGGCGGCCCGGTCTTCACCGACGACGACCAGGAATTCCGGCAGGTCAGGATTCCGCGCGAGTTCTGGAAGGTCATCGCGTTCCGGGAGAACGGCGAACTGAAGGCCCGGGGCTTCCTGCTGAGCCAGAACCTGGACCAGCTGGAAGTGCTCGATCTCGACGAGTTCCGCGTCTTCCAGCTGCCGCTGACCGAGATCGAGCAGCGAGCCCGCTTCCACTTCCCGCAAGCGCTGCGGGACGCGGATCTGCAACTGGCGCCGGAGGAAGTGGCCGCCCCCTTGAACTCGGTCGCGGATATCCAATGGTGAAGCGGAGCGACCTATACGGCGCGTGATTTCGGGGGCGCGGTATATCCCTCGGCGAATTCGATGAAGTTCTGCACGACGGTCTCGGCCTCCCGCCGGACGCTGCGCTTGAGGAGTAGCCCGGGCAGCAAGAGCGAGGATTGCAGCTCGGTGTGATACCAGACCTGCGATCCCGCGCCGTCCTCGGCGACTTCGAACCAGCCACCGCCGCCGACGCCGACACAGCTGTCCACGACCTGCCACGACACTCGGTCCGCGGTCCAGTCGTATTCCAGCACCTGGAGATCGGACTTGCCGAGCGGAGTCTCCGCGGTGACGTAGACCCGCTGCGGACGACCGGATTCACCGCGGGTGGCCACGCGCGCATCCGAATGCGTCGACCATTCGGGAAGCAATTCGATCGCGGCGACCGCATCGAACACCCGGATGGGATCGACGCCGACGGTGAAATGGATATCGGTTTTTACGCGCATAACTCCTCCACCCCCGGGATCAACCCGGCCGATTCTGCCCGTGCCGCTTCCCATCCGTCAATACGCGTTCGACTCGCAACCATCATTCCCTCGCAAAGAGCGATGTCAGAGCCAAAAATAAGTCGCCAGCTACTCATTGGCTATTCTCGATTCCAATTGTTACCGGCGAGTATAAAAGTGGGATCGCAAGAGTTTCGCCGCGGTGCTCGTGTGCGATATGCCGATCCAACCGTGGCGAGGGTGTTCATTCTGTCCGTGAGCGGTATTCATGCCACCGGTCCGTCGCGGCCCACACGGCCTACTTCGTGTTCTTTCGCATGGGCTCGAACCACCCCGCCGCCGGTGACGAGGACGACGCCGGAAATACGCTGCGCGCCTTGGCCACAGCGCGCCTCGTCATGGGCATGCCCGCCCTGGCCGACAACCGATACGGCCAGGGCTGACGGACCGGCCGTGCAGGCGCGTTCCCACGCGCTCGGCCGACAGTTCTACCGTGCCGTCTCCGTCCAGGTGACCGGCAGTTCGTGGACGCCGTAGATATTCATGTCGGTCCGGAGTTTCACCGCACCGGCGGGGATGGCGAGCTCGAGCGTCGGGAAGCGGCGCAGCAGTCCGGCGAAACCGGCGCGCATCTCGATGCGGGCCAGTTGCTGGCCGAGGCATTGGTGGACGCCGTGGCCGAAGGACAAGTGGCCGCGGGCCTTGCGGTGCAGGTCCAGGGTGTCGGGATGGTCGAAACGCTGGGGGTCGTGGTTGGCGGCCAGCAGCGAGACGACCACGGTGGAACCCTTGCCGATCGTTTCACCGCCGAGTTCGATGTCGTCGGTGGCGTAGCGATAGAAGATGTCGGCGACCGACAGGTAGCGCATGAGTTCCTCGACGGCGTCGGGAAGCAGATCCGGGTCGGCGCGCAGTTCGGCCAGTTGCTCGGGGTGCTCCAGCAGCGCGAAGGTGCCGAGCGCGAGCATGTTCGCGGTGGTCTCGTGGCCCGCGAGCAGCAACAGGAAGGCGATGCCGGTCAGCTCCTCGATGGTGAGGTCGTCGTGGCGGGCCAGGTCGGACAGTATGTCCTCGCCGGGTTCGGCGCGCTTGCGTGTGACCAGTTCGGCCAGGTACGTCGTCATCGCGCCGTACGCCGCCATCTTCTCCTCGAGCGATTGGTCCTTGACCAAGAACTTGGCGGAGTTGACCTGAAAGGTCTCGCGGTCCGCGTAGGGCACGCCGAGCAGCTCGCAGATCACCAGCGAAGGCACCGGCAGCGCGAACTCCTCGACCAGGTCGACCGGCGGGGTCAGCCGCGCCATCTGGTCCAATTGCCGCTCGGCGATGTCGATGATGTGCTCCTCGAGCTGCCTCATCCGTTTGACGGTGAACGCGCCGGTCAGCTTGCGCCGCAGCCGGGTGTGGTCCGGCGGGTCCATGGCGATGAACAAACCCGGCACCTGCGGTGACGGTTCGGTGGCGACGGGCATGCTGGGTGTCTCGTACGGCACGTGGACGATGCCGATGTCCTGGCGGGAGCTGAACCGGGTGTCGGCCATGAGCCGGCGAACCGCGTCGTAGCCGGTGACGAGCCAGCCCTCGTGACCGTCGGGGAAGATCAGGGGGCTGACCGGACGAAGCTCACGCAGCCGGGTGATCTCGCGGGGTGGGTCGAAGGGTCCCGCGTCGCGCTCCAGGGGGAGGCCGTGCGGGATGGGGGCCGTCTGACTCATCGAATTTCCTCTCGCGGCGATTGTCGAACGATGGTGATCGCGCCGGACGGGCACAACTGGGCCGCCTCGCGGACGGCCTGCTCCCACTCGGGCGCGGGTGTGAGGTCCAGCGGCGCCACCCGGCCGTCCTCCGGGTCCTGGTCGAATACTCCAGGGGCGGTCAGTGCGCACATGCCGGCGCCGACGCAGCGCTCACGGTCCACTCTGAGTTCCACCGGCTACCCCTTTTCCCAGGTGACCGGGAGAGAGCGCACACCGTGGGCAAGTGCACTGGTGCACAGCGGCGTCCGGAACACCTTCCTCAGCCCTGTCATTGCTGAACTGTTCACAGGAGAACTGTCGCCCGACTGGCTGACACCGACCTGATACCGGCCTGACACGCAGCCGATACGGCGTTCGCCCTGGTCGACGCGCATCGCCTCCGCGCAGAGCCGATCAGATCGCGTATGCGCCCGCTCTCCGGCAAGCCGACATCTCGGCACGCTGCGGCCGACCGGTGTCGGTCGCCGCCATCGGAGCGGTTATCACCGCGGGGACGGGCGGCCCGGCTCACCGCCGAGAGTCCACGGCAGAATGGGCCGGTGCAGATCGGGATGCTTGGACCGCTCGAGATCCGACTAGACGACGGCGGATTGATCGAGGTACCGGGCGCTCGGTTGCGGGCGCTGTTGATCGCGCTCGCGCTCGAACCAGGTCGGGTAGTCCCGAAAGCGACGCTGGTCGACTGGATTTGGGGTGAGCAACCGCCCGCCGACGCGGCGAACGCCTTGCAGGCACTGGTCTCCCGGCTGCGCAGGGTGCTGCCGGACGGGGCGCTCGACGGGCAGGCGGGCGGATACCGGCTGACGGTGGAACCCCACGCCGTCGACGCCCTGCGGTTCGAACGGCTTCTCGACCAGGCCCGCGGCGGTGACGACGCGCGACAGGCCCAGCTCCTGCACGAGGCCGTCGAGCTGTGGCGCGGCGCGCCGATGCAGGACGTCGGAATACCGGACAGCGAGGCTTTCGACGCGGTGGTCACCCGGCTGGAGGGGCTGCGCCTCGCCGCCATGGAGGATCGGTACGAAGCGGAGGTCCGCCTCGGCCGGGGTACGGAGCTGATCACCGAGCTGACCGAGCTGGTGGCCCGGCACCCGGTGCGGGAACGGCTCGTCGCCGCGCTGATGCGCGCGCTCGGCGCCGCGGGTCGCGGCGCCGAGGCGCTGATCGCGTACCAGCGCGCACGGGAGGCACTCGCCGACACGCTGGGCGTCGATCCGTCGCCGGAACTCTCCGCATTACACGTGGCGCTCCTGCGCGGCGAAGTGCGAACGGAGGAGAACCACCGCAACACGAACCTGCGGGCCGAGTTGACCGAATTCGTGGGCAGATACGCCGATATCGCCGCCGTGCGCGAACTCATCGCGAACCATCGGCTCACCACGTTGACCGGTCCTGGTGGCTCGGGCAAGACCAGGTTGGCCCTCGAAACCGCGCGAACCATGCTCGACGACCTGCCCGACGGGGCCTGGCTGGTGGAACTGGCGTCCGTCGGCGCGAGTGGCGACATGGCGCAATCCGCCCTCGCCGCGCTCGGACTCCGCGACGCGCTGCTCGGCGGCGCACCGAACGCGGAACCGATGGACCGGCTCGTCGCGGCGATCCGCGAGCGCGAAACGCTGTTGATCCTGGACAACTGTGAGCACGTGATCGAGTCCGCGGCGGCGTTCGCCCACCGGCTGCTCGGAGAGTGCGGGCGGCTGCGGATCCTCGCGACCAGCCGCGAACCGCTCGGCATCATGGGCGAGGCGTTATGGCAGGTCGAGCCGTTGGCGTTGCCCGCGCAGGACGCGGATCCCGGCGAGATCGAGTCATCCCCGGCGGTGCAGCTGTTGCGGGACAGGGCCGGTGCGGTGCGTCAGGATCTCGCGGCCGATGCTCCCACCTTGTCGACCATGGCGCGCGTCTGCCGGGCCCTCGACGGAATCCCCCTGGCGATCGAACTGGCCGCGGCCAGACTGCGCACCATGTCCCTCGACCAGCTCGCCCACCGCCTCGATGATCGATTCCGTCTGCTGACCGGCGGCAGCCGCACCGCGATTCCGCAGCACCGGACGTTGCGAGCGGTAGTCGACTGGAGCTGGGAGCTGCTCACCGACTCCGAACGGATGGTTCTGCGCAGGCTCGCGGTGTTCTCCGGCGGCGCGAGCCTGGAGGCGGCCGAGCAGGTCTGCGCGGGGCCCGAAGCCCAGGGCGAGGAGAGCATGGCGGTCGAGCGGTGGGAGGTGCTCGAGCTGCTGACCGCGCTGACCGAGAAATCGCTGCTGCGTACCGTGGAGGACAGCGGGCCGCGCTTCCGGATGCTGGACACGATCAAGCAGTACGCCCGGGACCGGCTCGAGGAGTCGGGCGAATCGGATTCGGCGCGCCGAGCGCATCTCGCGTACTTCACCGAACTCGCCGACATCGCGGAGCCGCACCTGCGCCGCGCCGAGCAATTGGAGTGGCTCGCCACGCTCGAGGTCGAACACGACAACATCGCCGTCGCGATGCGTGGCGCGCTCGCGGCCGCGGACGCGACCGGGGCGATGCGGCTCGCGGCGGCCGCGGGCTGGTACTGGTGGCTCGGCGGCCACAAGGCCGAGGGCATGGAGCTGATCACCGCGGCTGCCGACACGTCCGGCGAGGTGGACGACGAGATCAGGGCCAGGGTGTACGGGCTGGTCGTGCACTTCATGAGCTCCGGGCCGAGTGACGAGCACCAAGTGGAGGAATGGATCCACAAGGCATACCTGTTCAGCCGACGCAGTCGGGGGCGATACCCGCTGCTGGCGTTCGTCGCAGCGCTGGAACGCATGTTGCAGGGGCCGGACGCGTTGCTGCCCGCGTTCGAACCGCTGCTCACCGATGACGACCCTTGGGTGCGGGCGCTGGCCCGGCTCCAGCTCGGCAAGGCGCGGATCGCGCTGGGACAGCAGGGGCGGGAGGCGGACGAGTATCTGGAGACGGCGCTCGCCGAGTTCCGGACCATCGGCGAGCGCTGGGGGATCTCGTTCGCTCTGACCGAACTGGCGAATCGAATCGCCATGCGCGGTGAGTTCGCCGGTGCGTGCGAGCATCTCGACCAGGCGATCGCGGTGGTCACCGAGGTCGGCGCGATCGAGGACGTTTTCTTGATGCGGGCGCGGCAGGCTCAGCTGTACTGGCTGCTGGGCGATGCGGAGGCGAGTGCGGCCGCCATGGCCGAGGCGCAGCGGCACGCGGATCGCTCCGCTTGGCCGAACGCACTGGCCGAACTCGCCCTGACCAGGGCGGAGCTGGCTCGTTGGAGCGACGACACCGAGCAGGCGTACCGGCAGATCGATCTCGCGACAACCCTCCTCGGCAGCGATGCCGAGCAGCGCTACGTCAGGGCGCGGACCCACAACCTGCTCGGCTACCTCGCCGACGGGCTCGATGAAGCCCGCGAACACCACGACGCGGCCTTCCAGGCGGCATCCGATGCGGGATACGCGCCTTTGACCGCTCAGGTGCTCGTCGGGATCGCCGACCTGGCGCAACGCGCCGACCACGATGAGCAGGCCGTCCGGCTGCTCGCGGCGAGTGCCGCAGTGCGCGGCCTGTCCGACCGTTCCCAACCGGATGTGGAACGGATCGAGCAGACAGCACGACGTCGCCTCGGCGAAGTGCGGTTCACCGAGGCGACGAAGGAGGGTGCGCAGGCGAGCTGGCGTGAACTGGTCGCCACTGCGCTCGCTTGCTGAACATGGCGAAAACAGTTGTGCGACACCGACCTGGTGTCGCACACCTGTTGGACAATGTGCGCGGGACGGGGTGGCGGGAGTGCAGTATCAGGCGGCCGTGGCGTGCTGGATGACAATGTTGCCGTAAGAGTTGCGCGCGTACACCCGCACGATGTCCTCCTCGCCCTGCGACCGGTCGACCGGTTGCATCCGGTTGCGCACGGTCCCGTGCTGGGCGTTGGTTTCCAGCTGCACCGCGCTGCTCGGGCTGATTCCGACCTGGAGCTCGCCCATGGACGTTTCCAGCCGGAGCACGCCGCGCGACGCCTCACCGATACGGATGTCGCCTTTGGCGGTTTTCGCGGTTACCGAATCACGCGGGCGCTCGACGGTGATGTCGCCCGCGGATATCTCCAGGTCGCATTCGCCGAGTTCGCCTGCGCCCAGCAATCGGCCCACCGCGGCGGTGCCCTTCAGCTGGGAGCCGGTGGGTACCTCGATGGTCAGCTCGATCGACGGGTTGCCGCCGAACGGGGTGTAGGTCCGCCAGTCTTTCGGCGTTCGCACGGTCAAAGTGCCTGCGGTGAATTCGATCTGGGTTTGCGCGGCGGCGCGCACGTCACCCTTTTTGGACGCGTCGGCCGGACGGACCTCCACGACGGTGTCGATACGGTCCGAGGCGATCACCGTGACCGCACCGGAGAGCACGTCGATCGTGACGGCGATCGGTTCCGGGGTCTCGAACGTCGGCATGGCTGTCTCCTGTGTGTGAATTGGTTGGTGTGTGAAATGGGCGGCTGGTCGCGACTACACGCGCTTGTTGAAAGTGGCGCGCGACCACAGGTATCCGACGACGGCGAATCCGGCGCACCAGGCGAGCGCGGCGGCCGTGTAGCCACCTGAGGGGTGTCCGGCGAGAAACCCGCGCAACGCTTCGATGATCGGCGTGAAAGGTTGGTATTGCGCGAACTGCCGGATACCCTGCCCCATCTGGTCGGCGGGCACGATCGCGCTGCTCACGAACGGCAGCATGATCAGCGGCACCACGGTCATGCCCGCGGACTCCGGAGTCTTCGCGGCCATTCCCAGTGCGACCGTGAGCCAGGCGGCCGCGAACGACGTCGCCGCCATGATGCCGATCGCGCCCAGCCAGTCGAGTGCGGTCGCGGGCGGCCGGAACCCCAGCGCGAAGGCCACACCTATGACGGCCGCGATGGCCACCACATTGGTCAGTACGGTGGCCGCGACGTGGCCGGTCAGTACGGCGCCACGAGAGACGCTCATGACCTTGAACCTGTTGATGACGCCTTTCGCCATATCGGAGCTCACCGAGACCGCGGTGCCCGACAACCCGTAGCTGATGGCCAGCAGGATCATGCCCGGTGTCGCGTAGTCGATGTACTGTTCGCCGACATCGAACGCGTTGCCGAACACGTACACGAAGATCAGCATCATCACGACCGGCATCATGGCCGCGTTGAAGATCGTGACCGGAGTCCGGGCGATGTGCTTGAAGTTGCGGCGCAGCATGATCGACGAATCGGCCAGCGGCGCGGAAATGGTGCTCATGGTGCGACAGCCTCCTTGGTGGCGTGACCGGTCAGGGCGAAGAAGACATCGTCGAGGTCAGGGGTGTGGACGGAGACCTCCTCGGCGTCGACCGAGTGTTCGGCGAGCCGATTCAGCAGGTCCCGCAGTGCTTTCGTCCCGCCGTCGCCGGGGACCCGCAGGGTCAGGGCCTCGTCGTCGCGGGTGGCCCCCGGCAGGATCCGCGCCGCCGCATCGAGCTGCGTGACGTCGGTGAATCGGAGCCGGATGTGGCTGCCGGGCACCCGGCGCTTGAGGTCGTCAGGTGTGCCTTCGCCGACTACGCGGCCCTGGTCGAGCACCGCGATCCGGTCGGCCAGCTGATCGGCTTCCTCGAGGTACTGAGTGGTCAGGAAGATCGTCACACCGTCGTTCGTCAATTCCCGGACGATCTCCCACATGGTGCGCCTGCTGCGCGGATCCAATCCCGTTGTCGGCTCGTCCAGGAAGACGATGTCCGGCTTGGTGACCAGCGTCATCGCCAGATCCAATTTCCGGCGCATACCCCCGGAATAGGTCGACGCCTGTTTTCGCGCCGACTCCGCCAAATCGAACCGTTCGAGCAATTCGGTGATCACCCGCTTGCTCTCATGTGCCCGCAGATGGTGCAGATCCGCCATCAGCCGCAGGTTCTCCTCCCCCGTCAGCAGATCGTCCACCGCCGCGAACTGACCGGTGACCCCGATCGACGCGCGCACCGCCTCGGCATCGGTCGCGATGTCGTGCCCGGCGACCCGCGCCGTGCCGCCATCGGCTTTCGACAGCGTGGTCAGCACGTTCACCGTGGTCGTCTTACCCGCCCCGTTCGGGCCGAGCAGAGAGAAGATCGTGCCCGCACCGATATCCAAGTCGATACCATCGAGGATCGTCTTGTCCCCGTATGTCTTTCGCAGCCCGGAAGCCGCAATCGCTGAACTGTTCACAGGGATACTGTCGCGAGCCCCGCTGATACCGCCCTGACACCGGCCTGACACGTCCGCTGACACGGCATTCGGCCTGGTCAGCGCCGCATCCGACGAGCAGATGTCCGTGCACGTGCAGATCGTCTTCGCCGACGGAGGTTCGGAAGCGGCAACCCTCCATCGGTGGTGACGACCTGCCGTCGTCAATCGCTGGTCGGGATCGTCGTTTCCGCGGGTGTGCCGAACCATAACGACAGCGCTGCTCGCAGGCCGTGCTCGGCGGTGTCGGCGGGTTCGTCGATGGTCGCGGCCCAGGCGATGTGGCCGTCCGGGCGGATCAGGAGGGCATCGGCTTCGCGGTTCTCGGCTTTGGCGGAGCGGATGTCGATGCGGTGCCGCCAGTCTCGGGCGGTATCACGCAGGTCCGCGCGGTCGGCGAGGTCGAGCAGGACGGGCCGTGCGGCGTGCATGACTTCGGCGACGCTGGTCGTCCCGTCGTCGGTATGCAGGGTGAGGTCGGGCGCGAAGGTTCCGGTCGAGATGTGGTTGTTGGGATCGGGCAGTCGATAGCGGATATCGGCGCCGGCGATGAGGGCCGCCATGCGCCGCAGGGGCTGTTCGTCGGTGAGAAGTTCCTGGAAGACCGCCCGCAGTGCTTCGGAGGCCGGGTCGTGCCCGCGCCGCAGCGCGACCTGTGCCCGGGTGTGCAGCATGGTGCGCTCCCCGGCGAGATGGCGTTCCTCGTGATAAGTGTCCAGCAGGCCGGCCGGCGCCCACCCGTTGACCTCGGCAGCCAGCTTCCAGGCCAGGTTGACCGCATCCAGCATTCCGGCGTTGAGTGCCACGCCCGTGGCGGGAAACAGATGGGCCGCGTCACCGGCGAGCAGGACCCGGCCCGCGCGATAGCGTTCGGCGTGGCGGGCCTTGAAGGTGAATCGCGACAGCCGGAATGTCTCCGCCACAGGCAGATCCACTCCCAGCACGCGACGGATGCTGTCGCGCAACTCTGCCACGGTCATCGGCACGTCATCGTCGTATTCGACGGTCTCGTCCTCGATCGTGTAGACGGACAGTGCCTCCGAGGCGGGTGACACACCCATCCCGAACAGACCGCGATCCGTCCGCGTGAAACCCGCACGGATGGCGTCGAACCCGGGAACCTCGAGGTCGCCGTTGTCGAGCCGGGTCACCGAATCGGGCACGGTGATCTGGGCCAGCCGATTCACCTCCGGATATACGGTGCCGGGGAACGGAATGCCGGCCAGGTCACGAACCCGGCTGCGCGCACCGTCGCAGCCCACCAGATAGCGGGCGGTCACCCGGTACGGCCCGACCGGCCCGTTGACCTCCGCGGTGACCGCGTCGGCGTCCTGCCGCACATCGAGCACCTGGTGTCCGCGACGGATATCGACGCCGAGTTCGCCGACGTATTCGCCGAGTAGTCGCTCCAGCTGCTGTTGCGGCAGCGGCAGCGCATGCATCGGGGACTCGTCCAGCTGGGTGAGGTCTACGTGCACACCGCCGAACGGAAACCGGGGAGCCGGAATCGGATCGGTGCAGGCCGCTTCGAACCGATCCAGCAAGCCCCGGTAGCGCAACAACTCCAGGATCTGCCCGCCGAGACCACCGGCCTTCGGGGTGTCCCGCGGCCGCGACTGCCGCTCCAGCACCAGCGGCCGCACTCCGGCCGAGCGCAGCTCGGCGGCCAGCATCAGGCCGGTCGGGCCCGCGCCCACGATGATCACGTCGGTATGCATTGCTACTCCCATCCCGGCCGATTCCGGCCGCGGCAAACGATTTCGGACAGCCCAGGTCGCCGATCGGGCGCTACCGCGCCCCGTACCTGCCGTGCCGGGGCCACCCGCCCTTGGAATTGGTGACCGTGCGCGGAGGCACGGGGCGAGTCACGAAGCGC
This sequence comes from Nocardia sp. NPDC051929, assembly GCF_044548645.1. Taxonomy (NCBI): domain Bacteria; kingdom Bacillati; phylum Actinomycetota; class Actinomycetes; order Mycobacteriales; family Nocardiaceae; genus Nocardia; species Nocardia sp. NPDC051929. The sequence goes on along the minus strand of NZ_JBIUCG010000023.1, from coordinate 90,408 downwards.
TGCTGGCTGGTCTTGGTCGGGAAGGTGCTGCGTTGCTTTCGCATATCGGTACCGCCTTTTCGATGCTCATGTGAAGCCACGGGATGCCGGAACTCCGGCGGGTTCGGCGCCGGATCAGGCGCGGTCGAACCAGGTGACCTGCGCGCCGGTGCTGAACTCTTGGCGCTGGGTGACCTTGAATCGCGTCGGCTCGAAATTGCCCGTGAATGCCCTGACGCCGTCGCCCGCGATCACGGGGTAGCTCTTGATGATCAGCTGGTCGACCTCGCCGAGGAGCTGTCCGGCCAGATTGCCGCCGCCGCAGAGCCAAATATCCAGGCCCGCTTCCTTCTTCAGTTGCCGGACCAGCTCGACCGGATCGGCGTCGACGACCTCCACCTGCGGGTTGTCCACCGGCGCGAGGGTGGTCGAGAAGACGTACTGCCTCAAGTGGTTGTACGGGCTGGTGCAGCCGATGGCGAGGCCCGGTTCGTAGGTGCCGCGACCCATGACCAGGGTGTCCAGGGTCTTGTTCGGCGTGTCGAGGGGCATGCCGACGGACTCGCGCAGAGGCGTCGGCACCGTCTCCGGATAGCGCTCGTTGATCCACGCCGTCATGTCCTCACACATCGGATAGAAGTCGAATTCCCCCTGCGGCCCCGCGATGTAGCCGTCGAGGGAGACCGCCACGTAGTAGACAAGCTTTCGCATCTTAACCGCCTCAACTGTAGTACTCTGTGCGAAGTGATTTGAACCGTAGTACTACAGATGGAGTGGTGTCAAGTGGTGCGCACGAATCCGGAACGCAGGCAGGCCCTGCTGGATGCGTCAATCGAGGTCCTGGCCCGCGAAGGGGCACGTGGCCTGACCTTCAGGGCGGTCGATCAGGAGGCGGGAGTGCCCGCCGGAACCGCCTCCAATTACTTCCCCAACCGGGACGCACTGCTCGTCCAGGTCGGACACCGCTATTACGAGCGGCTGATCCCCAGCGACGCCGCCATGGCGAAATCCCGCGGACCGCAGACCCGCGAGTCCATGACCGAACTCATGACCGAGGTGGTCGACCGGGTCTCCCATTTCCGCACCGGCTATCTCGCGATCCTCGAACTGCGACTGGAGGCCACCCGGCGGCCCGAACTGCAGGCGCTGCTCACCGAGCGGGTACGCGCGGATCTCGACTTCAATATCAGCAACTATCGGGAGTCGGAGCTGCCCGGCGACGAGGACGCCGTTGTGCTGCTCTACCTCGCCCTGAACTGGCTCATCCTCGAACGACTCACCCTGCCCGGCATTTTCGACGAGCAGCGGGCCGCCGAACTGGTGCGGACGATCGTGGACCGGGCAATACCCGCCCAGGTCAGGTAAACCGGAACGATCCATCAATTGTTCGAACCGACGCTCTCCGAGAGGAAGTCAGGCATGACGAGACCGTTTCGATTCGGGGTCGTCGCCCCGCTCAGGACCGACCTGCCGACGTGGCGAGATCGCGTGCGCCGCATCGCCGACAGCGGCTACTCGACGCTGCTGGTGCCCGACTTCCCGCAGACGCAACCGGCGCCCGGCCCCATGCTGGCCACCGCCGCGGCCCTGACCGACCTGCGCGTTGGCACCTGGGTGTACGCCTCGCCGCTACGCCCGCCTTGGCTGACGGCGTGGGAAGCGCACTCGCTGTCGCTACTCACCGACGGACGCTTCGAGATGGGCATCGGCACCGGCAGACCGGGAATCGAGGACGAACTCCGCGACAAGGGACTGTCCGTCGCGCCACCGAACGAGCGGCTTGCGCAGGTACGTGAGACCGTCGAAACGCTGCGCGAACTCGACGGCCCCGACCTGCACACGCCCGTGGCGATGGCCGTACTGGGTCCACAGGCCCGGTCGTTGGCGGCGGAGGTCGCGGACACGGTCACGTTCGCGCTGGGGGCTCAGCCGCGGGGTGAGGTCGAGCGGCTGGCACGCGACTTCCGCACCATCGGGAACGTCGAGCTCGCGCTCGCCGTGCCGGTCATCGGCGACACTGTCGCGCCGCACATGGCGCCACCCGACACCGACCCTGCCGCGCTTCGCGCGGCGGACGCACTGGCCGTACTTCCGGATGATCCGGCGGCCGCCGCCGAGGAAATCCGGCGGCGACGGGAGGAGATCGGCTTCTCCTACTTCGTCTTCGGCGCCGACTTCGCCGACCGGTTCGCTCCGATCGTCGCCGAGCTCGCCGGACGGTAGCCGAGCAAAAGGTCATGCCCACCGCCGACTACGCGGCACCATGGCATGGCGTCGATGTCGGTGGACCGCGGGTTCACCATGTCGTTGCGGCCCGGTACGGACCCGTCGACCGGGCCTGATCGGCGAATCCTGAGGTGGCTGGCGCGGCGCTAACTCGGAGGGGACGGCGATGCGTGCCCGAGCCGCAGTTGGCAGCCGATCACCGAAGTCGGAACTGTGATGCGGATGTCGTACTCTATCCACTTCAAAGGACCCACGGCGGTGGCGTAGATGCTCGACGCTCGCGCCATTTCCCCCCGTTCCCGATGAGCTTTGATTATCGCGGCGATACTGGTGATCAGCGCGCCGACCAAATCGGACTCGGTGGATGGCTCGTGAACCTCCCTACACAGCCGCGCCAGGACGAACGCTACCTTCTCCAGATCCGGCGCGGGCGGTCGGAAGATGTGCGGGCGCGCGCGGCTTCCGGCCGCGAGTGCGGACCTTCCGACTTCGTGCGCGGCAACGGCGAACGGTCCGCGCGCGTCCGGCTCGACCCGCCACGACCACATCGCCAGCACACCGGATACCTGGCTTGCCGCCCACCGCCATACCGCGCGCTCATTGCTCGGAACACGCGCCAATATCTCGTTGAAGCTCCGGACATCAGCCAGCGCGTATGCCCACAACTCGGTGTCATCCCACAGCACCGTTTCCCTGGCCGACCGCGTGACCGAACGCGGAAGTTTCCACTCGGTCTGCGCGTCCGCCACCGCATGCGCGTCAGGTTCCCACCCATCCCGCAAGTCGGGCAAGCTCAGGCCTGCACCGACCTCGAGGTCGGTGATCGCCGGACCGAGGCGTGCACTGTGGGCGTCCCGCCATTGGGCGATGTAGCCCGCGACATAGCCGTCGACGACACTGACTCGGGGCCGCAGGACGGTCCCGGTCGCCCGCATCCGGCGTATCCATTCGACCTCCGAGCGGCTGACCGCGGCCGCAGCGCGGAGCATGCGCCGCAGCATCCGATAGTCCGAGCCGTCGTCGTCTTCCAGCCGCTCGATTCCCGACAGCATCTGCTGCTCGAAACTCGCACCAGGCCCACGCAGCCCAGGCGTCACCGACCGATACAGGCAAAGGTCACAACCGCTCAATGCGACATCCGATCAGTCGACGAACCGACGACCACCCTCGGCCGATGGGAGTGAATCTCGGCCTCGTCAACCGCCGCGTCAGCTGGCGACGCACTCACCGTCCTTGGATGGCCCCACTGAGCACACCGAGTTCCTGCCATACAACCGACCCCTTCGACATCCGGGTGTTCGCACGAGTAGACGATCACCGAAAAGGAAGGTCAGACGTTAGATAGATGAAGCACAAACGGCTTGGATAAATGTTCTGGCGCCGATTACATCAAGAACACCAGCCAGACCGATGGGAACATATGTTCGACTCAAGGTAAGGTGCCGGAGTATGCCGGACCACGAGCCCATCCCCTTCGCTGGAACGCAGATCGACCAGGTGCGCAGGCAGCTGCTGGATGCGGCCGCGTTCGGCAAGCATCTGCGACCCGAGCAGCTGGAGAACATGGCGGGCAGGCTGGCCGAGGGTTTGCGCGCTTACACCGAGGCCATCACGGCCGCGACCACACCCGCGGCCCCGCCCACCGACGGGCGCGCCTGCCTCGACTACCGCGGCCGTCTCCGATGACGGTCGGTGTCCGCGAATTCCGTATTCATCCCGAGCGCGGGACCGGGCGGATCCGGCGGCGGGCGGGGATGTCGGCGGTCCCCGCTCGGTCGGTAGGCCGACTAGATCGGACGGAAGCCGGCTCCGGGACCACCGCGCGCGTCGACGTCGTCGATGATGGCGGTCATCTTCGTCCCGAGCTGAGGTCCGAGGCAGGGCACCGTCACGTATGCGTTCACCATGCTGACGAGTGTCGTTCCGACCACGACCGGCCCGCCGGAGTCACCAGGGACGACACATATCTGCGTCCAGGTCCACCCGGACTCCAGCACGTCTCCGTAGGTCAGTCCGCAGGTGTGGCCGGTGCTATAGCCTTCCTTGCACGCGATATCCGGGAACTGCGCCGGACCGCCCACCTGGGCGATCGTCGTGTTGCCGACGCGGCTCACCGGTACGACTTTGTCCGGTTCGAACACGATGACGGCGTAGTCCATGTCGTTGTTGGCCTGGACGATGGTGCCGACAACGCCGGCGTCGCGATCGGCCGCCGCGGCGACGGTGGTACCCGCACCACCGCAATGAGCCGCGGTGAATCCGACCAACCGGCCCGCGCCGTCGTGCCCGATCGTGGTGAGCGTACAGAGGCCCTGATCGTTGACGGCGATGCCGGAGCCGCCGCCCAGCACGACCGGAGCGGCGGCGCGCACCATGCCCGCGTGCGCCCCGATCAGCGTTGCGCATGCCGCGAACGCAGCAGCTGTTCCCGCAAGTTTCTCGAACATGCCGGATCCAATCGGTCGAAGGGGAAGATCGTCCCCCCCATGCCGCGCGAACAGTACTGCTGTTTACTTGAAGAACTCGAAGACCAGGCGTCCGGACGTCGTCACCAATCTTGCGGGATCGAGCCTGGTCGAGTGCGCCTCCTAGGTGACGAAACGCCGACGGTCACGCCACGATCTGGCGAGGGTGCGTGACGCGCGGCGTTCGTCGTTTCCTGAGCGATGCCGTCCAGCAGATCATGCGATGCAGATCGGGAAGACGAAGATCAACGGCGGGAAGAAGCAGACCGGCCAGAAGAACGGGGCCCAGAATAGAACGGCGTCATCGGTCTGCAATTGCCCGTGCTGGGAGACATCTACGGCTGCAGGAGGGGCAGGCACAGGCGCTACGTCCGGGGACCCGGTAGCAACACCCGAACCGAAAGCGATCATTGGCACACAGGCTGCCGCAGCCGCGGCTGCGATAATCTTGTTTTTGGTCATTGTGCTTCCTTCAACTGACGGTTGGGATGCCTTCGCCCGTTGAAGGCTCCCTCTTATGACCCCTCTAACTCTTCTCTCAGGAAGCTCGCAAGATCATCGTCCTACGGGTCGGAAACACTCACCCCTCGGGGTGAAACCCGAGGCGAGCACGGGTTCGCGCACCGCGCCCGCGTCAATGGCCGAAATCTCGTCGGCGAGTCGACTTCACCGACCCGATGCCCGCGAAAGACATGTTCGAATTGCCCGGCCGGCAGCACCGAACCGGCCACGTCGGGAAACCCTCAGCGTCGAAACAGAGGCGTTTCCCTTGTCCCGCCGGATCACCTGCGGTTCCCGGTCTTCCGCGGTCGGGAGCAGGCGACCGCGCCCAGGGCAGGCGGATGCCGTTGAGGCGGCGAGAATCTCGCTGAACGGGGTCTACGGCACAACGATTTTCGGCGCGGACGGCCGCCCGGTCGCTACTATCCAACCTACTGTTACCTGATCAACGAGGGGATGTTCGGTGCAGTCAGGCACAAACGGCTCGATCGGCGAGCGCCGCACAATCGCGATCGTCGGCGGGATACGCCCTTGCGGGGTGGAGGACCGTCCGTCGTGGACCGAGGACAACGGCGCCCGAGCCGCGCGGGAGGTCGGCGCCGAACTGGCAAGGGCAGGCTACGACCTCTTCGTCTATTCCAGCGCGCCGCGATTCGTCGAACGCGATGTGGTAGCCGGATACCTTTCCGTCGAGCCGTGCAGAGCCGGTTCCATCCATGTCCGGCCACCGTACGGATCTTCCGAAACCAGTTTCCCGCATCCACCACATAAGTCCGGCGCCTTCGAAATTCGTCATGAAGCGGAAGACGACTGGGAAGTCTCTTATTACCGTTCGCTGCGTGAAGCCGACGGTGTCGTACTCATCGGTGGCGGCCGCACCACATTGATCACCGCGATGGTGGCGATGGCGTTCGATATTCCCCTCGCGCCCGTCGCCGCTTTCGGTGGTGCCGCGCGTAAGGCATGGGTATCGATGGGACGCACCGGCAATCTCGTCACGCCGGAAGAGCTTTCGATCCTGGGCGGCGAGTGGAACGCCGGCGCCGCTGAGAATGTCGTCGCGATCCTGCGCACTCAGCAGGAACGCAAACAATCAGCGGAGACGATGCGGTCGCGCGCCGAGCGGCATGCCGAGTACAAGTCCGGAATCGGGCTGCTCTTCGGCGCGCTCTTGCTGATCGGCGGATTCGCGATGATCCCGCTGGTTTACGCGGTGGACGGCAACGCATCGCTCACCCTGGTCGGGCTGATCGCGGGCTCCCTGCTCGCGGCGACGTCAGGGGCGATAATCCGCACTGCCGTCGACCGCAGGGAGGACTGGGCGCGAAGTTCGGTATTGGGGATGTCGGCCGGGGTGCGATCGCGGTCCTTTTGTTCATCTCGGCACAATTGGCGACCTCGCCCGATCTGTTGACGGGCCCCGGCGCGCGACGGCTCCTGTTCTTCGTACTGTCCGTCGGTTTCATCGCGGGCTACACCTTCGACGCGGTGTACGCCAAAATCCGCCAACAGCAGGTCGTCGACACATCCGGCCTGCGTTCGGTCCTTCCCGAGCCGCAGGCGGATCAGAATGGCAACTGAGAAAGACTCTTCCAGCAGGCCGAACGTCTTTCTCAGTCACCGGTACCGATCACCCGATGTCAACCTGTTCTTCTGGCGAATCATCCGGAAGGTGCAACCGGTCGCCTTCCGCGTGGACGAAGGGCTGACCTTCACCAGCCCGACACGGCTGGAACGGATGATGCGAGACGCGGACGGGTTCGTGGGCATATACCCGCTACCAGGAGACGCGCAGACGGCGTGGGATCTGCGCACGCTCCAGCACGAAGCGCGGTACTTCCTGCTCGAGTTGAGCATCGCCGCACGCCTGCGGTATCCCAGCATCGTTTTCTGCGACCACCGGTACGGCGCCCTGTTCCGGTGCCCTCCGGAGATACGAGTCGTTGAGTACGACCCGCAGGAGATCACCGACGAACGCTATTCGCCGCTGATCGCGCGCGTCACCAAAGCATTCGAGACTTTCGCCAACGGTTTGCGGGCGCATATCTCCGCACGCGCCGGAACACGCTCGTACCGCCGAAGAGAAGTAGGCCTGCTGCTGAACCGGAGCACCAGGGCGGAGATCGGCGATGTGTTGGAAAGCAGCCTCGAGGAAGCGGTGTGGCAGCCGGTGAACCTGGCCTGGCCGCCTCGACTCGATTTGACGTTCGTCAGCCGGCTGCGCGAACTGGACTGGCTGGTAGTCGCACTCGACGACCCGGCGGCATATATCGCGGCGAGCTTTGCCGCAGGGCACGGCGTGCCTACGCTGCCCCTGTTGCACACGCCTGCCGATCGAGTGCCCGACCAACTCTCCGGAGCGTTGTTCGAGGATGTCCAGCCGCGCCACAGTAGGCGGGTGTTGTCCTGGCAGGATCGCGACGACCTCGGAAGCTCTTTCGAGGAAACCCTCACTGTGATCGGGCATCAGCCCCGGCTTTTCCACGACGCCGATCAGGCCAGCCGATATTTCACCACGGCCGCGCTTCGCAAAGAAGTCGTATTTCTCAGCTACGCCAACGAGGACAGAGAAACGGCGGACCTGTTCAGCCGGGCCCTGCATGCCAGGTTCCAGGAAGTCTTCGACTATCGGAAGACCGGATCCATACGCACCGGACAGAACTGGCTGGACGAACTCATGGACAGCTTGGCGAAGACAGCGGTCGGCGTCCTGCTGCTCTCGCCCAGCTACGTCGCCAGCCCGTATTGCGTAACCGAGGCCCAACGCCTGTACCAGGCCAGCATCGAAGGCCGCGCGACACTGCTACCCGTACGACTTCAGCATGTGGAGCTACCCGAGTTCCTCAAAGGGGTCCAGTACCGCAGGCTTCCCGGCAACACCGAGTCCGATGTCGAAGCGGCGGTGCGGGAACTGATCGAATTACTCGGCGATGCGGAGCTCGGCGAGCAATAGCAACTGCCCCACCCCCGTCTGCGACACACTAGCTTCGTCGAATCGGTGTCCACCCGCGTCCTGACACCTACCGAGCCACCAGAAATAGGGGCTCTCCCGCCTGGTTACGATCAGCCCAACGTTCTGAGAGGAAAATCATGACCAAGCCCTTCGCCGCTGTACTCGCTACGGCCGCCGCCACTCTGCTCTTCCTGCCCGCCGCACCCGCGCAAGCCCAGTCCCCCTTATGCGCCAGGGCCATCGAGCTGATCAACCTCGCGATCGACACGAGCGGCGGCACCATGGACACGGCGACGGCGACCGAGCTGTCCGACCGACTGGGCGGCCTGGCCCTTTTCGCCCAGGGCGCGGAGAAGGACGTCATCACTGCCTACGCCGACGCACTGGTAGATGCCAACGTCACCGACCTCGACCCCTACACCGACAATCTCAACCGCGTCTGCGCCGCCTGACCGCAAGTCACTTAACCCCTCAGCGTCGAATCTGAGGGGTTTTGCGCTGTCTCTACCTGGTCACATGCCCATGCGTTCCAGCGCCCAATCCGTCGCGGCTTCTACGTCGTCAGCCGGGACGGACCACGTAACGTGAATCGGCGGAGTCACCCACCGATGCCGACGCCGGCCACGATCGGGCCGGATCACTCAACCTCCGAACTCGCGGCGCACGGGATACGCCCTCCCGGATTCGGCTCTCCCGCGCAGCGTGAGCCTCATAACGCGTCCTTCTCTCATTCGTCGTAGTCGGACGGCCACACGATCATTGCGACGACCGCCGGAAGGTAGGCCGATCACGAACGAGAGTCCGATCCGAGCCGCGCTCACCGGAGCACCTCGCCGAAGCGGGCCAGCGGCCGAATGAGGCCTGTGGCGAGGCACATTCGACGTCGACGATAGCCATTGCCCGATCCATCGTCACCGCGTCCACGTGCGCGGACGATGGTAGTAACACCACGTCTACCCCCGGATGACTCGACCTGTTCGACCAGGCCGAGCACCGTATCCATATTCGCCCAGTGCAGCTCGTATCCGAGCCGCCGCGCCAAGCGGCGGACCTGAGCAGAGTCCCCTTCCGCCGTCGGTGACGACGGGTCGATCCAACCGAGCGCGTCCATTCCCCTTTGCCCTTCGTCCCTTGGCGTTGGTGAGTTCCCGCCGCCGAGGAGCACAGTCGACCCAGTGGCGGGGCTGAATCGAAGTTAAGTGAGCTGCGTTCTCGGGCCGACGATTTCGCCGTCATCAGGCCTCCACACCCGGGCTAGGCTGGAGTTGTGGAACCTGGGGTGCTGTTGCGCGCCGCCAGGGAGGCGGCGGGAATCTCGCTGCGCGGGATGTACACCGTGGTCGAAAACCTTCGCCCGTGAAGCGCGCACGGCACGAGCCGATGCGGCTGCGCTCGCGTCCGAGGTAACGCAATATCGAGTTTGGCCGGAGCACGCGGTCGGAGCCGACACCGCCGCCCGGCGCAGCCTGGCCACGGCGGTAGGTCTGGCGGCAGACTCCCGTGACCCGGACCGCCTTGTGCACAGCCTGGGATTCTCCGGTTGAGTCACCTGGATCGCGACCGGGGATTACGGCGAGGTCGTCGCCCTATCGGACGCCGCACTCGGCGTGTGAGATGCACATTCCGTGCTCGTCGCCTACGCACATATGCGGCGGGCCGAATTACTGGCCGCGCGCGCAGAAACACGCGAGGCACAACGCGCCATGGCCGCCGCCGACGTCGCGACGGAAACGGCGGACGGCGTCGAACCACCCGAGGCGATGTACTGGTGGACTCCCCGGTTCGGCGCCGTGCAGCGCGGCGAGGTTCTTGCACTGCTCGGACGCCATTCCGAAGCGGTGCGTGAGGCGACACAGGGACTGGCGACCATGCCCCATGAGCACCGGCGGACGGAGTGGCTGGCGTCGGCGCTGCGCCGAGTCGATCCGGATCTGACCGGCGACGCCTGACCTGACAGGGCAGGCCGGCAGGCATAATCTCGCACCGTCGACAAGCCGCCCGGCAGGGACAGCGGGCGGCCCATCTGCAGAGCGATTCGCATCCATGAGCCCTTCGGCCGCAAGGTGCTCGATGAGACGAAATCCATTGCTGTCGCAGCGCCGTTCTGGATCAACTCGGCTGTCGAGTTCGACGTTTCCGCAGATCAGAGGGGGTTTGTGGACCTCCTGGGGGCCTATTCGAAACCCGCGTACCAGGGGTCACGGCTACGGAAGCTAGTCGAGATGCTGCCGTCGTTGCAGGTCAAGGGGCGAAATGCTGAGGCTGCTCCCCTGCCACAGGTGTTCAAGGTGAGCCAGCGACTGACAGCCGAGGCCGAAGGTGAGCTGGCAGAGGCGTACCGGGACGGTGCAACCACGACGGAGTTGCGCCGACGATATGGACTGAGCCAAGGCAGCGTGCTCAGGCTGTTGGCCGAACACGGCGTGGAAATGCGACAACAAGGACTGTGCGAAGCAGATGTGCCAGTAGCGGCGCAGCTGTACGTGGCGGGGTGGACACTGGCACAGCTAGGTACGAAATATGGGGTGTCACCGAACGCGGTACGGCGGAAGTTGATGGAGGCGGGGGTGCAGATGCGGGCGAGGGGTGGGAGTAAGCCGAGGCGGAGGGGTTAGGCGGCCGCCTGCTTGTCGTCCTTCCTCTCTTTTTCTAGCTCGTCACGGATCTTTTGGATGCGTTGCCGCTCACGGACAACTTCAATGAGGGCTTTGGCAAGTGGTTTCATAACTGGCTTGGGACGGGCTACGGCGCTGATGGTGATCTCACTGCGTTTGAGGTGTGGCTTCTTGGGCGCGCCGGAGATGTAGACCGGGCGTAAATGAGCTTCGCCGTAGGCAATCTGAGCACGGAGTTGAGCGAAGGCTTTGCCAGCACGTTGTGGTAGCGAGGGATCTGCTTTGGATATGGCAGCGCGTGTTCGAGCAGGGTCTTTTCGGAGAGACGTTCGGTGAGGCGGTAGTACTGGTGGAGGGACATTTGAGTAGCCCAGGGGAGATAGCCGAAAGGGCCAGGGTTGTGCTTCCAAGCTTCATAGAGGAAGCGGTAGTTTTGGAGGTAGGTGGGGTTGGTGAGGCGGGGCATGGGTGATAGTCATACGTCCAGAGTAAAATGACCAACTATCCCCACGCGCGCACAGCAAGATATTAAACGGTCACAAAGCGCAACAGCTTATGCGCAGAACGCAAAAAGGCCCGTCCACGACTTCGCCGTTGGATCCGAGTTCGACAGCCGGATCACCTTCTGAGCGTTGCGGGACATGCACTAGCGTTCGGCATGCGCAAGCATGCGCTGTACTGCAGCAGGAAATAGCGGTATTAGTGTCAGATCGCCCGCCAAGCGGGCCAGATTTCCCCATTGCAGTGCCCTGATGGCCGCGACGTCGGTTTGCTGATAGCGTGCGAGCCCTTCCTCGACAGCGTGCGTATTTCCCGGGCGACGGGGACGGACAGAACGCCGGTCGCCAGCAGGATGGTCCGTTTCGAGCAGCAGGCGGTCTTGGGGAATGATTTCCACTTGCAGCTTGCCTAGCATGGCGTGATTGACTGAGAAGTAGCAGCCTAGTTCGATAGCTCGGCGCGTCTCCGACTCGGAGCCTAGCCACCAGTGCAGAACAACGCCGTCTACGTCTCCATCCTCGACCAGGTCTAGAACCTCTCGTGTTCTTCCTACACTGTGAATGGAGAGGATTCGAGGCAAATCCTTGCAAATTTCAAGTATCGTCCGGAAAGTGCGATATTGTTCAGCCGCAGAGACCTTCGATCTCGCGTCCAGTCCGATCTCGCTTACGAATGGCGTGGTTGCGAGTTGTTCGCGGAATGTATCTGCGTCGAAGGCGACGTGTGCCTCGGGGACTCCTGGATGACACCCGAGACCCCACACGACAATCTGGTCATGTCGGTCTAGTGTCTGAACGAACTCCTTTTGTGACCTGGTGGCGGCGAAGATGACGGCTCCCAGTCCCTCCAGGTCTCGTTGAGTGACCGAGGTTTCGACATGGGCATGTACATCAAGCGGGGGAAGTTGTCGGCTCATTTCAGGAACTCCGCGAGTTCGGCTACCCCTCGAACGCACAGGTCATGCGCGTCTCTGGCCGAGTAGCTCTCCGGGAGGTCCATAGCCATAATCGTGGCATTGCTGATGCCCGCTGATACGAAGTCCCTCATCGCGACTTCGATGGACTTGCCCTTCACATAGTCGGCGGACGTTCCTGTTCTGTCGTTGCTTAGATAGATTGTCTGATCGTCCAGCCCCGCCGCATGGAATGAGGCTCGCCGGACAAGGCAGCCGAAGCAGACGCCGCACGAACTGCCGGGACTGATGCCAGCCCATCTCCCATCGGCATGGGAGCATGAGTTGGTCTTACTCAAGTATGTTGAGGCGGCTTCAGCACCGAAGGTGTCCGCAAGGCTGCGGAACATCTCACCTTTTGTCATTCGCTCGTAGGGATTGACAATGTCGCCATGTGCACCGATATCGGTCAGTAGGTGCCTCAGGTCGGCCAGGAATTTCGGGTGTGTGGTCTTGGTAGATAGGCTGCCGCGGCGTTCGGGACCCAGCGGAGGGTTGAGTGAGGCGAACCCGTTCTCCGGTATCCATAGTGGGGTGTCGGTGACTGAGGCTGCCGCGAGACCTAGTGCCAGGAACAGGATCGACCGGGAGCGTGTTGAGCGCTCGTCTTTAAACTTGGTGCCGTCCAACCGTTCACTCTTACGAGTGAGTTGTATCCGGTGATGTGCCTGTCCTCTGCCAGCAACCAGACGCTCGATCTGCGCAGCAAGCGCCTCTTGTACGCCTGCCATGGCATGCTGGCTGAATTGCGACATCAAGATGTGGCCTTCGCCCGCGGCCAGGTTGTGTCTGGACATCAATGCGCCGGTTGCCGAGTCGGCTCCCCCGCTGAGGAGAACGTTGCGGCGTGTGTTGTCTAGGATCGAGGCGGGCGCGGAGGAGGGCAGTGGGACGGCTTGATCGAAGGTGAACGCCCACGTATCTCCGGTGAGGAAGCCGATGATGTGTGCCAGGCGTGTTGCTTGGCCTGCCCAGGTCTCAGGGTGGTCCACCGCGACGGTGAGGTCGAAATGCCTCCGATTCCAGTTCGATCCCCCTCCAGCGCGCAGCACCGACCGGTCGGACGCCAGCACTGCCAGAGCGATCCGTACGAAGTCGGAGTTGAGTGGACGCACCTGTCCGAGCTGGGTCAGTGAGGGCTTTAAGGGGCCTTGGAATGTCGAAGCTGCGGTTTCATTCCACAGGAAGACCTCATCGAATCCGCCTGCCCTGGTTGCACGTTCCTCAGACACCTCGAAGAGAATCGACGTCATGCCGAACCCCCATAGATTTTCACCAGCATGTCGATACCCTCCCGGATAGCTTGCGCGATTTCGGCTTCGGTTGCCCCAGTGGCCGACAGACTCGCCTGGCTAGCGAGGACACCAGCAGCATCACGGATTTCGTCTTCGACCTGCTTGCGCTCACTAGCGTTCATGGAGCCGGTGCGCAGCGTGTCCGACACCTCGGACAGAGAGCACTCAGCGATAATTAGTTCGATCGATTTCCGTGCGACTTCATCGGGCCGGGGGGCGGAATCAGGTGGACTCTCGATGATCCAAGCGATGAGTTCGGCGACGATCACGCGTTCTTCACCAGATTCAATCGTTCCGTCACTCTGGCTATCCAGAGCAGCTTTCGCAATCCGTGATCCGACTTCAAGGGGGTCGTTGAGTGCGACTAGCTCGTCGTAATTCAGGCCAGCAGCGGCCAGTGTCGCGCGATCACCAGCCGCGTAGGCCGAGGCGAGGCTCCCTGCTCGCCCAGCCACCCGAGAGGTCCGCTGAACCGACCGAGTTACACCGCCAGACGAACGCCCACCCGCCCCGCCGGCACCGCCTGCCGATCCACCACTACCACCTCGGGAGTTTGCCAACATTCGGATTATCGGCCGTAGTCGGTCAATATTGCGTAGATCTAATTGCTGTTCCGTCGCCGATGCTTCACTATCCGGCCCTGTGTGGCCGGTCGATGGATCGTCATCGAGCCAATCCGCTATAGAATCGCGAAGATCCTTTGCGTCCTTGCCGCCGCTGCCACCAAATGAGCCACTGGTACCCATTCGGTCACTACCTCCCCATCACCTGTTCGATAGCGGTGCGGACCGTTCTGGGTGTGTCGCCCTGGCGCCAGTCTTCGAAGAGCGGCCGATACATGGCCTCGTCCCGGTTCCGGAACAGCAGGACCGTCGCCGGTGTCAACTCCTTCACAGGAACACGCTTCAAGCCCGAAATTACAGCGTCTGTCACCGACTGGTGGAAATCAGCGATCCGCAGGATGGACTGAACAGTGAATTTTTGGATCGCTGGCTGGTCTCGGGTGGATCGTGCCAGATAGTCGACCAGCTGGCGCGCGTCAGTAGCATCCAGAGCGCGCAGGACATCATCCGTTACTGACTGTCGCTCAATTTTGCTGCTGGACATCAGATTCGCCGCGATATCACGCAATCGCTGCGGAAGCCCCACATCAACGATCGGCTTGTGGGTGAAGGATGCAGCCATACAGGTAGGCTGAAACCTTCGACGCATCAAGCGTTGGCGGAAGCTTCGCCCATCGGATCAGCTCGTCACTGAAGACGGGGCCCTCGGGTACACCGTCACCGTCTGCAGCTTCATCAGAGGCTGACATCGGCGTTCCCTGGTTTGCGGTAGCATGCACAGCGTCGAGCTGGTCGCGCAGCTTGTTCTCCGAGAGCCACTCAAGTACTTGTTCGAATTCAGCCTTGAGCAACTTCTCTAATACCATTAGTTTGGCGGTAGCCGCTGGTTCCAGGGAGATACCGCGACGCGATGCGACTGAATGTCGCACATTGAGGTCATTCAGGAACCGCTTGATGCGCCGCGGATTGCCCTTATGCTTCTCGTACAGGATCGGCGTCAGCCTCGCGGCGATCGCCAGAGGTTCGTCTAGGTCCACCTCGGCCGGCACTTCGAGACCATCGAGGCTGCCTTCGGTATGCCGCAAGTGAGTGCACTGCGACACCAGATCACCGAACTGCACGTCGTCGACGCTTGCGCGACACAGCAGCAGGAACAGATACGCCTGCGTGTCGACTCGGCTGAGCGCGGGGAGAGGTACCGTCGTCTGCACGATCTTGTGCAGATACAGCTCTGCGATGCTCTCTTCATCATCCGCCACTTGCGCATCGAGCTTCAGGTGATGGCGAATCGCCTCAGCCACTCGGTTCTCGTCAGCCGCAATGACGAATGACATGCGCTTGGCTGACAGGAAAAGACGGACGGCTTCCAGTGTCTGCACAACTGTGGTGGGCAAGCAGCGGTCTAGATCGTCCACCAACACAACGACCCTCGAAATATGCCTCAGGCCAGGGGAATCGAGAAGTTCCTCAAACTCTTCCCTGAACTGATCCATCCCCCGCGGCTCACCCTCGGAATCATCATCTCCGTCGCCACTGTCATTTATCAGTTCCGGCAGATCCTCAAGGCTCGGTAGTTGCAGCGTGATAGCCGTGCTGGCTGCCATTTGGATCGCCTTTGACCAGTTGACCTTCTTGGCGAGCTTCTTGACCATGGCAAGCGCTCTACCCTTGGGGTCGCTCTCGGGCTTGATCTCGCCCTCCAGAGCGGTCAGTACCGCAGAGATGAGGCTTTCCTTCGGGCCCACCAGCGGGTCGAATCGCCACGGGTCGACGGGTACCACGAGTACTTGGCCGTTCTCACTACCTGCAGCTCTTGCTTTTATCTGCGACTTAACCAGTTCCAGAACTGTCGTCTTGCCACTGCCCCACGAGCCAGAAATGCCCAGTGCAACCGGATCGAGTGCGTCGTCGAAAATCGCGTCCACGACTGTCGACGCAATCGCATCGAAAGAGAGTAGGTCAGTCGTTGATGGCTCGTCAGAAAGCAACGGGAAGATCAACGATCTACTTTCGACACCGCTACCAGGGTTAGTCATTCAGAAATACCTCAACTTAAAGCAATAGATTTATTATGACAGGTCTGCGCGAAGTTTGGAATAGCGGACTTTTTGGGATGCTTAGAAATGCAGGACAGCCCAGTCAGTGCCCGACGCATTGCACATACCCAAGAGTTTCTCGGGCGTGTTGATCAGGTCCCCGGATGCAGGAATCGCCTCAGCAATCGACAGAGGTTGCATCACCCTGGATCTCGATCGACAGCGATACATCCGAGTATCTCCATGATGGCCATCTCGGATATCGTAGTGGCTACAACCTACATCCAGCCCAATCACCCTGACATGCTAGGGGAATCGGTCGCACTCCTAAGCCACCGCCGCGCTTCGATACTCCCCCAAGCGACCCGATGGGGCCGGTGATCACTTGCACTCCGAGCCGACTCAACGACGAGCCACCCTTCATCTCGTGGGCCACGACGGATCGCGGTCCGCGGCACTCAGAACGTCAAGCTCTCGTCACGACATGGCTGCCACCACTGACAACCACATGCCTCTCTGGTAGTTTCAGCGCCCTACCGCCAAGTAGACACGAAACCCCAGGACCAGAGCCCCCTCGGCATCTGGCCTGGGGTTTGCTGTGTACCGAAAAGGGAGCCTACATCCGACCCAACCCTGATGGAAAGCTAGTTTGCGGTCAGATTGAATCTTCAAACGTGATCTACATCACGTCTTGCTAAGAGCTACTGAAATGAATGAAACTCCTGGTGGTGGCGCAATGTTCTCGATCTCCGCTTGACCCGACCGTCCAGTTTTCAACTCGCTTGCCTTATATCAGCCACCGATGCCATGACCATTGCCAATGGGTTGCTCCATCGACGACATGTCGCTATGCCGCTCCTGCGGGTCCCATGGCAGCAGATCATGCTGCTCGACAGCTGATCTGGCATTTGCAGCAAGATCCGTGCGCCGTCCCTAAGCTAGGCATGCTTGCTTGGGGGTTCATTGAGTCGAGGAGATCGCCTAATGAAAGCTGACGCGCTGGCGCCGCGAGCGTTGTTCGACGGTGCTGTGCATTACGAGATCCCGGTCTTCCAGCGACCGTATGTCTGGTCGGAGGAGGACCAGTGGGCACCTCTATGGCAAGACGTCAGGCGCGTCGCAGAGCGGGTGGTAGAGGCGAACGGCGACCAGGACACGTTGAAGGAGATCGGCGGACACTTCCTGGGTGCCATCGTCTTCAAGTCCAAGCCCGCGATCTCCGGAGACGTCACGCGGCACGCTGTCATCGATGGCCAGCAGCGCACGACCACCCTGCAGCTGCTGCTCGATGCCGCACAAAAAGCCTTCACTGACCTCGGTTACGCCGACGAGGGCGAGGCGCTTGAGGAGCTGACGGTCAATGCGGCCAAGCGGTTTCGAGGCAAGCCGGAGCAGTTCAAGCTCTGGCCGTCGCGCTCGGACCGCGAGGCATTCGCCGCCGCCCTAGTCCAAACCGACAGCGGCCAGTATTCCGAGCACCGCGTTGCCGAGGCGCACCAGTTCTTCAGCACCGAGATCCGCACCTGGATTTCCGGCGAGCATGAGGAAGGCGAGCCAAAACCGGTTGGGACCGAGAAGCAGCGGGTTGAGGCACTCACCGACGTGCTGCAATCGCGCCTGCTCGTCGTGGCGATCAACTTGTCCGGGCATGACGACGACCAGTTGATCTTCGAAACGCTCAACGACCGCGGCACACCTTTGCTCAAGGCGGATCTGATCAAGAACTGGGTCTTCCAGCAGGGCGAGCGGCTCCACGCCGACATCGATAGCTGGCCGGACCGGTTCTGGAGCGACTTCGACGACGACTGGTGGCGCGATGAAGCTTCCCAGGGACGTCACCTGCGCTCACGTATCGACGCATTTCTGCAGTACTGGCTAACGATGCGCACACGAGAGGAGATCCTGGTCGAGGAGACATTTCGGGCCTTCATCCAGTACGCCAGCGATCACATGACAACCGTCGAATCGGCCGAGGCACTGCTCAGCGAGCTGATCCGTGACGCGGAGACCTACCGCACGCTGGCCGAATGTCCCCCGGACACTGCAGCGGGACGCTTCTACCGGCGAGTGATCCAAGAGTTGGAGCTTGCCGCCACCACTCCGCTACTGATGTCGATCATCTCCGGCAACCACCAGGTCCCCGACGATCAGATTGAGCTGGCACTGGATGCGCTGGAGAGCTGGGTGATCCGCCGTACGCTGCTGCGCTACACCACGAAGGATGTCAATCGGTTCATGGTCTCAGTTTTGGCGATCCTCGACGGCATCGAGCCGGAGAAGGTCGGCACCGCACTGTTCGGCTACCTCAGCGTGCAGAGGGCCGAGACGCGACTGTGGCCGAGTGACGATGAGCTGCAGGAGTATCTGCCGACACTCCGCATCTACAAGACGATCCGACAAAGCCGACTTCGAGTCGTTCTCGAGGCGATCGAGCAGCGGCTGCGATCCGAACGCCATGAATCCGTCAGTCTCAGTGGGCCACTGCAGATCGAGCACGTCATGCCTCAGAAGTGGCAGCAGCACTGGGATCAGCAGCCGCCCCTGACCGGCGAGGCCGCCCGCGAGCGCGACCGACTCGTCAACACACTCGGCAACCTCACCCTGGTCACGCAGAAGCTCAACGGCTCCCTGTCCCATCGCCCCTGGACTGACAGCGAAACGCAACTCATCGCCCCCACCGGGCGCGAGGCCGGCAAGGGCAAGCGCTCACTGCTGAGCAAGTTCAGCCTGCTTGTCCTCAACAAAGAGCTGATCGATGACCACCCTGACGCGTGGACCGACACCGATATTGTGAAGCGTTCGGCCGAACTGACCAGGCTGATCTGCCAGGAATGGCCCGGCCCCCACCAGTTCGCGCCAGCTGCCGACAGTACCGATGAGGCGTGAGGTGGCGGTAGTCGACGATGCGCCACAGGTCAGCAGCACGATCATTCACCAACATTGCCCCGCGAGGTATGAGTGGCATCCAATAACGACAAGCATGTCGTTGGCAACAGCAACGGCGACCGTATATCCCTGTTCTACGATGGACGCGTCAAAGTCCGCTCAACAGCGCACCTTTGGACTGTTAGTGGCAGGGAGCGCCAGACCGCTCTGGGTGAGAGTATCCACATCGAGATCGGTGAACACCTGAAGGTCCCAGGTCCAAAGCCGCGGCGCCCCGATATCGACGTGCCGACCGATCCCGCACTCGGCCACACGGTGGCGGCCACCGTCTGCGCCGACAACGGCACCTTTGTCCAGCTGTTCCACGATGGCACTATCACCGTCGGAAACGATGGGCGGGATATCCGCGGACTGCTCAATGCGGGGCGCTATGCGAACTCGAAACGAAACCAAAATGGGGTGGGCGGCTCAGTGATGGTGCTGTTCGAAGGAACCTACCGACCGCAGCAGCACCGCTCCTCGGACTATCCGCTGCTTCACATCCCCGAAGGCCGGCCACCGAGTGCGCTCAGACTGTACCCGGATGAGTTCGAGATCGAGACGCCCGGCTTCGGCTGACCGTATCGAGTTGCAAAGGAATGTCTGCCGCACTTCGCTGGGATATTGGGCTGCCCACTTGGGCGGCACCGAACGGGGCGACGCCAGTGGGCAGCGAGCAGAGGAAAGACACAGGCATCATGGTAGGTATTCCGCTTTCACCGTCATTCGAGGTGAACTACAACGCCTACGCGTTCCCAACCTCAGTGGACTCGCGGGGACAGTTGAGCTTTCGGGCCGAAGAGTTGGCCCATGCGCTGTTCACTACCGGGCGTGCCCCCGGTGACCGCCACCGCTATGGCAGCGCATCGACCTGGGAATGGCTGTACCGCACGTCACTCATCCCGGCCTACATTCGTCGTCGGCCCTATGGTGCACTCACCCGTTCGCGGCTGGCGCACGAGCTCGACCGATCCGAACTCGTCGGCCTCTCCTATGCACTCGGTACGGCAATGACAGCGATCTTCTGCCGCCAGGTGCTTGGTGTCAGCCATCTGCTGCATATCGACCGCTACGCATCGACGTACGGAGTCGTCTTCGGGACCGGCCGTAAGCGTGCGGATCTATTTGGCTTGGCCTCCCCGGGGTGGGTGGTAGCCGAAGCTAAGGGGCGTTCGCGCGCCATGGAGCGCACGCTTCCCGAGAAGCTCCGCGAGCAAAAGCGTTCCGTGTTGTCGATCGACTCCGACCCGCCGTGGCTCGCACTGGGCTGCGTCGCCTCCTTCCCCACCGGGGAGGAACTGGTGGTCGATGCTTTCGACCCCGACGAGCCAGCTGAAGACGCCATCCGGCTCGACCACGTGACATGGGACCGCTACCTCCACGCCTACTACCAGCCGTTCATCAATGCACTCGATGCTGGCGACCGCCTCGAGGACACGTCGGTTGAAGTTCCGTTCGAGACGGTCAACTTCGGGGGCTTCCGTGTGCAACTCGGACTCCTGAGAGGACTTGCTGACCTGGCCAGGGAAGTTCCCACAGATGATCCGGCCGGCTTCGGTGAGCGCGTCTCAGAGCTGCTCGCGTCAGCTCGCGAGCGCCGGATTCCAATGTTCCCTGACGGGTCCATCATTCAAACGGACTGGACGGAAGCCATACAGACACCGGACTGGCTGCTCGGGCCAGAGTAGCTGGGCACGACCGACGAGCTGACTCGGTGACGGCAGACGATCTCACCACGCCCGCGGACACACTGGCACGGACCAGTCGCCATGGAGCACGATCGACCCGAGCCGTTAACGCGTCCGAGCCGAGTTCCGCGGCCCTCTAATCTGACGCAGCCGCCGGAATAGGTAATCCGCTGACCAGCTTGCCCGCGTCGATGTCGAGGCCGTCGGCAATCTTGACGATGGTTTCCAGGCGCAGACTGCGTTGCCCGCGCTCGACCTTGCCGAGTTGGGTCCAGTGAATGCCGCATCGAACTGCCGCTGCTTCCTGGCTGAGGCCGATTTCAAGGCGGCGGTCACGGACACGAGAGCCGAATACGCGAGTGGTCTCGTTCAACGGAGGCTTGGCGTCGTCGGGCATGATGCCCAACCCCATACGACTCAGGCGGAAGCGGCCAGAGTTTGACGTACGCAAGCGTATTGACCCCAAGCGTTTCGTACCTTACTGTCGAGTCGCCCTCGCCGAGAGAATGGGCGGTTTTGCCCCGTTGACTGGGGCAAAAGCCCCCAGCGCAAACCCGCCACTAGGCGAGGCGAACCGGGAGGAGGTGGCACCATGGGCGGCGGAAACGGCTTCTTCGGTGGCGGCAACGACTAACGACCGACACCTTGACTGCAGGGTGGGGCGCTCGCGAGTTGAACACCCCACCCTGCTTTTGGTCTAGGCCAAATACCGCCAGCTTGGTACAATAGATGCATCAAACTCCATGAATGATGCGCTGAACCGACTCCTCCGAACCAAAAAACTCCTCGCTGTCGTGGTGTTGTTCGCGACGGGCGTCGGGCTCATGGCAGTCGGCAAGTCCCTCCCGGCAGGGCGAGAGCTGGGATGGCTGTCGTGGGTACCGTGGAGTGAGTTGGGCGCGCTCCTCGTTGGCGCCGGCCTGCTCGGCGTCTGGCTTGACAGCTACTTCGAGCGCGAGAAGCAGGAGGCAGACGAAGCACGCCTCCGGCGGCTGCTGATCGAGCAGGCGCCCGCCATGAAAGAAGCCGTCATCAAGGGATTCGCCTTCGCAGACGATGACCTCCAGCGGGTAGCCACCCCTGAACTCCTGGACGAGATCATCGCCAACAGCCTGGCAATGCGACTCAAGGACAGGGAGTTGGCCCGCGAGCTCTACACAGACATTCGCGACCAGGCTGTGCAGTCCATCGAACGATGGCATGACGTCAAACTGTCGGTTCGGATCACCACCCCGACATCGAATACCGCCCATGCAATCTCCGCCGATCCCGCCGGGCTTGTCATCACGGTGCGTCAGGAATACACCACCGTGCCGTCAGGCACCGTGCGCCGGTTCGTATCGGTATCCGATGCCGACGAGTACCGCGCCCTGACCCACGATCCCGCCTCCACTTTCGCCTGGTACTACAACCCAACCAGCGGCATCGACGCTGGCGCCAAGGAAGCCTTCGAACTGGTCCAGTTCACCGTTGATGGCGAGGAACGCGCCATCCGACGGAGCGCTCGAAAGGGAGCGCAAACCTACACCGTCGATCTTGGTCTACCGGATGGCCATCGGACGCGGCCACGGACCCTCGCATTCACCTACCGCCTACAACCCGCACCGCAGAGCCGGTGGCTGCAGTTCACGGTGGATCAGCCAAGCCGCGGGATCGACATCGACCTCGACTACAGCGACACGGACATCGCCTACGTCAACCTGATCGACTTCATTGCCAGCAGCCACAAGACCGTCGTCACCAAGAGCCCAGAAGCAGTGCCCGGCAGAACGATCGGCCTGCAGTTCGATGGCTGGATCATGCCCCGAAGCGGGGTCGCCTTCGTCTGGGTGAAGAACGACGAGGTTCACCGCGCAGGAGCCGGTCAGGATCGGGCAGCGGCATAGCCCCTGCGCTGCGGGACAGCATTCTTCTTGCAGCCAAGCATCGACGACATCGGGCTGCTACCACCATCTGCGCTGCCGCCTCTTGACATAGATGACGGGCATTTCCGAAGGATCGAGCGGCCGGTCAACAACCGGGCGAACCTTCTCCGGCGTGATGCGCTCTCGTTCGTGTTCCTCTTCCAACTCCTGGCCCAGGAAAGCGTTGCTCTCCTTGACGATGCCGATTGCCCGAGCCGCCAGAATGTCCAGCCGCTCGACTTCAGCCTCCGCGGCAAGCAGACGCTCGTGGAAGGTGACTGCTCGATGACCGCACCACTGACGAAGCATCTCATGGCGCGGACGGTGGCGCTTACGGTAGGAGTCGTACTCCTGCTCGGGGGTCGCGGTTCGTTCACCTGACCCATCGACAGCCTGGAAGGTTCGGCCGTGCTTGCAGCGCTCCCGCTGTTCGGCTTCTTCCTTCATAACAAGCTCAAGTATCGGTGTCGGATTCTGGTGGCAAGCAAGTTCGGCCATGAGGATGCCGGCCGCCGAGGAGAGGTACACCACCTCGCTCGCTTCGAACCAGGCGATGTCCGCGGTCAGCTTCTCCATCGGGATCCCGAGCAGTTGTTCGAGGGCAGTGGTGTCGCGGACCGCGATGCAGTCTCTGATTGGTCGTCCTTCGATCTCAGCGACCTCGTCCGGAATCAGCGTGCCGAAGACTTGGGCGACGGCGTATTCCTCTATCGCGGTCATTTCGTAGTGGTCGTCGTTAAGACGCTCCCAGTTGGCCCACCACCAGTCGAACTCGTCTACCTGCGCCCACGGCCCGCGCAGGCGACTTCCGGGCACGTTCTCCTTGGTACCTCGCGCTTGGCCGTCCAAGAACTCGATGTCTACCCGCGAGGTTGTCTTCCGCCGCTCGATGCCGATGATGCGGACCCGTTGTGATGGCGCGAAGTCCTTAGCTCGGTAGATGTACTCGTCGCCGACCTCCATGGCATGGATCCTCGACGATGCGGTATGACCCCGTCGACGAATCGGTCGGATTCCCGAGGTTTCGCGTATCCATCAGAACGCACCGCACCGCCAGGTTCGTCGCCGCTGCGCCGGCTATGGATCCGAGCGGCTGCTCCGTGGCAGCCCTCCTGATGTTCTACGAGCTGGTTCTATCGGTGATCTGCGACGTCACTGATCGGTGAATGCTGGCGTTGGTGCCGATCGGACGATATCCGTATCGACGAATTCTGACGTCGTGCTCTCTGTTGCAGTGCGCCGATTCGTGTGCTCGAGCCCGATTCGCACGCGGAAGAAGATCAGTCGAGCTCCGGATCTGCCAGCAGCACCACGCGGTCGGCGGCGGGGTCGAAACCGAGCACCGGGTGACCGTAGTCGCCTTCCGCGCTCATGGATACCGGCTTGCCCAACCGCCGGCCGACCGTGCACAGGAAACCACACAGGGTGTCCAACCCCGCCTGACCCTGCAACTGGCGAAGGTCGACATCGAAGTCGATCTCTGTGGCAGACCATGGACGAAAGACCACCAACACATCCGGGACGGGCCAGACACGCAGCGTGACGATCTCCGCACCGGCAGGGCGCGGCAGAACCTCCGCGGCGGACGGCAGCCGCTGCGTGACGTCACCCTCCGAGTACTCCCATGCCCACCCCTTCGACCGGACCAGATCGAACACCGCCTGCCAGTCCTCGACCGAGGTGCCCGACACGGATACATCCGGCAGCGCACCCATCAGGTCGGGGTCGAAGAAGTTCTTGACCTCACTCCACAGCAGATCCGGCATCCTGCCATGCTGCCAGAGCGGATCTGTCCGAGCGCAGCACGAGTTCATGGCTCCACGCAAGGTATGCACTGCCGAAGTCCGACGCCCAGTGACGTCAATTTTCACCGTCACGACAACGTCGCACTGCCCTCATACGACGTCGGAGTTCGCCGAGAAACGATCTCGGAGTTCGCCAGCACAACCATACGAGCCAATGCCGTGCAGATCGGAGCATCCAGACGGCTGCGCAGCGCCGAAGACACACTATGACTGACTACCGGAGCCACGGCACCCCGTTGGAGAAGTACGAACTGACCCGACGAGACCACCGTAGACAAAAGGACTGCGAGGCAGCGCGAGAATGGGCGAAGGAGCAACTTGCCAAGTGGCACATAGAAGAACAGGCAGACCCCAGCCTCCGCGGACGGACAGAGGCCGCCCGGACCCGCGCGTTGAAGAAGATGGCAGCGTCGGGGCCAACGCCGGACCACGACCTTATGCGTTGGCGGATCCGACTCTATTGCGGCCACATCACCGAAACGACACGACACCGCGAGACTGCTGAGCCGACCATGCACGGTTCATCCGCCCACCCCTGTGCAGCATGCGGACTCGACCCCGCCCTTATCGTCGCGTACGAGCCAATCGGGGTGAAGGCGGAACCAGCACCACCGGCACCCTCGCCTGTTCCTCGTGCGGTGAGGACCAGCCGCAAACAGTTGGAGGCACGCATCGCCGAGTTGGAAGCCGAACTCGCCGCCCAGCGCGATTTACGGCCCCCGTCATGAGACCGGCTATGTTGCGAACATTTCCTCACGACGGCGGAGGTTTCCGGGACTGCCGACAGAGCCGGTTGACCATGGAGCAGCTGGCAGAGCGGTCCAATATGGCCGCCGCCACGATGGCGTCTCTCGATCAGGGCAAACGTTGGGCCAGACTGACCACGCTGCATCGGCTGACCAAGCGCTACGTCTCACCACCGCCGAACTGTTTTCCAGCTCGTAGGCAGGCCGACCTAAAGGCTTATGCCAGCACGAACTAAGAAGACGAAACCCGCTTGTCAGATGCGCTCCGGCTCGTCCATCCACGCACATCGCGGCTGAACCGCGCGGGGACGCTATGCGTTAGCATTTAGCGTTCCGCTCTCGCTTTTCCAGTGTGAAAGGACTACTGCATGGCACGCAAGGTGGTTGTCGAGATGGTCGACGATTACGACGGTCAATCCCCCGCGGAAGAAACCGTCAACTTCGCTCTCGACGGCATCGCCTACGAGATGGACCTGTCGGTGTTGAACGCCAGCAGCCTGCGCGGCGTGTTCGAGCAGTGGACGCCTCACGCCCGCAAGGTGGGCCGGGCTCGACGGGCACGTGGCAGCCAGGGCAGGCCAGCAAGCGACCGGGATCAGACTGCAGCTATCCGAGAGTGGGCGCGCAAGAGAGGCATTGAGGTCTCTAGCCGCGGGCGCATCGCTGCCGAAGTAATCGAACAGTACAAACACGCGAATCAGTAACCAGCGCTTACAACGGTCTGTCGCTGGTTGGGGTGCCGCACGTCGAACCGCCGCTGCAATCGGCACAGGCGGCGGCTGGCTTCCGTGCCAGCGTCGTCAATGACGCATACCGATACCGACTTTTGGAGCGCAGCTGTGCATCGACTGCTCCAAGGCGCCATCTCTCAACAGAGATCCGCTACAACCGTTGATCAGCTGGTCCGCCGTAGCTGCGCGTTGTTCGCCTGGTCGTAATTGGTCAGCCATGAGTTAGCGACCAAGCGCAGTCCTATCGTAAGGCCCAGATCCGTCAACAGCAGCGTCGTTTCCTCACCGCTCCATCGGACCTCGGGACTCGAACCGACGATCTCTGCGGTCGGTGCTCCGAGCGCGCCGGCCAGGGCGGCAGCCGCTCGTGTGTAGGCATCGTGGACCGCAGCTCGGCCAGCGGCGTCGTCCGAAGCCAGGGTGGTGAGGGCGATTTCGATCCGTTCTGCGTCACCGTCGCTGCCGATCACGTCACAGCTGCCGGGCCCGAGGCCGCTGTCGAAGCGAACCCAGTCACTGGACTGAATGATCGGATCCCGCCACCCGAAGACGACGAGAAGCCGCATAAGGTTATCCATCCGCCACGACCAGACCAGCGACTGTAACTGGAGGGCTAGCTCGACGATCGCTAAGTCGTCCATCACCCGCCAACCGGCCGCACTGTGGTCAGAGCTCGAACCGACGCTACTCATAGCACGTTCCCTCTTGTCGAGAGTCCAAGGTACGGCAACTCCACCTGGCGATTGCCGTCACGCTCGTTCCATGCCTCGTACACTAACGTCGCCGGATCCGCGATACCGAATGCGTCGCGTAGGCCGGTCACTATTCGCGACGCCAACTGTCGGTAGCCGTCCGAGGTGGCTGGCCACTGCAATTCGTACCACCAGTTGTCGCAGTGGTCGGCGTCGGGTTGCTGCCACCCGCAGCTGGTGATGAGCTGGCCTCCGGTGTCACCGACTCGTACATCGGGATCGAGCCAGCTGTCGCCCGGCAGCTCGGCCCAAATCATGTTGTCGAGTTGCCGAAACTGTACGAAGCGGCGCCGCTCTTTCGGTTGCCCGGCCTCACCTATGATTACGACGGTGTCGGTCGACAAGGTCGCCAGGTGCTGGGTCAGACCATCGGCGAACTCTGCCCAACTGGTCATATCAGCCCCTGCTCTTGCAGTTCTATCGTCTTGTCATGCAAAGCCAGCCACGAGTTGGTCACCAGATACAAACGTACCGTCGTTCGAAGACACATCAGCTGCAGCGTCGTCTTCTCCCCCGCCCAACGGATCTCGGGGACTTCGCCAGGTTGCCGACTCGACGGCTCTCCGAGGCTACCGGTAAGCGTCGACGTCATCCGCGCGAAAGAATCGCGTAACGATGCTTGACCGGCCGCGTCTCTGCTTGCCCTGGAAGTCACCGCAACTTCGATCACTTCAGCCTGATCACCGCGGCCTTGGACACCGCCGCTTGCCATCCCGAAGCCGACGTCCAGGATGGCCGACCGGGCCCCGAGACTCTGAACATCCCATCCGAACTCCGCAGCTAACTGCGGTATGTCGGACATCCGCCATGACCAATCCAACGACCGCAGTCGGGTCGCCAGCTCGATGATTTCCGCGTCACTGAGGGTGTGCCATTCAGTCACAGGAACACCCTACCTTGCCCGGGGACAGAATCTCGCGGTCACAACCAAGCAGGGCGATATGTACCTGGCTTGACATGGATAGGCTTCCTTTCTGCACTCTGCGGGCTGTCGTATCGTGCATTGTCCGCCCCAATGCAGCGCGAATCATTGCCATGCCGGCACCCTTATGATCATCGCTCACCTACTACTCACCGTCGCCTCAATACCCTCGGTAGAGGCCTCTTTCACGTTCCCGGGCCGCGTCTCGGCTGCGGCCGCGCATCTGCAATTCCTCAGCAGTTGGCCGTGTAAGAGCGGCCTCCTGTGCCGGAATGGCCTGACTGATCCGGGTCAAATGAACCAGTGCGACGTGATCGACTGAAACTCCCCGTTCAATAGCTTTCGCGGCTTCTGCCAGTCGTGGGGCTAGCGAGTCATAGGGGACAAGAATTGGCGCGCGGCCTGGTAACTCGTAGATGTATGCTTGTTTACTCCTGTCGAAGCCACTCGGTTCATTTTCCAGGCAAAGCAGGTACGCCTTAGCGTCGAATGAAGATTCCCGCCCTTCCGGGATCCTCAACGTGGGATTTTGTTCTACAGCGAGATTATGCTGGCGTATTGTCTCGCGAGCAACAGCGTCTCTCAACGGCGTAAGCGATTCTTCTCGCGATTCCGCAATAGCCTGAGACAGCTCCACTGCATGTTGAGGGGCAAGGCCGATCGCCTCGATGGTGCGAGTATCGTTTGCGCGCTCTGCAGCGACGATTTGCTCGATCGCTCGGTGCGCTTCGAGGGCGCGTGTGAAGTCTGCCCCCCGCTCGCTATCGCGACCGATTGTCAGCTCATTGACCTTTTCAGTCGCTTGTGCCAAGAGTTGCGCACGCTCCGGCAGCTGCGATTCTCTGGACTCTACAATTCGTTCCGTCAGAGAATTCACCAATCCGCGGTCGACAGCCCGCAGGTTGGCGATGAGCGCTCGGTCCCGGTCGACGATTTCGGCCGCCACCAATTCAGAGGCGACCTCTTTGAGGCTTGGGTGCAGATCGAGGTTGGCCAAGATTGCTTGGCTTCTCTCATTCTCCAACTCGTGAACTTTGTCCAGAAGTTCATAACTCGCGAAAAGTTCCTTACTCAAGGTTCCGGGTTCCAGGGCTTGCGCCGAGTTGATCCGTTCCATGGCTTCAAGGATCTGGCTCCGCAACTCCTCTACCGTTTTCCCAGGGACAGCGCTTGTTTGCGCGAATTCGACCGCATCCAACACGGGTTGGCGGTCGTCGGGATGCAGTGCTTGCAATAGCTCGACCCGGAGATCTTCCATCTCCTTCGCCATTTGCTGTTCCTGCTCTCGCCTCTCGACGAGCTCGAAGGCGCGAGACTTATCGATGCCGCCAAGAATCTCGGGCAAGAACGACTGACCGTCACGTTCAATATTGAAATGTGCCACGTTGACGGTGCCGTCGCGGGATACGTGGACAAGATTGTACTCGACTTGGAGAGTTCCGTCGGCGTGGGCTCGGAGCAGCTGGTCGCGAGCCTTCAAGAACTGTTGCCCTTCAGGGCTGTTCGGGTCCAGGCCACGCGCACGCATCTGCTCCGGTGTTTCCATGAGAAGTTGCTTGAGATTTTTTTCGATGGCAGCGGTGCGCTCAGCGTACTCCCGCGAGCCTTGCTGTGCGCGTCCGTTTTCGGTATTGGCAGCACCCAATGGTGAAGTGCCGCCCTTGCACTCATCAATGATCAGCGTGGGCGGATGGCCGGCGAAAGCGATGACGTCGAAGGTGTCGCGTCCATCTATCGCGTTTTCGAACGGGGTCAGGAGTACAACGTCGGGACGGTCGGTGGCGTGGGATATTCCACCCAACTCCCCCATTTCTTTTGACGTGAGCACCTTTTCGATGCCAAGTCGGTTGTACTCTCGGGCGTTGTCCCGCATCTCGTGCAACCGCTCGAGCTTGGCTATTTTATCCTGGTCGGTGAGCGAGAGGTCGTTGGCGATTCGGTCTTCTCTGTCTTCGATGAACTCGACCAGCTTTTTCTCGCTCAGTTGGTCGATCTTGTCGACGTCGAACTCTCTCATATGGGCTTTGACCACTTCGGCGGCAGCAGCGCGGTCGCGGTCTTGCCGGGTGGCCTCGGCAGCCAACTCGTCTAGCCTCGACCGTATGTCTGGGTTCGCTACTTCGTGGGCTTGGGCCGGACCTTTATCCGCCAGGAAGGCGATGTCCTCTCTGGTCGCGGGATCGGTGACCCAGCCACTCCCGTTCCTCAGCCGATATTCGCTGTCGCGGTAGGTGCCTTCCGGGTCTCCGAATTGATGCCATCTTCCATCGGGGTCTCGGTAGGAGTTGGCCGGATCGCCCGGTCGGTGCAGCATGCCGTCCGCGTCGCGGTACATGCCAGGCGGGGTCGACTGATTGTCACGTGAGGAGTGTGATCCCTCTGAGGAAGAGTGCGGCTCCCGTTCATTGGGCCGCTCGTGCGGATCACCCTCTGGTCCACCGGGTTCAGTGTGGCCGGGTGGGGCGATGTCCGGCAGCTGTGCTGATCTCGGGGTGAGTACCTCGTTGGGCGCGGCGCCCAGTGAGTTCAGTACTCGAATGTCCCTTGCTCCGGCCAGGTCCCGTCCACCCGGTTGCGCATCTCTGCCCAGGCCACTGCGTTCGCCGATGTGGTGTCGGTCGGCTGGTAGGACAAGGTGTGCTTGTCGATCAGCAGATGGTGCGTGATGGTCGGTACGGGGGGTTGAGCCATCGACTGGGCTTCGAGCTGGTACTCGATCTTCTGTTGATCTTCCTGTGTCAGTTGAATGCTCACGCGCCACCGGGGTGGGTAGACCTGGCTGCCCTGGATCGGTTGTCCGTTCCGGATCGCTTCGTCGTACATCTGCCCGATCACGTGGGGAGGAAGGCTCGAATGGGCTGTCACTACTCCGGTCTGGGCGTTGATCACGTAGTTCCCCAGCCCGAGTCCCATCCCCTTGGCGGTCTCCTCTGGCGTCAGGATCCTCCGACAGACCCACCCGTACTCGGTCTTGAGTATCTGGAACTGTTGATCGGTCGAGAAGATGCGTGCCAGATACTGTTCCACTTGCTCCCGCGTCTGAAGCTGTTCTGGCACTGTTGATTCCTCCATCGGGGCCGTTTGTCATGAACCAGAGCGACGATGAGTTCGCGGACATGTAGGCCGGCGGTGTATCTGATAGCAGTCGTTGCTGCGGGTCCCACCATACGGGTCCGCTGGCGTCGTAGGGGTAGACAATGACGGTGGCGTGCGAGCCGTCGACCACCGGCGAGCCGTCAGGGTGATAGCGCAATTCGCCCGTGTTGACGTCGCGGGCATGCCATTCGTTGACGATCAGTGCCGACGATCCGGGGCCCAGGTGTGCAATCCATTGGTGGAGTGCGTCGAACTGTTCCTGGATGGTCTTGCCCTGGTGGTCGAAGTTTTGCCATTCACCCCCGAGCCATTCGGTAGCGCGTTCCAGTCCTCCCTCTTCACCTCCGGTGCGATCGAGTGTTCCGTCTGCCAGCACATCGGCCCATCTCGGGACCCCGACCTGTGGGTCGCCGTGGAAGGAGGAGATGGCGGCCAGCGCTTGTTCGACGCAGTTGTTGCTGCGCCCCGGATTTTCCGGACCGCCGTCGTTGATCAGCTGCCCGTAGGGGTTGGTGCGGGGATCGGCTCCGACCAGGAAGCGGTTGCCATCGCGCAGCGCATCCTCCACCGCGGCTTGGAAGGCCGAATCCTCAAGGTGATTCAGTCGACCGTTGCCGACAACCCGCGTTTGAGGCAGGTCCTGGAACCGGGACGGGGTGTTGGCGCGAGCGATGTCGTTACTGAGGTGGCGCAGGTCCACCGCGTCGAGACCCGGAGTGTGCCCGGTATCAGTGGGCAGGCCAAGTTGGTGGCGGAGGTGGTCGGCGAGGACGTCGGGGTGGTCGTTCGGGTGCCAGGTGTTGGGACCGGTCGGCGCGTGGTCGACATTGATGTGCAGGTGTGCGGCGGCCGGGTCATCGGTGCGGACGATATCGACCAGCAGACGGTCGCCGCTGAGAAGTCGCTCACCGCTGTTGAAGGATCGGTCGGCGCCCAGCTGGGCGTTTTCGAGGACCTGCTGTAGTTCCTGCGGGGATATGTGGTCGCCGGATGAGAGGTGCACCTGGATGCTGATCAGCGCGACCGGGTCATTCGGGTTGTCGGTGAAGCGATGCACGTCGTAGGCGGCGTCTTCGTTCGAGCGTCCGCGCGGCGTGACCGAAGTCAGGCGGCTGTCGTCGTCGGCCTGGTGTCGGTAGCGCTCGCGCTCGGGCCGAGCTTCGTTGACGTGCGGTGCGTCGCGAGGGGCAGGGTGGTGAGCCGGAGCACCGGGATCACGCGGCGGCTGATGAGAATCATGTGGTCGAGCGACGGAGGAGTCCTCCCGAGGGGGCCTGTGCTCTGGAATCGTCGTGGTCGGCCGACCAGACTCCGGCCGTAGCTCCGAAGCGTGCGGCCTTTGCTCAGACTCGTGAAGAGACCGAACGGCAGTGGAATGGGCATCATGTGCCACGCTTCTCGGCGTTGAGGCTGGGGCCGGCGCAGCAGCAGCGTGCGGCAGCCGAGCCTCCGGTCGCGCTGCCGTGGGCGTGTCAGGACGTGCAGCTGCCGGTGGAACCGCAGTAGATGTGGGCAGTCCCGCTTGCGGAGCATCTGCAGGCACAGCGTGACTGGGTGCGCTCGGCCGAGCGACCTCATGCGCAGGTGCGCTCAGGCCGAGAGTGGGTGACGGGCCTACCGAAGAGGTTGTCGGTACCGAAGGACCATCAGCCACCGCCGTCGAGGTCACGGGCGCAACCGCACTTGTGCTCGGATGGCTTGGCGACGTCGGTGCGCCCGAGACCACGTCAGAAACACCACTGACTGTTCTGGGGGTAGCGGCCTCGTGAGGCGTCGAGGCTGGTGCGTGCACGCCCGACGGCGCCGCGTCGGGTTCGACGGACGGCGTATCAAGCGCGTGGGTTGACTCGGTGGTAGGCGGATGAAAAACGGTTTCAATGTCCAGTGAGCCGTGCCCAGACAGCAGCGTGGAGCCGTCCGGTAGGCGTTCCATCCGCGGACCGCTGCTTTGGTTGTCGGCCAGCGACGGCGAGGACTGTTCCTGTAGCAGCGTTGGGGTTTCGTGATGGCCTGGGGGCATCGCGTCGGTATGCGCGGGTGGTTGCGTCGCAGCGGGCGGCGCGTCGCTATGCGCGGTCGGCCGACTGGTGGTGTCTGCGGTGGTCGGCGATGGACTGTCGTGCTGGTGATCCGGACGAACTGTTTCCGTGCCAGTCGAGGCTGGCGCCGTAGTGACTTCATGCTGACTGGGCGACGGCGGTGCCTCGAGTGAGGTGTGCTCGACGGCCGGTGTTTGAGGACTGGGTTTGGTCTCAGTCGTAACTGCTGGAGCTGGCTCGGCCTCGATGGTAGGAGATGGCTTTGTGCCGATGTCCTGGGGGCTACTGAGGTCGAGGTGCGGCGCGGTGCCATGGTCAACGCTCGTAGTAGTCGAGTCGTGGTTGTGGTGGGCTCCCGCACCGGCGGCGAAGATGGCGCCGTTGGCGACGGATGAGGTCGCCATCGGTGCGCTGAAGTCGAAGTTGCCGCCGAATGGCACCGTCGCTGCGGTGCCCGCTGCGTAGGCGGCCGTGCCGACGACGCCGTCGACCGCGGTTTGGGTGGCGGCTTTGCCGATTTTGGAGCTTGCCGCCTCGACGGCGTTACTTCCGAGACCGCTGGCACCAAGTCCGCCGCCGAGCGCGCCAGCGACCGTTCCGGTCAAGGTACCGAGACCGACTTGATTCCAGTCCTTGGCGTTCAATCCGTCACGGTGACCGTCGGCGATCTGCACAAGCCGGGCACCGAGGTCCACGCCGCCGCTTTGCAGGATGCCCCAGCCGACGCCCTTTAACGCGGCGCGGGCGGCGGCTTTGGCCGCGGCCCGCGTCAGCATGCGCTGGATGAGTTGTCTGATCGCCATCCGGATTGTGATCTGAGTGGCGACCCGCGCGGCTACCTCTGCGGCTGCCGCGGCCGGGGCGCCGATCCCTGTCGCGGCGACACCTAATGCCCATAGCGCCTGGGCAGCGAAGATAACGAGTGCCGCGATGATGACCATCTTGGTGTGCTCGATGTCGTTGGCGCCGTCGTTCAGGCTGTCGGCCAGGGAGTGGCATCGCTTGATCAACGCGGGCAGTGATCCCTCTGGACCGTCGATCTGCCGCCAATAGTCGGCGAGCGCGTCGTGGGTCTTGCCGCTATCGAGCGCGGTGAGAACATCTCGTAGGGCACCGTCGGCGTCGAGCTCGATATCGCTGTCGAGCACGGTGGCTAAGGTGTCCCATGCGTCGGCGACTCGCCGCATGGCGGTTTCGTCACCCTCAGGCCAGTCACCCGCGCCGACAACCCATTTGGCGACCCACTGTAGTTCGCCCGGTAGCTCTATGCCCATGTCACGGCCTGATCTGGTTCACTCTGTCAGCGGTCGATTGATCTTGCGCCTGAACCTTGTCGGCGATAAGGACGACGCTGTCACCGAGATTCGTAAGCACTTTGGCCAGGCCGTCTGTCCCTTTCAACCCGTCGTCTGCGCCGGGCACATAATCCTTGGCGAAGGACTGTCCGATCTTGTCCGACCCCCAGCATGTGCCTTCCGCCTCGATAACGCGTCTCAGGTCAGCCGCTGCGGCTTTGACGCGATCGGACGCGCTGACGAACCGAGGTTGGGTAGCCCGCAGGGCCTCTGGATTGACGCCGAAGTCGCTCACGGGCGCTCCTCCAGATACGAGGCGTTGCGGAAGTACTCGTCTTCGTCATCGTCATCGACGCGAGGCCGCTTGGGCTTCGAGGGCGCAGGGCTGGGCGGACGCGGGACGACTGACTTGAACAAGTCTTTGACACTAGGAGCGCCGGGGATGAGGTCTGGGAGGTCGGGCATGTCGTCCACGAGCTGCTCGATGGGGCCGAGTGCTTGCTGGGCCCGCTCGGCAACCAGTCGAGCAGCCAACTGGGCAGCTTCGGTGACCGACCGGCCCAGCTTCTCGGGAGTGGAGCGCTTGAACGCTTCCGGCACGACATGCACCTCGATGGGGATTCCGGCGATATTGCTCACCACCCGAACCAACCGGTCGGAGGACCACGCCTCAGCCGTCGCTGACGACAGACGGGACTGCGCAGCGACGAATCCCTCACGCTGCCGCTGCAACTGCTCGAGCATCGAGTCGACCTGCTGCCCCAGCCCACCGCTGTGTGCGCCGAGAGGATCCTGCTCGATGCCAGCCATTCGTGCTCCTCATATCCGAGATCGAGTCCGTCAATCTAATCCGACGCAGCAGGCCGCCGATCGGTTCCATTGGTTCGCAGTTTCTTTGGCGGTGCGTCGCGGCGATGCTGTCGGACGTCCAGCGATCCTGGCGGATCATTTGCGGGCTCAGTCGGACAGCTACCACCTGGCGCGTGTGTCTTCTTGCAGGCGTTGCAGGGCGCGCTCGATCCAGGTCGTGAATTGAGTAGACAGCGCCTCCACCGAGGCGGGGCTCACCGTGACTTGATCGCCGCTGCGGCGTTCGAGGTAGCGCCCGTCATCGGTGAGGTCATGCCACTGCAGCACGACCAGGGGGTGTGACACCACATTGACTGGGCCAGTGAGCAGGCCAGCGCTACCGCCACCGTCGGCCGGACGATGAACCAGCCGCTCGTACCTTTCCCGTGGGCTGGCGCGGGAGACATCTTCCAGATGACTACCGGTGTCCGGCCGCAGATCTCGGACATCGAAGGTCGCGGGTTTATGCTGACCCGGTTCACGAGCAGGGATCGACTTCGCCAGATGTGCCGGGAGATCGTCCGGGTTGAACAGGCGCAGTCGGATGGGTCCGTCCTGTTCGACATTGGCGGTCTGGTAGAGCGATACGGCTTGGTGCTTGGTCCGCGCACCCACGATCCGGTACATCCGCACGCTGCCGTCGCGGCCCTTGTGCTTGGTAGTGCCGCCGAGTATTTCGATACGCAGGTCCGAGGTCGTCAGTGTGTCGAGAGCGAGCTGGATCCGCTCCATCTCGTTCCAGGAGTAGCGCTTGCGCACGACCAGGCGGTGCGCCGCGAACTCGTCTCGAAGTGCGAAGCGGCTTCGGTAGTGCAATGGATTAGGGAAGCGATCGTTGGCGTCGCTGTACCAAAGTGCAGCGAAGTCATCCGGATCCCAGGTCCATTCGTCCATACAACGTCCATTCGTTCATGTCGGCCACCCATCGCGCTGTAAGCCGTTGCGGTGACGGCACATCCTCACGCGTTTGTGCGTTTGCCGACGTTCAGATTTCCGTGGCCTCGGTCGTTGGGCTGGCCTCTGCGCTTTCGTCGTCGTCCGTCGATAGACCGACGTACTGCGGGTCCCGGCCGATCACTCCCGCCGGTATGGTCCGCGGCAGCTCGCCGATCAGCTCAGCGGTGTTCTCCTTGTTGATCAGGTAGTCCGGAGTCTTGTGGGTGGACTCTTCATCGGACTTGCCACGACCAGCGCCGCCCATCCCAGGCACCATTCCCGGCGTGCCGATGCCTGCGCGACTGCTTGCCAATGGGCTGGCCGCAGACGCGTTGACGTTTGGGGTGGGAGTGCCCGGCACGCTGCTTCCGGGGAGTGGGGCACGACTTTCAGGGCTGCCCGGAACGACAGAATTCGGCCCGTGGGGTGTGCTCGGAGAGAGCGTACTCGTCGGCACAGTGCTGGCCGGTGTGGTAGTCGGAGAGGTGGGAGTGGGTGTGCCGGTGTCAGTCGCCGTCGGGTCGTAGCCGGTCGGCTGGGTCACAGGCGCGTCCGAATTCGGCTGTTGCATCAATTCGTCCGCCGTAGGCACGTCCTGCGCCTGATCCGTTGGCACACTGGGCGAGCCAGGATCGAGTGGTGAAGCCGGGCTGCCGGGAGACGACGGGTTGAAGCTGCTGTCTACCGTCGGACTGGTTCCGGGATTGAACGCCGGTGCATCGGACTGTTGTGTCGGATCGACCCCGGACGGCAAGACGGGCACCTGCGCGTCGTAGTCAGCGAAACGAGTGACGTAGATGTTGTGCATGGCGTCGCGGGCACTCTGTTCAGCCTCGTTGCGGGAGCGCTCTTCCTCAGCAGCCCGGGGCGGCCAGACGTTCGCAGTCCACGAGTGGTCAGCGTAGCCGGGGATCGCATTGCGGGTATCGACGATGGCCGCCGCCGATTCAGTGATCTTGTTCGACAGCTGCGTCAGCATCGGCTCGAGTGTCCGCGCGGCGTCGGTGTACCGCTTGATCGCGTCCTTAGCAGCATCAGCCGCCGACCCTTCCCATGCCTGCGAGATCGAGCTGATCACAGATCGGGCGAAGGTCTCGACGCCTTGATCCCACATCGTCGCGGCATTGGAGTACTGCACGGCCGCGTTGTAGGCGTTGTGGGTGTTGAGTGACTCGAATGCGTCCTTGATCTCGTGGTGGGACCAGGCACCGGTGTACTCGCCGTTCCCCGGAATCTGCTTCGGTTCGTTTTCCTGCATCGGACGACCGTCACTCCTTCGCGAAGGGCACTGAGAAGATGCGCTGCGGCGCTGGGGCTTGCTGCGGCAACGTGGCCTCAAGCTCGCGGTAGCGCGCACCCCACTCGGCGTCCTGCTGGCTGTAGCGCTCACGGATGGCACGGAACAGATCCTGGATGTCCTCAACCACCCGGTAGTGCGACTCCATCACCGCATACACGCTGTTCTGGGAGCCTTTGGCCTTCTCCCGGTACCGCTTGACCATCGTCGTTCCCGACACCAGCTCATTACCGCTCTTGCTTCGGTAGTGCTCGCCCAGACCCCACGTCTGCTGCTGCGCGATGTCGGTCATCATCTGCTGGATGTCGCGAATCTTGGCCTTGAAGAACTCGCAGTCGCGATCAACATAGACGAACTGCTCCGGATCCATCCGCACCAGCAGCCGGCCCTCGCGTGCGTCATTCACCAAGTTCGCCAACGGCCGAGGTAGGTTGTCATCCCCGCTCAATGATCCAGTCTCCCTATCAGTGCGTCTTGGCCACCGACCCGGTCACGCCGTCGCGGGCATCGTCGGCGCCACATTCTCCGCGAGCGTCCGGGCGAGTTCGCATGAATCAAGGCTTCCCGTGGCACGGTTCGAGGCTGGGTTATTGAGGTTGAACTCCAGGCTGCCGCCCTGCATCGACACGTCCACCGTGCAGGCTTCCTTGATATAGGGGCCGTCGAACTGCCGGGTGGAGATCGCCCGGCGGCCGGCAATGGTGAATTCCTGTGCCTCCGGGAGCTGCTTGGCACGCACAACCTCGACGGTCAAATTGGTCGTGCGGATACTCACCACGTAGCCGTTGGATCGACCGTACCGGCAGCCGCGCCACTTGACGCCACCATCTGCCTCGGCGTCCGCTTGCCCCCTAAGCGTGAGGTTCTCCGACGACAGCACCTCGGCCGGGATGTCCTTACAAGGGTCGTACCCCTGCGGCACGCCAGCTGCAACGGATGGCACTGCCGTAGGCGAAGGACTATCTGGAGACGCATCACCCTCGCTACTCGAGGATCCACATCCGACGAGCGCCACAGCTGTAACGATGACCAAACCCGAGATACGCAGTGTGTTGCCGCAGCGTGTCATCTGGCTCCCCTCACGGCCTCGGCGCACTGGTGGCGTCAGGTGAATCAGAACCCGGCACCTGGCTTCCTGTTGGCTGCCTCGGTGCACCGTACCGTGAGCCTCTTTGCGCTCGCAAGCACGCCTATTGCGCGTCCGCATGGCGAATCGGCGCTGCTGCAACAGGTTTCATTCACTTGCGCTGAATCCGATGAGCCATGACTCACCACACCGCCATGGCGCCGTTGGCTCCGAATACACCTCTGGACGTCGTACATGGCTGGCACACCTCCGATCCTGTCCGAAGGCTTATGCAAGAAGGCCGACGCGACGCCCGAATGAAAGGCACGACTCGACCGCTTGTGAAGGTCTGCGCTTCGAGCGCTTCTTCGAGA
Source organism: Nocardia sp. NPDC051929 (assembly GCF_044548645.1). Taxonomy (NCBI): domain Bacteria; kingdom Bacillati; phylum Actinomycetota; class Actinomycetes; order Mycobacteriales; family Nocardiaceae; genus Nocardia; species Nocardia sp. NPDC051929. Next base: position 51,897 of record NZ_JBIUCG010000023.1, on the reverse strand, counting down.
GTGCCGGCGAGTCGTTCAGGACCCGATGAAGGACCGTTGAACGGAAGTATGACTGTGCAGCAGAAGATCTGGGCAGGCATCGACGTAGGAAAGGCAGCACACCACTGCATCGTCGTTGATCATGAAGGCGTCGAATTGTTCTCACAGCGAGTGCCGAATGACCACGCAGCATTGGACTCGCTGATCACGTCGGTGCAAGCCCTCGTTGAGGGTGCCGAGGTCACTTGGGCGACCGACCTCAGCCGAGGCTGCGCTGCCCTGCTCGTTGCCTCGCTCATGCACCGAAGCCAGCGGGTCGTCTTCATCCCGGGGCATATATTTCATCACGCGGCCAAGTCCCAATCGGGCGAGCGAAAAACCGACGCTAAGGACGCAGCGGTCATTGCCCAGCAGGCACGCACGCGACGCGACCTGCGGCCAATCCAACATGTTGATGAGACTACGGCGGAGCTGCGCCTGCTCACCGCTGAGCGAGCCAGCTTGTCCGAAGACCGGATCCGGAACCTCAGCAGACTACGGGCTCTGCTTATGGAATGCTTTCCCGCCCTAGAAGCTGCGTTCGACTTCGCCCACAGTAAGGGCGCCTGCATCCTGCTCACCAGGTTTCAGACGCCGCAGGCGGTCCGGGCGGCCGGTGTCGACGAACTGGCGGCGTGGTTGAAGAGCCTCAAAATCCGCAGCGCAGGGAAAATAGCGGCATCCGCCGTCGAGGCCGCTGACGCTCAACAGATCGCTCTTCCCGGCGAGGCACTCGCGGCCAGCCTCGTATCACGACTCGCTCAAGCCAGCCTCGACCGGGACGTCGAGCTCGCCCACATCGACGCACAGATCGAGGCCCGCGTCCGCCGTCACCGTGACGCTGCCATCATCCTGAGCATGCCAGGCTTCGGCGTTTTACTGACTGCCGATTTCGTCACGGCGATCGGCGGTGACTTCAGAGCATTCCCTAACGCCGGCAAGCTAGCAGGACTCTGCGGCCTCGCTCCTGTACCGCGTGACTCGGGGCAGGTCCGCGGCAACCACCGGCGTCCTCGCATCTACAACCGTCGTCTGCTGCGCGCCTGCTATCTGGCTGCACAGTCGGCCCGCCACTGGGATGAGGCATCAGACGCGTTCTACCAGCGCAAACGTTCCGAAGGCAAAACCCACGTCCAAGCGGTACTCGCCCTCGCACGACGCCGGATCAACGTGCTGTGGGCGATGCTGCGCGACCGCACGCTGTATGAGGCCGGACAACGGGGGGTCCGAGGGCAGGGGCAGGACGGTCGTGCTGAACAGCAAACAGAAGTCGTCGGTGCCAGTACGCTTCCCACGGCGTTATCACCGCTGGGCCACCCGACTGCAGGGCCATGCTTGTCCTCATACGAACCCATCCGAGTGCGACAGGAAGCGCTGGGGCGAAGGCGTTGGGCGCGAGCGCTTGTAGGCAACGGCGACAGCGACAACAAATCGCCGATAATGGAGACCATCGGGTTTTCTCTCGATGGGGTCGGTTACAGGATCACGGTGACCGCCGTCCAAGCCGAGCAGCTACGAAACGCGTTCGGAGAGTGGACAACGCATGCCCGTGAGGTAGGCCGATCCACACAGACAGCCGACCGTAATGGGCCGCAGGATGTCAGGGGTCCACAAAGCAGAGCTATCCGCGCATGGGCCCGCAGCCGGGGGTATCGGGTGTCCGACCGGGGACGTATTGCGACTACTCTTGTTGCGGCCTACCAGGAGGCGCATGGCCAGTGATCAATCCGAGCCCGATGCCCACAGCCAGCGCGCAGGCTGATGGATCATGATGTTCAAGCCGGGCAGGCAACTTCGCCCACCCGTTCAGCAGCCTGGCCGACCCGCTCCTGCGAAGCCGACGGATCAGTGCGCCCACGGCCCGAATGTCGCCGCTCTCTGGGCAGCCAACCCCTGCAGCAAGGAACATCTCGCCAAGTACCCGGAACAAAGTTGATCTTCCGCTGACTCGATAAGGCCCGAGCAAGTTGCACACGCGATGCGAACACAAGGCTTCGTCATATCTGGAGCGGGGTTCCGCAGTGCGTTCAACAGTCCACGATGGCACACCTCAGCATCCCGGCATCGGCTACGCTCGACGAAGATGCAATGCGCTACCGAGAGGCCCTGGGCCGGGAGGGATGACTGTGCAGCACGATCTCTTTATTGCCTACTCACGCAAGAACAGCCGCTTCATAAATCGCTTGGTAGAAGATCTTAAAAGCCATCATGTCGATGTTTGGCTCGATACAATCGAGCTGGAAGTTGGCGACCTAGTCAGTCTCAAGATCGAAGAAGCAATCGAGAAGAGTCGCTACTTTTGCATCGCCATCTCGCCGGCCGCGCTCGCATCCTATTATGTTCGACAAGTGGAGTTTGAATCCGCCTTTACGGTCATGACGCGAGACCAACGAGAGTCATTCATTCTTCCAATTCTGGTACAGCCGGTTGCCGATAAACTTCCCGCACGCCTAGACGGTCGGCATTATCTTGATTTTACGCGCAGGAATCGATACAGTGAAAATGTGCGTAAAATTTCCCGAAAAGTACGACTGCACTCTGACGACTTCAGTGGAAGCCGCTGGTACAAGTCGCTTGAGATTTCTTCGCTTGGCCAACCGACGGGCATCGGTGCGCTGACCCAAGTAGCGCCCACGGGATCATCCTACTGTATCTATTGGGATAAAGGCGTTGTCGACCGAGTCGACGTATTCCAAAATGCCAATCTGATCAATTATAAGAAATTCGGTTATGACGATCGCGGGCGAGTGGTAGAAAACCGCATGTACTCCCCCGACGGTAAAGGCGGCTGGCATGTCGAAGAGGATGTCTGGTACTACACCTATCATCCGCAGACGGGCCGAAGGTGGAAAAAGTATATGAAGTACGACGGTGCCCGAAGTGGGCGCGAGCTCACCTATAACGAGCATGGCCGTCAAACAGAGGAGAATATCATCACCGAGAGTGGCGATCCCGACACCTCGTACGGGTATGCACGCAAGGTATTCGAATACACCGATGACGACTCCGTAATCGAGCACTGGTACGACTACGACGGCGATCTTATCCAGGTCGTGGATTCACGCAAGCAATCAGCGTAGTGGACCGGCCCGAAGTGGGGTAGCTACGGTCACAGACGATGGCGGGTCGCCAGCCACACTACATGCTCACGGCTTATTGCCTCCTCGGCATCATCGACTTCTCTACTCCAGGCATCTTCGGAACCCACAATTACTAACTTCGCTTCTGCATTGGATAAATCCGTGCATGCTGCAGAATAAGCACGAGCGAGGGAATCGTGCTGCTTGGTTTCAATCCAGGCGATCGCAGCGCCAGCGATCATCGCCAAGGCAGGGCCCAGCATAAGCGTGGTTTGCACCACGGCGGTGAACAATGATGCTGCAGCTCCCGAGAACTCCAAAACGAATAGCGCAATACGCCACTGTTTCGAGCGACGCTTGTTATATTTAGCTTTAGCAGCATACCAGCTCTGCTGCGCACGGAGCCGAGCTTCGATGTAGATCTTTCTGCGTTCATCTAATGGCTTAGCGCGCAGTTCCATCATCCAATCGGAGACTTGGGGGGCAGCGACCGGCTCAAGCTCAAGATCAGAAAACTGATTGTTGAGTTCTCCTAGTTTTGCCACCAGCCCACGCGTCGCCTCGTCAGCCACCATGCTGACAGGGAACGGGAGGCCACCGACGGCGTATTTCCAGGCAAGCGTTTTCGCCGACTCGGCGACAGCGCGGCCGTCATACCACGCCTTATCCGGTCGGCGCCGCCACAGGGAAGACTCCTCCAAGATCGACGCGACGAATGCCAGCATCCCAACGAGCCCGAGGACATCGAGTCGCCCACCACCCACGCGCCAAGTCACGATTCCACTGATTGCAGCAACAATCAGAAATAGCAGCCTGCGCCGAATCCCTCCCACGTATGAGCGTTGCCCATCGAGTGAGGCGGCGTCAGCAGCTTGGAACAGCTGCGGCATGGATGAGTCAGGAACCGTTGGGACAGTGGCCATTGCACCATCATCCCTCAGAAGTGTCAGACGTGCCGTCTACACTCCGTCAGCGACACTACGATGAGACCAAGGAGATTCAGGTGAGTCATTACAGTCAGCGGCAACTGCTGGCTGTTGCCCAGCGGGCAGCAGCACGCAAGGTCGACCCCACACGGCACAAGTGCTTCATCTCCTACCACGCAGAAGACTCCGAGGAAGTTGCGGAGTTCCTCGATGCCTTTGGCTCCGAGTTCATTGCCAAGACCATCGGCGTCACCGACGAGGATGACTTCATTGATAGCGAAGATACCGACTACATCATGAGTCGCATCCGTCAGGACTACCTCGGCGATTCAACGGTCACGATCGTCCTCATCGGCAAGTGTACCTGGGCGCGTCGCTACGTGGACTGGGAAGTATACTCGTCGCTCCGGGATAGCAAGTACAGCAAGGTGAATGGCCTCCTCGCGATCCAATTGCCCAGCGCCGCCGTCAACGGCGGCAAGCTGCCAGCTCGCGTCAACGACAACGTCGAGCGGGATGCCAACGGGAACGACATCGGGTACGCGCGCTACAACACCTATCCGGCGGGTACCGCCACCATGCGCAACCTGATCAGTGACGCCTTCAATGCCAGGATGGCAAGGAAGCACCTGATCAATAACACCCGCGCGCGAAAGCAAAGAAGTTCTTCATGCTAATAGCCCGCCCCACCCTCGACCCAAAGAACGTGTAGACACTTACTGATTGACGACTCGCGTTATCCGCGACCTTGGGTGTAGCCGTCTGAGAACGCGCATTTAGTCGTGCGGGGCCCGTCGTAGCTGCGGGTTGACCCAGGAGCAACTCCTTAACAGACTTCGGACAGTCGAAGTTAGCTTTCGCAACAGCTCTCTTAGCGGCCGTTCGATTGCGCCTCGGAGGATCCCGGTTTCGCCGCCAAGTGCCGCTCGACCGATGCCACCTTGCCGGTCATCGCATCGGTGACACCCGGACGGATGTCACCCTTGAGCACGATGCTGCATCGAGGTGCGACAGCCATGACCGCGTCGATCGCCTGCTTGATCACCGCCATGACTTCATCCCATTCCCCCTCGATCGTGGTGAACAGGGCGTTGGTTTCGTTCGGCAGTCCGCTCGCTCGAATCACGCGCACAGCCTCGGCAACTCCTTCGCCGACGCTCTCGCCGGTACCCATCGGCGTGACTGAGAAAGCGATGATCACTGCAGCTCCTGTCGGTAGGTTCCTGAGATTACGAGGCGTGGAGCAGATCGGCGATCCCGCGCCGGAGTTGCTGGGCGCCAGCGGAAGATGTCAGGCGGTCCGCGCTGGCCGCCTGGTACATCAGCCTCAGTCCATCCAGGACGCGCGCCGAGCTGGTGCCGCCGGCGCTTTCGACCGCCTGAAATCCGAGCGCCAATCCTTCATCGCTATCCCCGTGGCGCAACTCAAGAGCGGCCAACCGGATCAGGCTGAGCTGACGCGACCGGGCGTGTTCATCGGACAGATTCAGCGCGGTCCGGAGCCTAGCAGTGGTGCTTGGTACTTCGGCCTTCTGGTGATACGCCAGGTCGAACAGCCCCTGCGCCGTGTCCCCCCGAAGCAGCGACTCGGTGTAGTAGGACTTGAAGCCCTCGTGGTCGGTATCCGGATGGTCTTGGCTCCGCGCTTCGGCGAAGAACTGCTCGGCCTGGTCGACCGCCCGCATACACTCGACCGCGTTGCCGAGGGTGCCGAACGCTCGTGCCTGCACTGCCGCGATGTCGGCGCGGCGCAGCAGCGACAGCCGGTCGGACCGAACCGAGGCCAGTCCCAGCAATGTCAGCGCACTGTCGGCACTCCCGAGGTAGATGTCCTGACGGGCCAGGCACGTCAGGACGGCCGCTCGTAGCCACCACTCGTCGGCTTGCTCGGCGCAGTGCCACCCTGCGCGAAAGCTCGTCCGGGCTGCCTCATGGTTGCCGCGGTCGTACTGTGCCCACCCGACGACTCGGAAGAGCGTCCCGACTACCGCGTGCATGGCGTGCCGCACTGGTTCCGACATATCCGCCCGCAGGTAGTCCACTGCCACTCGGAGCTGCGCGACCATGCCGTCCCCGATGTGCAGGCCCGCGTCATCCGCTGCACGGAACAAGGAGGCCCAGTCACGGACGCGGTTGACGTGGTCCATGCCCACGCGGACCGGAGCGCGGTCGATCGGGTGGGTAGCCGCCGCCACCACATCGTCGGTTACAGCTGTGGCGGATACAGCTAACAAACCGCGAAGAAAGTCAGCGCGACGCACATCATCCACCTGGTGGTCCGGGGCCCATGCCTCCTCATCATAGGACGGATGAACGGCGCGGCTGGTGGCCGGACGGCGACCGCGATCGTGCCGCTCCCGCCACACCGACTCCCCCTCGGCCACGATCTGCTCGAAGCGGGCGCGGTCCTCCGGTGTCGCCCGCTGTTGGTAGGTCGTATCCAGGATGGCCTGGGTACCGGAGCGTGGCGTGACTGCGCTGAGCCCGCTGCGCCAGTTCGTGATCGTGGTCGTCTCTACCCCCAGTAGAGCGGCGAACTCACGAATCGACTTGCGCATAGCTTCTTGAAGTGCGGCGGCTTCGAAGCCGGTCCACTGTCGCGCTCGTACCATCGCCTTTGCCTATGTTTTTGGGCCTGACCTGGGCAAATACCTACGCTGCGCCCACACTACCCCACCACCGCGCCGTACCGCCCGAAACCGCCTGTGCGCCAAAGTCAAAGGCGGTACCCGGTACCGGGCCGACGCCGTACCCCCTCACGCGGCGCACTGGCCCACCAGAGTGGCAGGCCGGTGGCGAAAGCCCCCGGTGCCGGGTACCGCCCGTTCTCCCCATTTTGCCCGGAGGTTTCGATCCAATGGTCACCACGCATTCGCTTGCTATGTACCGACTCATCGCCATGACCCAGGAAGAAGCCCACCAACCGCCAGGGGTGCCGTTCACGATCGAACAGGCGCATTCGGTGATGCAGTTCCATGTGGCTTGTCGGGCGAACCGCTGCCCGCGCAAGGCCGCCGCTCTCGATGCGCTGGTCAAAGGCGGACGAATGGTCTTGTCGACGAGTAAGCCGCGGTGACCCGGCGTGACTGCCATCCCGGATAGCAATCCGATCGAAGGCAGAAGGCATAGGCAACCTGGTGTGCGAGATGGGATGACACCGCCTCGTCTGTTACGCCGGTTCCGCCACATCCACATCGAGTTCGGTGCCCTGAACCTCGATTACATCGCCAGCGCTGAGCAGGCTCAAAACGTCGCCGACCAGCTGGCGCAGGGTTTTCCGGAATTGATCGTCACCGTGGATGACGACATCCGCGCCGATCTGCCGCCCTTGCCGTGCGCTGTGCTGTGGGACTGACCGAAAGGCGGCCGAGACAGCTACTCCCGGAAACCTATCCACTTCCGAGCTTCAGCCGAGTGCCGTGGAGGCGACGACCGTGAACCGAAGGATGATCGCAGTTGACACCCGAGCGTGACCGGAAGCCGATCGGACGTACCTACGTCCATGCAGATGGGCCGTTGGCGGAAGTGATGTGTGATGCATACTTGCTGGAGCTGACGGTTATCCGCGCACGACAGCTGCGTGAGAGCCACCGGATGCACCGACCGGATGATTGTTGGGTGCATTTGCAAGCAGCAGTCGAATTGCTATGTCTCGGTTGATAGCGAGGTGCATCCAGGCTTGTCGTCGTTGGCCATGGGGCTATGGGAGTAGAACGACCACGCTTGATTGTGCAGTCCGATTGCCTGTTATAGGAACATAACCTGAAATGCAATACTTATTGAAAATGAGCAGTCACTCGGGACAATTCCATCACGATCGCCGCCAATTCCAGGCAGTAGTTCTCGATTGCGAACTATGCCGTCCCGCAAGGATGCCTTCTCGACAAGCTGCTGATCGGCCCTCCACTGCGATATTGAAGCGTATCCTGGCACATACTGGATCATGACAACTTTATTGTGGGTCAAAATGTGACAACTGGCCCAAACTGTAGCTACGTTACGACCATGAAGTGCGACTGTAATAAATGGGTCTAAAGCAGGGTCGGACGGAAAAATTAATTCCATCCACGCTCCTGAAATTGACTGAGAAGGATTTTTGGTTGAATTCCGCCCCCATATGCTGACAGATATTGCCGAGTTTTGATATACCGACAGCTGCTTCTGATAAGTCATGACAGGTGCCGCGACGCCGCATTCTACGAATTCGCGCTCGTCGGGGAAGGGCTCGCCAATATCGGTATAACTATTGAAGACGGCAGTTGGCGACGGCTCCTTAGTCGAATACATCGCCCTGTTTGGACCCCAGCTGACAGGAATTTTCTGCGGCGTCGATGCCGCCGTTGTCGTAGATCTCGACGCGGCTGTTGCAGTCGGTATTGCTCGACTGTCAGTGTTGCTCCCACTCCGTACTATCAGGATGGTGACGGACGCGATGACAAGTGCAATCACACCCCCGGCCAGCATCCATTTCTTGTTGACGACTACAGGAGGTAGGTGGTTTATATTTATCAGAATACCGTTGTCTCCGTGATAAATACCGCTGGAGCGTTGAGCGTCAACCTCAATTTTCGTCCGCGAGTTTGTTCTCCGCTTAGTCGGTCTAGCCACTACTGCAATCCTCTCGACCGCATCCTGTCGCGCGCTTCTCCTAACTGGGTTCGCACGGGCTAGAAGTTGTAATTTATCTGAATTCCACCCGGCCCATGATATACACCCTTCGAATGCCGAAAGTCTACTGTGGCATCGTTGTGACGGCTTGCCCTCTTCTTTTTCTTACCACTCCGACGAGTCTCATCATTCAGCCGAGGCGATTCCATTGCATCCGCTTGGTCAGTTTCAGGTACACTTTCGGGGTTTTCGAGCGGTGCAGCCATATTGACCTCCGATAGTAAAATCTTCGCTAATTCAGAACGGATTAGATTGTTGATCTCCTTCCTTGGCTTGGGGCCAAAAGGGAGACCAGCCAGATCCTGTATATACCAGGCGATCTTGGCGGAGGTTTGTGGAGGTTCTTTTGGATATTTTTGTTCTATGGTGCTGAGGACTTCGAAAGGCAGAGGCGGCACCTGAAACAAAAATTTCGCGGCGTATCGCCACGTCACTTCCTCGCTACCGACAGCACGAGGTAGGGGAATCTCCGGAAGTTTTTCTATCGCAGATAGAAGAACCTCTGTCGTGGCTACAACACGACCATCAACGTCTTGCAGCAGGTCGGGCCGTAGTTTCTCAACGATGCGCGACAGCACGTCGAGCTTGACTGGGTCTTTGCCTTCGTGCTTTTTGAAGGCTTTTGGGACGCTGCGCTGCCGGAGGGCTTCCAACTCTTCCATCAGCGCTGCGTGGTCCGAGGTCACCACGGTCAACGAGGGCATGCCGTGAGTATTGCACGCTCTGCGCATGAGTACAGCACTAGTACGGCAACTGTTCACTAAACTATACGACCGACCAGTTTAATCTAGTCTGTCGGTATCATTCTCGTCCGATAAAGTTGATCTGCATCTGACCGCTCTCAATGGTGACAGAAGAGCTGTCTGTACTCATGGTGTAGCGAGTAGCTACGCCTCCAAGTGATCGGCGTCCCGCCGTATTCCCCAGCTCCCGGGGTTCATGTCTGTCTGCAACACGGAGCGATTTTGCTAGGACTTGCACTATCTGCGCCGCGTCTGCAGCATCAATGATTCCTTCAGCGATAGCCTCCGATGTCAATTCCGCTACCCAATCAAATACTTCCTCGCTGTCATCGACGATTAGTTTTCGCACGAATCCCATCGCATTCTCGAAGTCGTGACTTAAGAGCCGCACCACGATAGGTACTGCATTCACACGCTCAAACGGGTCTTCGCTTTCCATTAGTGCTGCGATGACGGCGCTGGCGTGCTCAGGTGATTGACCAGGGAGCAGGTCGAGTTCCCAGTTGAGTTGAGAGTTTTGGCGGGACTGCTCCATCCCGCTGCGTTCCTCAAGGCTTTGTGCGCGCACCTGCGCCAACATGTCGACAATATCCTCTATGGATCGATTCTCAAGATTCAGTATTGGCACCACTGAGCTGAGATGTTCTGGTCGATATCCGCCTAGATCGTACTGCGGCTCGGGTTTTCGATGTTCACCCATTTATTCAATGATCCTTATTTAGTTATTAGTCCTAATTAATCATATTTACTTTAAATTGTCAATAGTGATCGAAAATGCAAGAGTTCCCGTCCCTGTTCCCGGCCTGGTTCTTGAACTGAAATTTGTCCAAGAACCAGGCCGGGAACAGGGACGGGAACTATTTCTTTCCACCACTGTCGCTGACATTCTCAAATCGGCTCATCCGCCCGGAATAGCCATCAGTGATAGGAGGACTACTTGCTTACGGCGCTGACCGTGTGGGCATTCCTGATGCTCACCTACGTGATCGTCTTCCCGGATGTCGCCTTCCAGATCCACATGAAGCTCGCCAAGCGCTTCAGCCCGGATTCTCGGAACAAGCGGAACCGGAAGGGAGGCCGCCGCTAATCCTCGAACACCTCGGCTGCGGGGCTGGTTCATCCAGCCCCGTGCCTTGGATATCCACTCAGCTCAGATCCGAAAGGAACCCCGCCTATGCCACGGAAGAACACCCAGCGCATCATCGGCCGTCTACTCGTCAAGGCGCGTGTCCGGTACATCGTCTTCGCCCTGGCCATCGCCATCCTCGCGATCGGTGTACTAACCGGCTGCACACCCACACCCGCGGCCGCCGCAATCACTCTCGTCGCCACCGCCACCAGTGCCGAACCGGGCCCTGCGCTGCCGGATTCAGTGGTGGACGAACTGACCAACATGGCGAAGCGGTCCAAACGCCGAGGCGGCGCACTGGTCCGAATCGTCACTACGCTCAGCGGCGAGGCTGGCGCGATCGACTTGACGTCACTTCGCCCGAACGGTCAGGTTCAACACGCCACGGCCGACGCCGACCACCAAATCCGCGAAGCTATCGAAAAACTCGGCGTCACGCTGGCCGAAACCACCGCCACCGCACCGGGCCTCTCCGTCTTGCCGCTACTTGACCGCGCCGCGCAGGTCCCGGACACCGACATTCATGTCTTGTCGTCCGGCATCAGCACAGAGGCCCCGATGGACTTTCGGATGATCGGCTGGAATGCCAGCGCCGCGAGCGTGATCGACAGTATCGTCCGACAGGGACAGTTGCCCAACCTGTCGGGACGTCATGTGACTTTTCACGGCTTGGGTATCGCAGCTGGGTCGCAGCTGAGCTTGCCGCCGTTCGCGCGCACTTTCATTGAACAGGTTTGGGTCGGCATCTGCGGGCGCGCTAGAGCGGCGAGTTGCGTCGTCGCCCGTGATGCGCCGACCGCGGCGGCGCCCGCGGCCACCATGCCGGTACCTGTCGTGCCTGTGCCCGATGCGATCACCGAGGGCGGTTGCCCGGTCTGGCTGAACCTGTCGTCGGATTCCGTGCTGCACTTCGCCCCGGAGAGCGCGACCCTGCCGGCTACCGCTGACGATGCCCTCCGGCCGTTCGTGGAGGTCATATCCCGCTGCGATATCCAATCTGTCGATATCACCGGGCACATCGCCGATACCGGCGACGGTGACGATCACCGGAACTTGGCCGCTCGCCGCGCCCGTGCGGTGGCGGATCGGCTGCTCACCCTCGGCCTGCGGCGTGAGCTGCTCGGTGCCATCACTGGACGCGACGCTCGCGAGCCGGTCGTGCCGAACTTCACCAACGGCCAGTTCGACGAAGTCAAGGCCCAGCAGAACCGGCGCGTCGAAATCACCTTTCACCGGACAGGCCGTTGATACCGACTCCTAAGTCCACTCAGCCGTTCCACTATCCGATTGGAGATCCCACTATGACCATCACTCCAGCCACCCGACCCAACAGCCGCCGCACCCCGCATCGACCCCGAACCCTCACGTTGCGCAGACCGACCGAATCAGTCGGTATGACCCCAACGCCATACGAACCGCAGCCGGTGCCGAAGCGAGAAATCGCCACATCGCTGCTCGGACGCGGCCCGATTCCGTCGGCTTGGGTGGTGATGGTGCTGGCGTTGGTGTCCGAACAGTGGCGCATCGGCGCGAAACGACCCGCCGACAAGCTCAGCAACCTGGAAGCCCTGGTGCTCAGCAAGGGCATGGCCGGAGCCGGCGAGATCCGTAATCGGGGTGCCGAACAGTTGGGCAAGCTGGTCGACCAGTACAAGCGTGCCGAGGCCGAAATCGCCAAAGCACGGGCCGAACTCGGGCGGCTCGACGAGCAGCCCGTGACCGCGATGAACAGCGATGTCGTCACCGCGAAGAAGGTGACCGAGCGAATGCAGACCGTCGCGGCGTCAGTACAGAAGGACCAAGACGCGGGCAGCGTGAAGCATCGGCGGGTACCTGTCGGACTGCGACGGATCAGCACCGCCGCAACGCAGCTGGATTTCGTAGCGCTGCTGTATTTCGTAACCCAGGTGTTCAACGTCGATCTTGCTGGAATTGCGGCCGGTGATGGGGCGGCGCTGGGCGAAAGCATCGTGCCGCTGCTGACCTCGATCGTCTTCGCCATCCTCGGCACGGCGGCCGTGGCCATCGGGTTGCACTTCCTCGGTCAAGACCTCAAGGGCTACAAGGACGAACACGGTCACATCCGCCTGCCCAAGGGCAAGGCCCGCGTTATCCCGCTGGTGTATATCGGCCTCGCGGTGACCGTAGCCGTCGGAGCAAGCATCGTTATGGCGTATCGGATCGTGTACGACAGCTTGGCTGCAGGCAACGGCATCACCAGTGCGGTGATCTTAGGCGCGTTCTTCGCAGTCATCGTCATCACGGTGAACGTGGTGGTCTTCTCAGTGCACTACCGCGACGGGTCGCTCCAGACCGACGAGATCGACCGCCTGGCATCGCAACTGGAACCGATCGAGGCGCAGCGCGTCACGTTGCAACACTGGATCGACCACCTGACTCCGGAACTGACTGTGCTGCGCGTCAAGGGCGAACAGGTACACGCCACCACGCTCGCCAAGATGGGCGAAGCGATCAAAGGCGCGGATCAGGTGCGTTTGCTGGCCCGCTCGTATCACCAGGGCTGCGGTGCCGAAACCGAACTGAGCGATCAGCAGAACCAGCCGATGCGTGGGCTGTTGCTGCCCGACGTCACGGTCGATACATCGCTCCTCGATGACCTGCTCAAGCAGATGGCCCCGGAGGACGCGACCTCCGATGCCAGCCCCGAGGAAGCCACGACTGCTTTGCCTTCCCGCGACGACGTCACGTTGCACGCGCAGGTCGACGACGAGGATGAACTGGCCGGGGAGTGGTGACGATGAGCGACGACCTGAACGTGGTTGAGAAGTTCAAACGTGGGTGTGTCAGCATCTTTGTCGGAGCGATTGCCATGTACTGCGCGGTCGGTGTCATCGAATCCATCTGGCCGACACTGGCCGTCGTCATCGGCTTGATCGGCTTGGTTGCCCTCGTTGCTGGCGGCATCGTCATCTACCGAAAAGTGCGTACCAGATGGTGACGGGCTTCGCGGATCATAGTCGCGAACCTGACCTCTTACAGTGGTGTTCGCCTCGGTGTAGTGGTTTTTGCAACAACCGTTGAGTTTTGCGCAAAGGCAAAACATATTAGGGGCAGTGCTGTTGCGCAAAAGCAATAGCCAGTAGCTCAAATTGGCCGAGCTGCCAAATTTGTAGATATCAATCGTAATTCATTGAGGAGGAGAGCTATGTCTAAAACAGGAAGACCCAACTATCGACGCAAGGACCGGGAGCGTAGCCGGGGCTTCAAGCCCGAGAAGCGCATTGTCGTCGATGCAGTGCACCGTCAGCGGCCCGACCTGCGCAAACTCAGCCGCGCCATGATCAGCATGGGCATTGAGGTGCAGGCCAAGGCCAGCGCAGGCGAAGGCGCAGAGCGCACCTCCTCTTCCGGTGCAACAGACGACTCTGACGGAAAGGAGGCTGACCGTGACAATCAGTAGGCCCGCACCCGACCCCACCGCCGACTCGCTGGCCTGGCAACTTCTGTTCTGGCCCAGTCCGTTCCGTGAGTCTGCTGCGACGAGTCTGCTTCGCCACTGGGCGGCCCAAAAGCACGCTCCGCAGTTGATCTTAGAAGCCCACTCCACTGCCGAGGGCGTCGAATACCTTGTCGGCAGCCAACTTCGGCACGCCCAAAGTGTCCGCCGGGCGGTCGAGCAACTGGTGTCCGGCGCAGTGGTGACACCATTCGACGCCGACGAGCGTGGCGAGATCATCACCGCCCGCCGACTGAAGTTGACCACCACGGACTGGCCACTCGAGCCGGTCGACCGGGTGGCCTCTAGCCGGTCCATCCTGAGCGCCCTCACGGCGGTGAACCACGGGGAGCGTTTGGTCGTCCAGGTCGTCCTCGGGCCGCGGCGTCAGCCGATGCTGCCGCCGGTCACCGGAGCGGACGGCGGGCACCAGTCCGTGGCGTCGAGGGTCTGGAACGGGCTGCTGCCGGACAAGCGGCCGAACGCCCGCCAGGCCATTGCCCGCAAGCTCGGCCAGCACGGCTTCGCGACCGTGATCCGGATCGGCGTCGAGGCCGGCACCGCGGAGCGACGGAAATCCTTGTTGCTCGGGTTGGCCGCAGCGATCGGGACGGTGGAGACCGCCGGAGTGCATTTCAAGCTGGCCGAGGAGAAGGCCGGGAAGATCAATCAGCCGAAGGCAACCTGGTCGGTTCTCGCGCCCGCACAACTCCTCAGCGTGCCCGAACTGAGCCACCTGCTGGCCTGGCCGGTCAGCGACCACGACGAACGGTTTCCGGGCCAGCCGCCGCTGCATCCGAAGCCGGTGCGGCCGACACCGGCGCTGCTGTCCGGTGAGCGGGTGATCGCTAGAGCCAACGCGCCCGGCATCTCCGGCACGGTCGGCTACAACGTGCTCGACGCCACCAGACATTCTTGGATACTCGGGCCGAATGGCACTGGAAAATCGACGCTGCTGCTCAACCTGATCGTCCAAGACCTCGAAGCCGGGCGCCCGGTGGTGGTCATCGAGCCGAAGGACTTGGTGGCCGACATCCTGGCTCGCATCCCAGTGGAACGGGCCGGCGACATCGTGCTGCTCGATCCGCTCGATGAGGTGCCGGTGGGGATCAATCCGTTGGCGCACAGCGAGGGGCGCACGCCGGAGGTGATCGCGGATTCGTTGTTCGGCACCATCCACGCCATCCACGGCGACCTCGGCCCGCGGTCGGCCGACATTCTGCGAAATTCGCTGGAGGTGCTGGCCAAACGTGACGACGCCAGCCTGACCATGCTGCCCTTGCTGTTGACCAATCCGGGGTTCCGACGTTCCTTGACACAGCAGGTCATCCGTGACGATCCGTTTGCGGCTGGACCGTTCTGGGCCTGGTTCGACTCGCTGTCACCGGAAGCGGTGGATACGAAGATCGCGCCGCTCAGTAACAAGCTGCGCCCCTTGCTGACCAAGCAGCTGAGAGCTGTTCTGGCGCAGCGCAAGCCGAAGTTCAACATCCGGCAGGTGCTGCGCGAAAACAAGGTGCTACTGGTGCCGCTCCAGAAGGGCGTCATCGGGCCGGAGGCGGCGCAGCTGCTGGGGGCGATCATCCTCGCCGAACTCTGGCAGGCGATCCGGGAGCGGGCCGGGACACCGGAGGACACCCGTACACCGGTCATGGTCTACATCGACGAGGTGCAGGACTACTTGCGCCTGCCGACCGACCTTGGTGACGCACTGGCGACGGCGCGTTCCCTCCGCGCGGGGTTCCACTTGGCACATCAGTACCAGAAGCAGCTGCCGCCCGCGATGCTCGATGCCTTCCGGAACAACGCAAGGAGCCGGATTACGTTCCAGCTCCAGGCAGGTGATGCCAAGGACATGGCGACCGGGCAATCCGTGCTTGTCCAGGAGGACTTCGGGGCGCTACCCGCCCACCACGTCTACGTGAACCTAATGCGCGACAACACGGTCCAGCCCTGGGCCTCCGGCATCACTTTGCCGCCGCCCCCGGAAACCAGCGATCCGAACGAGATCCGGCGCCTGAGCCGCGAACGCTACGGCCAACCCCTCGATGAGATCGAAGCCGGATTCGCCGAGCTGCTCGACCAGGTGAGCGGCGACGCGGACGGTGCGCCTCGGCGTCGGAGGAGGTCGGTATGACGACGGAAAATTCAGGCAGCCGGAGCGGAAGCGACGTAGAAACTACATCTGGTAGCGGTATTCGTCCCGTTATTCGTGCCGCATCAACCACAACATCCCCCTCTACGTCGGTCAATGGCTCCTTGCGGGAGCCGAATGATGGTGCCCATACGGGCACCACACACCGCCGCCGCTCACGCACCACCGGCCCCGTCCGCGATATCACGTCGCTGGCAAGTCAGCTCAGTGACCGTGACTGGTCGATCCTGCGTTCGGTGGCCGAACATCGCTATTTGGCCGTGCCGCAGATTCAGGCGCTCCACTTCGGCGACCTGCCGCCCGCTAGCGGCCTACGGACGACGCAGCGGGTACTCGCCCGGCTGCGGCGCTATCGGGTGCTGGCGAGCCTGACACAACGGATCGGCGGCATGCGATCGGGTAGTAGCGGCCTCGTCCATTACGTGGACGTCGTGGGAGACCGGCTCTTGCGGCTGGAAGCGGGCCGGGGACCCCGGCGGCGCTTTGAACAGCCGACCCAGCGGTTCCTGGACCATCAGCTCGGCATTGCCGAGGCGCATGTGGCGCTGGTGAAGGCCAACCGGCAGGGCCAGCTGGAGCTGGTGAGGTGTGAGACCGAGCCTACAGCCTGGCGCGACTACGTCGGCGTTGGTGGAACGCGGCTGACCCTGAAGCCGGACCTCTACGCCGAAACAGCGTGTCCGCCCGGCAGCGAGTACGTCGATGCGGCGTTCATCGAGATTGACAAGGGCACCGAGAGCATTCCGACGCTGCTCAAGAAATGCCGCGAATACGAAGCGTATCGCCGATGCGGCACCGAGCAGGAGCAAAGCGGCGGTGCGTTCCCGTTCGTCGTCTGGAGCATGTCTGCCGACACCGAGGCTAAGGCCGAACGGCGATGCGCCGCTCTGCGCGACGCGATCGACGGGGACCGGAGATTGCCCGTCCACCTATTCCGGGTGATCGCACCCGATCAGCTGATCTCCGTACTGCAGAAAGGAGGCGAAGTATGAACGAAGACAACATCATTCACACCATAGAGGCGCCCCAGAAGCGCTACCGCACGATCCTTGCCGATCCACCGTGGGACATTTCCCAGGCTGGTGGACGCGGAGCGATCCAACACTACCCGCTCATGACCGTCGAGCAGATCGCGAACATGCCCGTGAGCAGCCTCGCGGAAGACGACGCGCACCTTTGGTTGTGGGTCACGAACGGATCGTGGCGGGCGGGCTACGACATTATGACCGCCTGGGGCTTCACCTACCGCTCGCCGCTGACCTGGGTGAAACCGCGCCTGCAACTCGGCCAGTACCTGCGCAACATGACCGAACACGTTTTGTTCGGTACCCGCGGCAAGGCTCCGGTCAACTTCCGGGCGCAGCCGACGTGGTTCATCGCCCCCGTCCAGGAGCACAGCCACAAGCCGGAAGAACAGTACGCGATCATCGAACGGGTTAGTCGCGGTCCGTACTTGGAGCTGTTCGCCCGGCGGCGGCAACCCGGCTGGGACGTGTGGGGAAATGAAATCGACGCGGACATCGTGCTGCCCGGCTACCCGGTGCCGTCCGACCGCAAGCACTCTGACAAGGCGACTGACGACCCGCACGCCGCACCACCCGGCCTTACCGGATAGCGGGATGCCCTCGTCGGTGCCATGCGGCCGTACCCGTAAACGCAATGAGCGCTTACCGGCCGCTCGCACCGAGGAGGAGCGATGTCCGAACCGTCGAACAAGGAAGTCACCCTGGCTATCCGAATCGACACCGCCCGGCATACCCAGCTGACCTGGATTGCCGACCTGCGAAAGCGCAGCCTGAAGGCTGAATGCTTCGCCGCCGTGGACGCCTGGATCGAGGCTGCGAAGAACGATCCTGACCTGATGGCCAGGGCCAACGCCGCTCGCGCCGCCATTGAAGAAGAGGCACGCACCCGGCAGGCAGCCATCGACAACCTGTTCACCGTAGCCCCGCCACCGCCGCCGGATGACCAGGACGACAGCGCCACCATCACGATGGCGGATGCCGAGTCCGAACCGGCTGACGAGGCCGTAACTTCGGCAGGGGAACCGTCGCAAGGGGGTCGCCGCAGCCGGGGCCGCCGTGCTGGGCAGCAGGCCGAAGGCGTGCAGGCGGACAGCTGAGCCCCGCTCAGGGCGCCCGGTGTAAGAGGCCGGCGGACGGCGGATCGAGGGAATGCACACCCTTTCCGCTGTCCGACCGGCCAACACTCAAACATAACGCAAAGGAGGTGAGCATGAATGAGAAGTACCCGCAGCACATTCCAGCTGCAGAAGATGGTCAGGAACACCAACCAGCAGCAGACGAACGCGCAGCTGACCGCGAAGGAGAACCCCGGCCGCATCCCCGCATTTACATCACCAAGGGGCTGCCCCTGCGCGCCGAGCTGACGACCGGGACGTGGCTGGACATGGCCCGCGACCCTCGAGACATCTACGCCGAGATGTACGGCATCCTAGAAGACGAGACCTCCGACGGCGAACGTCTCTACATATGGGACTACCGCGACTTCGGTGCCTTCGATGTCACGACTGGCGCGATCGGCCTCGAAGGCGTCGATAGCATCGAGCTGCTCAGCCAGATCGCCCGGGGCATAGCCAAATACGGCCCTGCCTACGCAGCATGGGCCGATGCTCACGATGACGATCCACTCCTATTCGACCACTTCGCCACTGCTTACAAGGGGCACCACGAAAACATGGCTGCCTACGTGCGCCAGCTGTTAGAGCCGCTGCGCATCGACGAGATGCTCAAGCGCGCGGTGCCGACAGCTCTGGAGGAGTTCGTTTACGTCGACTATGCCGCGATCGGGCAAGAGATGCTGCGCGAAGGTGACCTTGTCGCCATTCCAGCTGAGGGCGGCGGGGTGTGGGTGTTCGACGAGAGAGCGTAGTAAATAAATAGCCTCGACAAAGACAGCTTTTATTCGCCACAAATTACCGAAAGCAATTGTTTTTGCGCAAAAACCGAGGTATTCTTTAATTTGGAAAATATAATGGAGAAAACGCGAATGGCTACATCACGTACGCGCGAGCCCGGAAAACTCGCAGAGGTTATCAAAAGTCGGAGGCAGGAATTGCAGCTGAGCGGCCACGCGCTTGCGCTTCGAGCCGGACTCAGCCCGTCAACGGTCACCCGCATCGAGCAAGGTGTCTTCGCCCATCCAACCCCGCACTGCCTGCGCGCCATCGCCGAGGCTCTGGACATGCCCGCCGATGAGCTATTCACACTGACAGGAGGCATGCCCCGAGCGAAGAGCCTGCCGCGGAAGCCACGGATCCGCATCACGTACCACGATGTGGCATCCGAAGCCGCGAGTGAAATCTTCGATGCGATCTACGCCGTTGCAAAACGACATGGCATCACGCTAAATAGCTTGCATGAATTCAGGTACAGCGACCACGACCCAGCCACCCACCGCTGAGATTACCCATGCGAGAATGCCAACTGACTAGGAAGGAGAAACAACAGACTCAGAACCAACCACACGAATAACCCCGGCCAGACTCTGATCCGCAAACATGAAAAAGAAAGGAACCTAAAACGACAAGCACACCAAACGATCGAAAGGAGATCCTCACATGTTTTCACCACCATTCACCGCACTTCGACCTAACACACTCGCGCATCACCCCTATGCCGCATCGCGCACCAAGATCAACCTTACCCGGCTCCGCCGCATGACACCTCGCCAGCCGGTCGCCTTCAACCGCAGCCTCCGAGTGGCTCGCAATCAAGCAGACCTACTCCTGCAGCACGCAGCACAGAGCAACACTGGCCCAATCAACGCCATCGCAAGGACGCCAAAGGTCCGGGTCGACTACGTCGTCGGACAACGGCTGCACGGTGCAAGCTTCTGGGATACCCACGCCCGACAGTGGGTCATCCAGATCAACCAAGACAGCCATTGGAAGCAACAACTATTTGCCATCGCCCATGAATTCAAGTACGTCCTCGACTACCGTCACAACGACCTGTTGTACCAAGGCAGTCCTACAAGATCGGCCATCTGCGAAGCTCATTGCGCTGCAAGCTACTTCGCCCGCTACCTGCTCGTGCCCGACGATCCATTGATCGAGGCAGTCAGCTCCGGCACAACTGACGCTGGCGACCTCGCCGACCGTTTCGGGGTCACCGAGGACGTCATCTGCGAACGTCTCCACGACCTGCAGCTTGCGATCGAGCCAGGCGCTCGTCCGTTGGTTGCCCGTGGGAGCTCCGCATGAGCAGGCGGGCACTAACCGACTTCACCCCGGCCGTGCTGTTCCTATCGACCGCTGCCCAAGCCCACGGCCTACTGGCAGATGGTGAACCCATCCGGATCCAAGTCCAACGGGAAGCTGGACACCGGCTCGCCACCGAGAACAAGCTCGGCATCGTCAAGGAATTCGTTGAAATCGGCACGGGGGCAACCAGCCTGCGCAGACGCCCTGCCCTGCGGCGCATGCTCACCTACCTGCAGCAGCACCCGGAGATCCGGGTCGCCATCTTCCCAGACCCCCATCGGTTTTCCCGCAATTACGTCGCTTCCCAGTCGATGCACCAGCGGCTTCGCAAACTCGGCGTCGACGTCATCTCGACCGGTGGGGAGCAGTCCACTCCACGCGATCCGAAATCACTCGCAGCCCTGATGGCAGGAGGTCCCGCCGTATGACAAACACCATCGACCACACTGACTTCGACCTTGACGACGCCTTGAAGCTCGCCGTCTCCTATCTGCGCGTCTCCAGCAAGAAGCAGCTCGACACCGCCCGCGACATCGACCCAGACGGCAACTCAGTTGCCACCCAACGCATTCACGTTGATCGCAAGGCCGACAACCTTGGCGCACGCATCGTTAAGGAGTTCTTCGACCCCGGCATCTCCGCCCAGACCATCGACAAACGTCAAGAGTTCCAGGACCTGATCACGTACCTGCGTGAGCACCCCGATATCAAGTATGTCATCGTCTACGCCCGCTCCCGAGCCTTCCGCAACTACATCGACGCCGCCATCACCAAACGCCTCCTCGACAAGCTCGGCGTCAAACTGGTCTCCGCCCGCGAAGATTTCGGCGAAGGTATCTTCGGCGAAGCGATGGAAGCCATCACCGACATCTTCAACGACGTTCAGAACCGCCTCAGCGGCGAAGACATCCGCATCAAGCTGCAGAACAAGGCCACCAAAGGCGGCACCATCGGGCGCACCCGGATCGGCTACCTCAACACACGGATGGAGTTCGAAGGCCGCCTGGTCAACGCCGTAGCACTCGACCCCAAACGGGCGGACCTAGTCAAGAAGGCATGGGAGCTGTACGCCACTGGCGAGTACAGCATCGACCGGCTCGAAGCCACCATGGCCGACATGGGCCTCACTGCCCGCGCTTCCGGCCGTTTTCCCGTCGAGAAGCCGATCAGCGACAGCACTTGGCACCGAATCTTGCGCGACCCGTACTACGCCGGATTCGTCGTATACAAAGGCGACCTATACCCCGGCCGGCATGAGGCCCTGATCAGCCAGGAGCTGTTCGACCAGGTTCAGGATGTCCTCAATGCCCGCAGCGCTCCAGGTCAACGCGACCGCGTCCACCAGCACTACCTAAAGGGTGGGCTGTTCTGCGCCCGCTGTCGAGACAAAGGGCGCGTCGCCCGCTTGATCTACATGGAAGTCACGGGCAAGACCAAACAGAAATATGAGTATTTCGCCTGTCGCGCTCGCCAGGAGAAGTCATGCGATCTTCCGTACCTGCGGGTTGAACGCGTCGAGCACGCCATCGTCGAGCGCTACCGATTCCTACAGCTTCCCGAAGACTTCATCAGCGAGGTCCGCGCCGAGCTTCAGGCGAGCATCGACGACGAACAGGACAACGTCCGCGAACGACACGCCAGCCTTAAACGCCGACTCGACCAGCTCGAAACCCAGGAAAGCAACTTGGTCGACCTGGCCGCCGACGCTGCCCTTCCTCAAGCCAAGATCCGCGCCAAGCTCGGTGCCATCAAGCTCGAACGCAAACGAATCGAAGCGGGGCTCGCCAACACGGGCGAACAGCTCGCGGTTGGCGCATCCGTACTTCGCGACGCCCTGGCCCTCCTGGACGACCCGTACGCGCTCTATCGCGATGCTGAACCCAAGATCCGCCGTCACCTCAACCAGACCTTCTACGAGGCCTTCTACGTCGACGACATCGAGGTCGTCGACGACGACAAGAAACCACTGTTTGGCGAGCTACACGACGCCGTACGGGTCTACCAAGAAGGACGAGCGCAGCGTCCAGCAGCCATTGGGAGCCCAATTTCTTGCACAAACGAAGAGAACCCCCACAACGTGGAGGTTCCTTCGTCTTCTACCGTGACAGACTCGCTCACCCTTTCCGATGTTTTTCGTGTCGGGGTTTCGAGTAAGGCTGTCATGGTGGGGCGGGCGGGGCTCGAACCCGCGACCAATGGATTATGAGATCAAACACTCCGAACAGTGTCCTGACCAGGGAAAAGACGGGTTAGCTGTGACCATGTAGACAAAATACATTGGTGTCGAGCGATAACCTGTTGATCTTGTGCTCCCTGGACAGCGCTGCAGCTGCTCATCCCTGCCGAGGACTCCACCAGGGCAGCAAGTTCCTGATACCGCCGATACAGGCGCCTCATGACGGCCGGGCTGCCACACGGGCATCGGCAGGTCCCGAACTTGAGTGTTCGATCTGACGACTCGCCAGCCGCTCCCGCTCCGCAACTCCCCGACTTCGTTGGGCGCAATGACACGGCCGCTGTCGGACTCACGGGGGGCATACATCGTACGACCATCGACAGATCGATATACCCAAGTTGCAAGTATCGGATGTGCCCACAGACATTCGACAGTCAGCTGAGCCCGTAAGCGTAACAACGCTTGGCAACTCGGCGATGTCTCAACGCTGAACCCATTCGAAACGACAGGACTGAAAAGATGCCAGAGCAGTCGTACACCGGGACCTGGTGGAAACCCGAGACACCTGCCGAGAAGTTCTCGGGCACGCTAAGGATCTCGACAGATGGCGAGGCGTCTTTAGAACTTCTCGGCGGATTCCCACTAATGGTTTGGAGGCAAACAGGCCCCGGCACGTTCGACTCTTCCGGTGAACGTCGTTGCATTGCAATGCTTCATGGAGAATCGGCAGGGAAAGACATAACCCTGTTGAACTGCTCAGAAGAAGACGCCAACTACCCAGTATTCAGCCCTGAAGGCCCGCCCACTTGGCAACAACTTTCGACCGCCAGAGCCATAGTGGGCATTCACCTCAACAAACCTAACGATCCAGTCTTCATCGCCGCAAAGTTTCGAATCGAGAATCTGCAACGATGGCTTGGAGTCACAGAGTTTTCGAATGGTTTCGACACGGAAGGGAAACTACGCAAAGCCGAAATAAGAGTTCCGGACCCGCTCAGTGTCGACTACGACGACATTACCATCAGTGCAACAATGTATTCAGGAATCTTCGGCTTCGCCCCTCGGCGAGATGGAACGGATGTTCGAGCCGAGACATACGTCGTACTCGAAGCTCGATCCAAAAATCCGCTGCCACAGGACGGTTTCGATGGACTCTCACTTGCGATGACAGACTTGCTCACGTTCGCATCAGGGGAGCCGTGCGCCCTGCTCAGCCACTCACTAGAAGTGGAGAAAAAGGACAGGTTCGAGGTCCCCGAATTTACCAATGGCTCAGTTTCGGCGCGCACAGTTGAACGCACTGTTATGGCAGCAGTATACCGCCAGACTCGGGTGAGCCCAAAAATCGACGACACCCCATTGACCCCTTTACATGAATTCTTGTTCACTTGCGCCGATATGAGCTTCGAGAAAATAATTCCCGCGTGGCTTTCTCTGCGCAAGAAGATCAAACCGGCCACTGACATACTCCTCAGCCTTATCTACGGCCCACCACGCTTCCTGCAAATAAGAGCACTGACTGCCGGTGTCGCACTCGAAGGAATGCACCGCTTCTTGTATCCGGATTCGCTGAGAATGCTCCCCGCAGACTTTGAACAATTGAAGGAGCGTGCCCTCGCCAGCCTCGACAGCCAGGAGGACCGGGACCATTTGAACAATGCCATGCGTAACGAGCCCACTTATAAAATGCGGATCGAACACCTTGCGCAGACGCCAAACGAGGAAGCGGTAAACTGCATAATAAAGGACATCAAGAAATGGGCGGGGAGGCAAACCCAGATCAGAAACGGGCTTGCTCATATGCTCGATGATAAGTCTGGCAAAGACATCATGGAGATGGCAATGACATTTCATCGATCGCAGAACCTGCTGAACTTGGTCCTGATGTGCGAGCTAGGACTTCCGGGGACTGTCCAGGTCCGCGCGATGGAACAACACATGTACCTGTCTGAAGAGAATCGTTGACATCGACAGTCCGGTCCAGGTCGGCCTCATGAGACTCGGTCATATCCCGACCGGAGGTGGCTGGCGCACCCCGGCCGCGGACGACGATCGATGCAAACGAATCAACCCGTTGCGATGTCCGCCCCGAACCCTCCTCTTGTGGTCCATCCCCGGCACGGCAATGTGCTGCACGCGCGTCACGCGACCTGCCCGTGCCCTCGACCGCCGCCTGCGCTCCCGACTCCCCTACAGCACTGAGCGCGCCCTTGCGCGCGAACACGCCACCGTTGGTGGCGCAGCTCTAGACGCAACTTCCGCACCTGACGTAAGCACCCTCCCAACCCGCCTTTTGTGGTCCTCCCTTCCCTTGTGGTCTCCCCTCCTTCTGGTCCTTCTCTGCTTTGTGTTTTGTGTTGTCTCCTGCCCTGCCCGGCCGACACTCTCTATGAACAGCGAAGCCATAGAGAGTGTCGGCCGGGCAGGGCAGGAGGCGGCGCAAAACACCCCAGGTCAAACGCATGTTTGGCCTGGGCGTGCCGGGACAGTGCCGGGACTTGATATGTCCCGGCACTGTCCCGTCAAAGTCCCGTCAATATCCCGGCACTGTCCCGGCAAGTACGGTGTTCCGGACGTAGCCGAAGGCCCGTCAGGCGGGCTGACGGGCCTTCGGCTGTTTCGGGTGCGATTCGAGCGAGTCCGGGGCTGCTGAAGTGGGCAACCTCCGCCGTGTCTATTGATCGTTTTCGTCAGTTGCGCTGGCAGTCCGGGCGCTGAGCGCCGGACGTACGCCGGACTCGATCGTGATGTCGATGAGTTCGAAACCTGCCACAGCGAACCTGATGCGCGTGAACCGTGAACTGTCCGGCTCTGGCGGCTCGTACGTCACCGGCTTTGGGATGATCTTCATGTCAGGGTTCCCCTCTCCCTCGAGACACCGGGATAGCGTCGGCTACGGCGATCTCACCGTATGCGCGAACGCCGAAGCTGTTGCGGTTTGGGTAGATACGTTCGACGAGCCGGATGTCGAATCCGGCGGCGGTGAGCATCGCGGCCACTGCGGCGACGGCGGCCGCATCGCCGGACAGTCGGACGTTGACCACGCTCGTCACTGGTGGGCTCCTTCCCGGATGTGTTCCTGGGCCGCGGTGAGAGTGCGGGTCACCGAGGACGAGCTGAGGCTGACGTGCTCAGCGATGCGCGCGTGCGACCAGTTCTGTTCGTGACGCAGGCGCAGGATCTCGGTCACCTTCTCCGGGTCACGCCGCCCGGACGGGTCAGCGCTGCACAGCAACTCGGCGACCCGCGCCCACCGGTCGACCTCCGCACCGGGCGCCGGTGCGTGCTGCGTAGGGGCTTCGATCGCGGACTGTTCGGCGGTGCGCAGCTCCGGGGACGGTCGATGCGCGGTGAGTTCGGTCGAGGTAGACCGGGTCTCGGTGTGAACCTCGCGCACCGACACGGTGCGTACCGGCTCGGGCCGCTGCACTGGTTCCGGCTCGGTGCGCACCGCCGGTTCGGTGGTGGTGTGGTCGGTGCGTGCGAGCACGAGCAGGGCGACGGTGGCCTGTCCGATGGCGCCGTCGATGATGAGCGGGAACAGCCATGCCAGGTGTTCGCTCATCCCGACCTGAATCGACAGCTCCCGCAGGGCGTCGAACGACAGCCGGAACGC
The DNA here is from genome assembly GCF_044548645.1 of Nocardia sp. NPDC051929. NCBI lineage: Bacteria > Bacillati > Actinomycetota > Actinomycetes > Mycobacteriales > Nocardiaceae > Nocardia > Nocardia sp. NPDC051929. Next base: position 25,704 of record NZ_JBIUCG010000023.1, on the reverse strand, counting down.
GCCGACCGCGATAGCGGCGGTAAGTGCGACAACAGCCCAGTAGGCCAGGCGGGCCTTGTTCTGGGCGCGCACGAGCAGCCCGACGCCGTGGGTTGCTGCCAGCAACGCGATGGGCGGGAAGCTGGCGACGAACGCCGCGACCGGCTGCTTGCCGTCCGGTGCGTTGATCCATGCGTGAACGAGGTTGCCCGCGATCGACATCGCCGCGACCAACAGCAATTCACCCCAGAAGAACCGGATCGCCGACACCTGCTCGCGGGTCCGTGCACCGGCCTGTGCATCGTCTGGTGCGCTGTGGTGCGCAGCAGGATCGCTGCTGCGCACCACGTCCGCACCGGAGCTGAGTCCGGTCACGGCTCACGCATCCTTGCTCGCGGCGGCCGGGGTGTAGACGGCGGTGAACAGCCGCGCCCGCGAGTACTCGGGGTCGGGTCCGGTGTAGGTGACCGACAGGGTCGCACCAATCTCGAAGTCCTCGCTGCCTGCGTTCTCCAGCGCCAGCCCGATGGCCTGTTCCATGCGCCAGGACACGTACAGGTTGCGTGGTCCGGCGCCGGTGTCGAGGGTGACGACGGTCTGCATGACCGGCTGGCCGTCCTCGTCGAGTTCGACCTCACCGGGCGCGCCACCGAACTTCAGCTTGGGTTCCTCGACGGCAGCGACGATGCGGCCGTAGACGGTGGTGCCGGGCTTGCTGGTCTTGGTGAACGCCGACGCGGGGCGTGCGGCGCGGCGGAAACGCTGTCCGACGGTGTTGCTGCTCATGATGGATAGAGGTCCTTCCTGTTGTGGTGTTCAGCGGGCGCGGGTCCGGTCGGGCCGGCCGCGGCTGGTCGGTGTGGGGTGCAGGTCGTGAATGCTGCGCGGGGATCGGGGCCGGTCGAGGTAGGCGACCGGTTCCAGTTCGTCGAGGTCATGTCCGGCGTCGAGGTGGTCGCAGAGGTCCTTGCCGTCGCGGGCCTGCAACACCCGGACTTCGCCGACGCGGTCGGCGAGGGATTCGGCGACCTGGGCGGCGTGGCGGTAGCCGGGCCGGTCGCGGTCGGCGACCACGATCACCCGGCCAGCGCCACCCAGCCAGCGCGCGTGGTCGTCGGTCCACTTCCCCGCGCCCATCGCGTTGCACGTCGCGAGCTGCCCGGCCTGGCGGGCTCGCTGCACGTCCTTCTCGCCCTCGCACACGTACAACTCGCGGCCGGTGTCGAGCGCTTCGCGCACGTCGGCGAGCTGCCAGGGCAGCGGAGCGAACCCGGTGTTGATCCACTCGGTTCCGGTCCAGCGCCGCTGGTAGAAGCTCTTGGCGTGGCCGTGCTCGTGCGGGGTGTGCAGCCGCACCACCGCGCCCTCGACACGACCGCCCGGCCACCGGTAGACGTAGGTGTCCACCGCCTCCGGCTCCCCGATCTGCGCACCCAGATCCCGCTTCGCGGGCAACGGGAACCGAGCCGCGAGAATGGCTTTCTCGACCGGCGAGGCGACGGCAACCGAGCGGGCGGGCCGCCCGCCGCCCGTGTACGGCCGACGAGCAGAACCCTGCTGATTGGTGCGCTCGGGTAGCCGGTCCCACAGGTCCCGCACCCGCAACCCGATGCGGTCGAGCACGTCCTGGTCGTCGCAGCGTGCCCAGCAGCGCACCATCGTTTTGCCCTGCCGCGGGTCGTAGCGCACACCCAGGCTGGGGTTGTGGTGGTGGCCGTCACCCTCGTGCACCGGGCACAGGTAGTTCGTCCACTGCTGCGGCTCACGCGGCCACTTGGCCGGACCCACCCGGCGAATCAACGCCGCGGTGACCACCTCGTAGGAACGGCCCTGCGGCGATGTCGGTTCGGTCATCGTCACCGCCCCCGCTCGATCTCGGGCCGCTGAGCGGCGGTGAGGATGCGGGCCTGCTCGATACTGCGCCGCTGCACCCCGTTCAGCGCATCCGCGCCCGGCAACGACAGCATCCGCCGCACGGCATTGGGCGAGCGCGACCACAAGTCGTGGACGTCCTTCAGGTACTTCCACTCCCCCGGATGCGGCCCGTTGCGCCACCCCTGGTCGATAGCTTCTTGCTGGGCGTACAGGCTGTGGATCTCCGACTCACCGGCGCCCGGCCGGTCCCGCAACCGCGACAGCCGGTCGACCTCGGCGAACGCTTCGCGCATCGCTTCCTCGTGCTCGATGTGCATGACTCACCGCCCCCGCTGCACACCGCGCCCACGCACGGGCTGCGGCTGCTGCTGCTCGATGTCGGGGTTGGTGTGGCGGTGGAAGGCGTCGCGGACGGTTTGGCTGTCGCGGATCGCCAGATGCAACGAGTGCTGCAAGCTGCGGTATTGCAGCTCAGTCGCTCCGGCGCCGTCGTTGTAGACGATGTTGTCCACCAGCCGAAACATCGGCTCCGGCGAGCGCCGCCAATCCTCGTAAGCGTCATCGAGGTAGCCCCAATGCTCGGCGTGCGGGCCGTCCGCCCACCGCTGACCGATCTCGCGCCGCTGCGCGGTGATGCGGTCGCGGTCGGCGTCGGTCGCGGTCGGCTGCTGCATGTCTTCGCCAAGCTGGGTGTAGCGGGCGAACTCGATGCGCATCGTTTCCTCGTGCTCGCGTTCCATGTCAACGCCTCCTCTCGACACCGTTGCGACCGTTGCCATTCCGCTCCGGCCCTGGCCAGGACTGGGTGTCTGGACCGGCCTGCTCGCGGCCTGTCCCGGTGAGGTCGTGCAGGTAGCTGGCGCGCTTGCCCACCGGGCCGGTGTCGCCGGACTGGCGCCCCGCCTCCGCGGTCGGCTCCGGCGCCGCGCCGTTGCCGGTGCTGCGCGGGCGGTTGCCGTAGCGCTCGTGCTCGGGCGTGGACTGCACGAGCTTGCGCACCGCTTCGTCGCGTTCCTGCTTGAGCTGGTCACGCTCCGCGGTCAACTGCTCGACACCCGGCCGGTCCCGCAACTCGCCGATCTCGGCCGCGAGGCGCAGGTTGCGGTTCTTCAGCGCCTCGATGTGCCCTTCGGCCGTATCGAGCTTGCGGCGGATCTCGTCGCGGTCGGCGGTGACCGAATCCAGGCCGCGTTGCAGCATCCCGACCCGGCTTTCGAGCCGGTCCCGGTCGGCGGCCATGTCGTTCAACTGGCGCTCCACCTGCGCCAGCCGGTCAACACCGCCGGTTTCGGGCGGGCGTTCACGGTCGGCGGTCTCCTGCTGCCGGTCGGGCTGCTCGGCCTGCTCGCGGTGCACCTGCCCGGACAACGTCCGCTCTCGCAACACCGCCTCCCGGTCGGCGAGCTGCCCGGCGACGGTCTCGGGGCGGCCGTGGTCGACGTATTGCTTCGCGGCGTTGAGGGTGTCGCGGGTCTCGACCGCCAGGGTGGTGCCGTCCGACCACGACGTGCCGCTGATGTTGCGCTGCAACCAGCTGGTCGCGCTGTGCTCGGTGGCGAACGAGCGAGATTCGGTCAGCTTCCCGCCGTCCGGGTCGGTCCACGTCATTTCCGCGGTGTAGCGGTGACGGTGGTCCTGGGCCGCGTCGATACGCGCCAGCAGAGCCTCCTCAGCGTTGGCGCGGCGCGCGGCGTCCAGGCTTTGCTGCCAGCCCTCCTCACGCTCCACCTCGGTGCGCTGGCGGGCGTTGACCGTCTCCCGAGCGACCTGGGCGCGGTAGCGCAGCGCGTCGATACCACGGACCTTGTGCGCTTTGGCGAAGATGTTGCCGACCTGGAAATGCGGGAAGATCGTCGCCGAATCCAACCCGTCGAGGGCTATGCCCTGCTCGGTGCGGGTCAGGTGCTCGTTGCCGATGAAGCCGCGGGCCAGGCGGTTGCGGTGCTCTGCCAGCGCGTGAGCGTCGCGGGCCCGCCGGTCATGGTCCACGCTGGGGTCGTTCGCGCGGGCGGCGACCGTTTGGACGTGTACGCGGTAGCGGTCGATAGCCTGGCTGGTCCAGGTCAGCTGATGCTTGCGCATCACCTCGGCCTCGCGGCGCTGCTCGCGCAGCGTCCGGCTGATCTCCTTGCGGATCTTGCGGCGCTCCAAGAAGTTGCGGGCCTGGGCGTGCAGCCGGGTCAGTTCCGGCAGCGATCGCGCGAACTTGCGGGCCTCGGCGATCATCTCGTCTTCAGGGCTACGGTCGGTCATTGCGGTGAATTCCTCTCAGTCGTGGTTGGTTTCGGTGGTCACCGAGTCCGCTCGACGCGGTTGCGTCGGCGGTCGAGCTCGTCGGCGGCGGCGTCGGTGAGCTTGAGGCGGGTCGCGTACCGGCCGCGGGCGCGGGTCAGCCAGATGTCGGCGGCGTCCAACTTCTCGTCGGCCATCGCCAGCGCGGTTTCCGCGCGGAAGGTGGCTTCGACGGGGTCGAGCGGGTCTCCGAGGTTGTCGACCGCCAACGCGTCGGGGTGGCGGCGCAGGGCGGCGTACTCGCGGCGGATCTCGCTGATCTCGCGGCGCAGCTGGAACAGTCGGTCGTCGACGTTGTGCAGGCGCTCGTAGAGATCAACCGGCGCGGTGCGGATGGGGTCATCGGGGATTCGGTTGGTGCTCAACGGTTTTCCTTCCTTGTGGTTGGTTACTGGGCCGGGGTGGTTCGGTTGGTCTCGTGCTGGGTGCGGGCGCGGTCGAGGCGTTCGACCAGGGCTCGCAGCAGCCCGACGATGGCGGTCGCGACGGCGGCGACGGCGTGGCTGATACCGGCGGTGACAGTGCTGATGGCCTGCGGCAGGGGCGGTCGGTGGGCGGCGTTCCACCACAGGTAGGCCACCCACGCGCCGCCGTAGACGGCCAGCGGACCGGCCACCAGCGGCCCCTCGCCCCATCCGGCGGTCACGGCTGCGCCGACCACAACGGCGGAAGCTGCCGCGGTCCGGCGAGCGGTCTGCGTCCGCGACCGCGCCGGGACCGGCGCCACCGCGGCGGCGGCCTGCTCGGTGGGTTTGTCGTCGAGGTCGGGCACGACGGTCAGCGCGGCCCGGCGTACCGGCCTGGCGTCGGCGGCGGGCCTTTCGGTCTGTGCGGGTGCGGTGGTCGGGGCGGTGTCGAGGTCGGCGATACCGGCCAGCCAGTCTTCGACTTCGTCGGCGAACAGCTCGCCCGCGATCGCGGGATCGGTTGGCGTCGCAGCGTGGTGGGGCCGCCGCTGATCCTCGTTGTCGTCGTTGTCGTCGTGGGGTCGGATGATGCGCATGGTGTTGCCTTTCAGTCGGTTTCGGAGGAGGTTCAGGCGGTCGCGTCGGCGGTGACGGTCTCGGCCTCGAGATCGGCAGCGGTGGTGCCGGGCAGGGGGCGCACGGTGGCGGGGTCGACGGGCACGACGTGCCCGAACTGGGCGCGTCCGGCCTTGGCGTAGACGAATTGGCCGGTGTCGAACTGGCGGACGCGGTCGGGGTCGACCAGCCACTTCTCGCCGACGGAGACCTGTCCTTCGTCGCCGGTGCGCTGGCCCTTGATCAGGTGCCGAGACGGCAGCATGTGCCGGACCGACCCGAAGTGCTTGCACAGCTCTCCGGCGTTCTCGACGTAGCCGAGCAGCACTCCACCCGCACAGGACTTTAAGATCCGATCGAGCGCCCACTGATCCCCGGCGACCCCCTCGGGGCTCTGGGCGGCGAACAGCACGCTCACGCCTTGGGAGCGGCCCCGCTCGCACACCTCTTCCAGCCCGATCGAGCCCTGGCTGGTGGTGAGCGCGCTCAGCTCGTCGATGATCAGGGTGACGCTGCGACGCTGGTCCTTGGCGGTGCGGGCCGCGCGCTGCATCAGCATCCGCAGGATGGCGGCGACCTGGGCGCGGGCGGCGTCCTTGTCCAGGCCGGGCACGGTCACATAGAGCACGTCGAGGTCGTCGAGGTCGACGCCGTCGTCGAACACCATCCGCCCGTCCTCACCCTGGAGGCTGTCGAAGAGGTTGGATGCCTTGATCAGCATGTCGGCGAGCTGGTCGACCTTCTCCGATTGGAGGGCTTCGACCATCCGCTTCACGTCCGGGGCGTTGCCCCACAGATCCAGCAGCGTCTCGGGATTCAAGCGCTGCAAGAATTCCCGGCTCGAGCGGGGCGGCCCGGCCGGGGCGTCCACGACGAGGGAGACGATGCGGCGGCGCAGCTCGTCGAAGTGCTGGCCTTCCGAGGTCGACGCCTGTCCGGCGTTGAGCATGTCGCCGAGTACGGCGCGCTGGTCGCGGGCGCGCATAGCCCACACGTTCAGTCGGGCGCCGTGGGGAACTTCGGCGATGCGGTCGGCGGCGATACCGCGGCGCTGGGCGATCTCGCGCAACTCGTGGCCGAGAACCTTGTCGTCGTTGCCGCCCTTACAGGACACGACCACCAGCAGCGGGCGTGGGTGCTTGCCCCGCATGCCCGGCACGTCCTTCCACCGCTGCCAGGCGTTCCACTCGTATTCGAGCATCCCGACCGCGTACCGCTTGAGCAGCTCCGTCTTGCCCGTCCCGGTCGTGCCGAAGGCGGCCATCTGGCGGCGCGCTTCCTTGTGCGGCACCACCATCCACGCCTGATGCCGCGCGGTCAGCTCCGACCACACACCGAGAGGGTGTGCCGAGCGTCGGTCCGCCAGCGGCCCCAGCACGATCCCGTCCGTTGTGGTGAACGGAGCACCGACCGACCGCGCCACCCGGGCGGCCCCGGCGAACTGCCGCGCGGCCAGCGCCGCCTGCACCCGCTCGGTGCGGCCCAGGTTCTTCAACCCGACCGTGTTGGTCTTGTGCACGAACGACGCCCACCAGTACGTCGCCGCCAGCGCGGCCACCGGGGCACCGAGCACGACCATCGTGCGCAGCCCGCCCAGGTCGCCCTCGGCGACCCGTGCCGCACCTGACCACAACAGAGAGGCGGGGGTGATCCACGATCCGCCGGCCATCGCCGACGCCGCGGGCAGCAGCAGAGAGCCGATCGCGAAGTTGCGCAACCGGTGCGGCGCCAACGGCCAGCGCGCCGCGACGGCCACGATCATGACCAGCATCGCCACGATCACGACACCGCACACCGTCGCTGTCGAGGCCGCGTCACCGACCGCGGACAAGTCCAGCGTCGGCAGATCCCAGCCTTCGACGTGGCGAACCGGCGGCGCCTGCGGGCCGCTACCCGCGCCCGGCTGCACTAGCGGGGCGGTCTGCTCCGGCGATGCGGGTACCTGCGAGGCACCGAAGGGGCCGCAATCGTGGGGGGTGAGAATCGGCTGGCAGTTCGGATTGCTCATGATGCTTCCTGCTGGGAGAGATGAATGAGGTTGCGGCGCCGACGATTCGGGCTCGCCGCCTTGCTGGCCTCGCGCAATTGCGCGTACTTCTCGAGCCACGCGGCCCATTCCGCGTCGAAATCGCTGACCACCAGATGCAGTTCCAGCCGTCCGAACTCGTGGTCTGGCAGTCGATCCGAAGCGGCGTTGACGTTGTCGCGGACCGCTCGGGACCGGCACAGGTAGAGCACGCCGACCATCGGTTCGACGTCGCTGTCACGGGCGGCGCGGATCGCGCCCCGCAACGCGATGTCCATGTGTTCCGGCTGCTTCTTGGACAGCTCGACCTCCAGCGCCCACCAGCCGTGGACACCCTCCCGAGCACCAAGGAACCGGCCGTCGTGGATGTGGGTGCGCCCCAGTTGCGGCTCGCGGCCGGTCGACACCGGCACCGGGGTCTTCGACCGCGGTCCGCCCTCGGCGGACTGCACACGGTGGCGCAGCACCCGCTCTGACACCCACAGCTGCGGATCGGAACCGACCAGCATCACCCGTGCCTGCGCCACTGCCCGGTAGTGCTCGGCCAATGCCAACCGCGGACGCCAATCACTGGGCCGCCAACCCAAGAAGCGGGCCGCGGTCACGCGGGTGGGCACCACCCATTTCTCACCCGCCTGAACCTCTTCCGGCTCGTACACGTCGCCGTCGCGGACGAGGTCGGCGACCAGCGCGTACACGTGGTTGCGCTCCATCCCCAGGAACCAGCCCAAGGTGTCCCGCTGCATCCCGTTCATCTCCGACAACGCCGCCAACACCGATGTCTTCCGCGCTGTCGACCGCTGCGGCCGGTCGGGGATGAGAGCCTGAACGGTGGTGCGAGGCAGCCCAACTCGACGCCCGATCTCGGCCTGGCTGAGCCCGCGACCGTGCAATCGCGTGACCTCCCCGAGCGCCACCTCCACCCGGCGGGCACGGATGCCCAGGGTGCGGGCGATCTTCTGGTAGCCCATTCCCGAGGCGCGCAACGCGGTGATGGACTCGTCGAGATCCGCACCGTGACTCTCCTTGTTGTGGTTCATCGGGTTCGCTCCCTTCCCTGCCGCGAGCCGCGGCTGTGACCGGCCGCGCGGCGGCGCTCGGCGATATCGGCGCGGGCCTGCGCGATGAACTCACGCATCTCCGTCGCATCCACCCCTCGCCGCTCCGCAGCCATCGCCGAGCGCGTCCACCGCGCCAGCTGCAATGCCTCCAGCTGCGCCTCACTCGAAACTCGTTTCGGCACTGCTGATTCCGCGTCGTACAGGTGCGCCTTCAGCGGTCCTCGCGAACCACCCCGAGCACGCAGCACCTGCGCCTCGTACTCACCACCAGGGCTCTTGCCCTCCCGGGCCAGCTGGCGGCGCGTCCGCAGATGCTGCGGCGCCAACCCCCACGGCCAGGTCGGGACACCGAACCGCTTGCCATCCGGATCGTGAAAACGGCTCATCGCGAACGCTCGATCCCGCGGGAACGCTCCCGCCGCAGACGGTCCCGATCAGCCGCGACTTGTGCGCGCATCTTCGCCGCCAACGCCGGACCATGGCGGTAGTCGAGCAACCGGTCCCACACCGCAGTCCGCTCGGCGTGAACCTGCGCCTGATGCTCACCGACGTGCTGCGCCCTCGACATCTCGAAGTCGTTGTCGCGGTATCCCTTCGCCTCCGACACATCGCCAGCGGAGAACACCATGTCGGCCAGCACACCGTGAACGAGATCCAAGCGGGCCTTCTCGGCCTCCAGCTCCGCCCGCTCGCGGCGGCGGTCCTGTGCGCTCACCGTGCCGCCCCCTCGGGCAGCTGCGACCGCGGCACACACGACCCCGCCGGTTCCGCCGGAACCCCGGCGTCCACCGGGCGGCAGATGTTCGGCGACGGCACATAGTGCTGCTGATCGATCCACGCCGCCGTGCACCCGCCCATCCCGATGAGCAGCAACACACCGAACGCGGCCAGCCGAACCACCGGCGGCAACAGCCCCAGCGGCGCGAACACCGCACCCGTGCCGGTGAACTCCGGCCCGGCCATCGAATGCAACGGGTTGTGACCACCACGGCGGTCGAAATGCGTGACCGTGTACCCCTGAACAGGCTGGTCCTGCCGCCACGGCGCGCTCATCGCCGGACCTTCCATCGCCGCGACGTCCGCCAGAACGCGATCACGCCCAGAGACATCACCGTGAAACCGACAACCTCAGGCGCCGTCAGCACGAGGTAGCCGACCGCGATGGCGGCAACCGCCAGACCGAACGTCCGCGCCCGCATCAGCACTCACCGCCCTTGCGGTCTCGACCGCGACGGCGGCGGACCTGCGCAGACTTCAACGCGAGCCGCGTGTAATGAGCCTTCCGAGCCTGATCAGCGCGGTACGCGCGCTCCTCCGGGCTCAACAGCCCATCCGGGTCGACAATGCGGTCGAACTTGCTCGCCATCGCCGCCCGCGCCTTCGCGGTGCGCGCTGCGCGATCGGAAGTTTTCGCCCAGGACTCGTGCGCGGCGATCCGCGCCTGCAATGTCCGCTCGACCGGGGTGCTCATGCCACACCGCCGTGGATGACGGTCGCGGCGGGCCGAATCAGCGCCAGCAGCTCGTCACGCTCGACCCGCAGCAGGCGTCCGTTCACCCTGAATCCGTTGAGATCACCGGCCGCGATCCAGTTTCGAATCGTCTTCGTGTCGACGTCGACGAGCGCCGCCGCGGTCTTGAGGCTGATCAGATTCCGGGCCTCAGTAGAAGCCTTGTCCATCAATGCCCGCTCCTTCGAAAAGTGGGAAATACGTTGCAGTTCCTCACTTTTCGCCGAAAATTCGAGCGTAAGCACCGCATAGGTGGACTTGTCCAGACGTCTCAGGTACCGTTGAAGAAGTCCCTAGACGTCCCCAGAATTGGAGGCGAAATGGCGAACGAACGCCTTCGCAATGCGATGCAGCAGGCTGGCCTCGACATCCCGGACGTCGCGGACAAGGCCGGTGTGGAGCCAAAGACCGTCGAACGGTGGATCACGAAGGGCCGCGTGCCCTACCCGAAGCACCGGCATGCCGTCGCCGCGTTAGTCGGAGAAACCGAGAACTACTTGTGGCCTGACGCTCTCGCGCCAGAACGGAAGGTCGAGGTCGCACAATCAGAAGTCCTGACGGTCTACCCACACCGCAGTGCAATTCCAAGCGACCTGTGGAAGCGGCTGCTGTCGAGCACGAGCGAACAACTCGACGTCCTCGTACTCGCGGGCTTGTTCCTTGCCGAGGAGCCCGAATTCACACGAACCCTGCGCAAGAAGACACGCGACGGGCTGACGGTTCGACTGCTGTTCGGTCGCCCGACCGCGGCGGAAGCCGACAAGCGGAGCGCCGAGGAACGCCTGGCGGCAGGCACCGTCCCCTCGCGTATCAACAACGCACTGGCACTGATCGAGCCGCTGGCCCAGATCGACGGCGTCGAACTTCGATACCACGACACGACGCTCTACAACTCGGTGTTCCGATTCGACAACGAGATGATCGTAAACATGCACGTCTACGGGCTGCCGGGTGCGCACGCCCCCGCGCTTCATCTGCGCCAGTTGCCCGCTGGCGACATGTTCGAGACATATATGACCAGCTTCGAGCACGTATGGTCGAACGCGACCCCCGAAAGGTGATCGTTCATGGCCCGGACCGACTATTTCCATGACCCGGACGCGCCCACGCCGAACAGCGTCAAGGTCGCCGTTAGTGCATTTGTGCGCGATTCACAGGGCAGAATCCTGATGATCCACCGCACCGACAATGATCACTATTCGATCCCTGGGGGCGGGCTCGAAGCGGGCGAGACGGTGACACAGGCGCTCGTACGAGAGGTCAAAGAGGAAACCGGGATCGACGTCCAAGTGACCGACCTCATCGGAATATTCTCGAATCCGGAGCACGTCATCGCATACGACGATGGTGAAGTCCGTCAAGAGTTCTCGATCTGCTTTCGCGCCGACCCAATCGGAGGCGAACTCCGAACCAGTTCGGAGTCGAAGGAAGTCAGATGGGTTGCACCGAGCGATGTTTCTTCTCTGGACGTCCATCCGTCGATCGCGCTTCGTATTGAGCGGGGCCTGACTCCTTCAGCGCGGCCGTATTACACGTGACAGACGATGAACAGCTGACTATTCACGCAACAGCTTCTCGGTACGGTCAACTGCTTCGATCAGCTCAGGCGCGGCCTCAGCCAACGACCTAGATACGACATGATCCGGGCCGTACCGTTCGCGGACCTCGGCAATGCGACCGAGCACATCCGTCGTCTCACCGGTTGGGGTCGTCGTGATATCCGCCCACCACAGCGCGTCGCGCAGTGCTGTCTGCTCATCCGGCCAGCTGATCTCGATATTGCGGTTGCGCGCCTCGACACAAGCACACGAATGGTTGGCGACGAGAGCGCACAATCGCTCCGGCGCGCCCTCACGCCGCAGGAACTCGGCGCCATCAACCGGATGAAATCCGGTCTCGCGGATCGACGGCGCGTAGCCGATGTCATGCAGCCACGCCGCAGCTACCAATAGGTCGCCGTCGTCAACCACATCAACGGCCTGCTGAGCATGCCGAGCAACGCCTTGGACGTGCCGCCACCGCCGAGACATGCCGACGAGATTGTCCCGTGCCAGCTGCGCAGCCCACGCAACGAAGTCATCGGTCATACAGGCAACCGTATCGCCTTGCCGCATGACCTGCTGTTGCCCCCGGCTGCGCCGTCCGGACGGCCTACAGTTTGTCGCCCAGCCGCGCCCGGCGGTGCGCTGCTTTCGCTCGACTGTCCGCGACCGCGGCGCCATAACGGGACAACATCTGACGGGACCGCCATCCGGCGAGCATCATCAGGTCTTGCTCCTGGCCACCGCTGTCGAGCCAGGTATGCGCGAAGAAGTGACGGAGCTGATGAGGATGCAGACGTTCGATGCCGGCCGCGTCGCATCGACGCTCGAGCATCTGGCGGATACCGGAATCGGTCATCACTCCGCGGTAACCGAGCCACAGAGCTGGATTGTCGTTCTTCGCACCCGGATGCTTCGCACGGACCCGGAGGTATCTCCGCAGCGCGGTTCGGGTCTTGTCGCCGAACGGACACGTCCGCGGTCGGCCGCCTTTGCCGATCACCAGCACTGTGTTTTCGTTGAAGTCGAGCGAGTCCACCTCGAGCGGTGCGAGTTCGCCGCACCGCACCCCGGTGTCGGCGAACAACCGGATGATGGCGTTGTCGCGTCGGTCGGCGAAATCTGCGCCATCGCACTCTGCGAGAAGAGCTTTCACCGCGTCCATGCTCGGCACGGGCACCTGCTGATCAGGGACGGCGGGCGGGCTCATCTTGTCGAAGGGATTCGCGTCGATGATCTCTTCAGCCGCGAGGTACTTGAAGAATTGTTGCAACGATCGGTACTGACCCCGCGCATACTCCGGCGACAACAACTCGCCACTGCGCTGATTGGGCCGCGTGAGCAAGTCCTCGATGTAGCTGCCGATGTGGGCGCGAGTGATGTCCGGCGCCGTGGTCGGCAGGTCGCGCTCCTGAAGATAGGCGGCGAAGTACCTGATCCGCGTCAGGTAGCCGTCGATCGTGTACTTGCTCCGGTTCTTGCGACGCAGCTCCGTCGCGAAGTCCTCCGCAAGCTCTCGGATGTCGTCAAGATCCAGCCCCATGTCCGGATTCTACCGGCAAAATACATTGCTGTCGGAGCGTTGTTCTGGATCAACTCGGCTGTCGAGTTCGACGTTTCCGCAGATCAGAGGCCATTTGTGGGGCGGGCGGGGCTCGAACCCGCGACCAATGGATTATGAGTCCACGGCTCTAACCGACTGAGCTACCGCCCCGTGCCGCGGGGAACCGCGAGCGTTGGGGATGCTACCGGGTCGGGTGGGTTCCGGACCAGTCGGCTGGAGTGACCTAGGGTGGGTGGGTCGGAAACTTACTGGAGGGTCAGGTATGGCCGGTCTGTTCACGAAGGTGCTGAAGGCGCATCAGTGGGTGTACGAGAAGAGCGGTGGGCTGGTGGGGCATCGGCTGCTGCTGGGGAATCCGACGCTGCTGCTGCGGACGGTGGGACGCAAGTCCGGCAAGGAACGAACCTCGGCGCTGACGTACGCGCGCGACGGTGCGGACTATCTGGTGACGGCGTCCAACGGCGGATCGCCGCGGCCGCCAGGATGGCTGGCGAACGTGAAGGCCCGACCGGAGTGCGAAATCCAGGTCGGACGGCGGAAACTGACGGTGCGGGCCCGGGCGACGCTGCCGGATGATCCCGAGTACGCGCGGCGGTGGGCGCTCGTCGACGAGGTGAACAAGGGGCGCTACAGCGCCTATCAAAAGCTGACCAAGCGGCCCATCGCGATCGTGGTGCTGACCCCGGCGTAGCGGGGTCAGCCCTCGCGGTAGTCCTCGTCCCAGTCGTCCTCGGCGTCGTCATGGTCGTCCCATGGCTCGGCTTCCTTCGGCGGCCTGCTGGCGAACTGGACGACAGCTACCACGAAGCCGAGGACCACGATGACGATTGCGACGACGAGCACAGTTTCCACCCCGGCACCCTAGCGCCGTCGCCGGGGCAGCGCACTACGTCGATTGTCCAGTTCGCCGGTTTGTTCACACTGTTAACAAAGTGCGCCCGAGCGCCGCCCTCGACTCGATGGCGGCATGCGCCCGGTCGGCCTGGTCGAGCGGGAAGATCTGACCGATGACGACCTCGAGGCGTCCCGCGACGACCTCCTCCTGAGCGCGCCGGGCGATCGCCTGCCAATCGATGTCCGCGCCGGTGATGTCGAACAGCCCGTAGACGCTGATGCCGCGCGCCGCGGCGGTTTCCTGGTTCAGTACGGCGAATTGGCCTGCGGCGGCTCCGTATCCGAAAAAACGCCCGCCATCAGCGGCAACCGTGAGCGCCGCCTCGCCGAGCGCGCCGCCCGCGCCGTCGAACACCACGTGCGCGCCCGCTCCCCCGGTCGCGGCGCGCGCCTTCGCCGCCCAGTCGGGCGCGGAGTAGTCGACCACCGCGGTCGCGCCGAGCCGCTCGGCGAGTTCCAGCTTGGCGGCGCCACGTGCGGCGGCGAGGACGTGCGCGCCCGCCGCACGGGCGAGCTGGATCAGCAGCACACCGAGCCCACCGGCCGCGGCGGTGATCAGGACCCATTGCCCAGGCTGGACGGCGGCATGGTCGAACACCGCGAGCGCGGTTCGACCGTCGTGGGCCAGCGCGACGGCCTGCGTCGCGGTCAGCCCCTCCGGCAAGGCAGTCAGCGTATCCGCCTTGGCCAGCGCTTTCTCGGCATATCCGCCGATCGGCAGGCCGCCGCCGATGCCGCTGGCCGCGGTGGGCGTCGACACCCGCTTGCCGATCCAGGACGAATCGACGCCGGAACCGACCGACGCCACCACCCCGGCGACCGCGCCGCCGGGCACATAGGGCAACTCGATCGCGAAGAAGTCGGTTCCCCAACCGCTCCGCAGCCTGGTGTCCAGGAACATCACATCCGCGGCGGCCACGTCGACGACCACCTCCCCTGGTCCCGCCACCGGATCCGGCAGCTCCCGAACCACGAGCACTTCCGGTCCACCGAACTCACCGGCTTGCACAGCCCGCATGTCACACACCCTTCGTCGTTCCTTGCCGTCTTCGGACGAAGATCAGCATGGAACCTGAAGTCGTGTTGAGGTCAAATGATGCGTCAGGAACCGCCGCCGCAGCTGGAGCTGCTGCCACCACCACAGCTGGAACTGCTGCCCCCGCCGCAACTGGAACTACTGCCGCCGCCGCAACTGGAACTGCTCCCGCCGCCGCAACCGCTTCCCCCGCCGCAACTGCTGCCGTGGTGATGATGGCCGTGGTGGTGCTGATGCCCGCCGCCACAGCCGCTCGGCTGGTCGGACCCGCCGATCAGACCGGCTCCGCCGGCCGCCCAGAACGGATCTGTGGAACCCCCCTCGTAATATCCGCCGCTTCGGGGCCCACCGCGCCACGCACCGTACGGCGGCGGCTGATAGCGGTTGCGCTGCGAACGGATGATGGCGACTACGGCGATGATCGGAGCCGCCACGAGGAGCAGCACCATCAACAGGATGATCAGAAAGATGAGTGCGCTCATGTCAGAACGGTAGCGGCACATCGGCGCGCACGTACAGTGAACTGTGGTGAACTTCAGGTTCCGTCGAAACCCGGTGCGCGAGGTCGACCTGGCGACCGTACGCGCCGCCGTCGACGCGCTGAAACTGCCCGAGGCAGTCTACAAGACCTGCCCTTGGCAGCCACGGGAATTGGTGGACAAGGGATTGCGCCAGTGGCTGCTGTGCTGCGGCGCGGCCATGCGTGACAACCAGGTGATCGGCATGCCGTCACACGCGGTCGACGAGGCATGGCACGGATTCATCCTGTGCACCACGCGCTACGCCGATTTCTGCGCGAGGGCCTACGGCCGCTTCCTGCACCACTTCCCGGAAGGCGCCGGGCCGGCGAACCCCGCGCACGGATCCATGGACGAACAGCTCGGCCGCACCGTGGTCGCGTGGTCGTTCGTGGCGGCTCCCGGCGAGGAATGCGTGCTGTGGGATCTGGACCGGCGGGTCGGTGTCGAGCACCCGTGGGGCATCGACGCCGATCGGGTCGTGGCCGTCGAGGCGGAGCTGGCCCGCACTCTCGCCTCCTGATCTCAGGTCAGCTTCACCCGCGCCGCCAGGAATCGGACGACGCCGGGCGCGAACCGGCCGAAGTGGTACTGCAAGTGGGCTTCCGGCGTCACCGGCACGATGCCGCGATCCCGCTGCACCGCGCGCACGATCCGCTCGGCCACCTTCTCCGGCCCGTAGCGCCGCATCCGGTACAGGTTGTCGTAACGCTCCTGCTTGCGCTTCTCCTCCTCCGCGCTGACGCCGGAGAACCGAGTGCGCCGCACGATGTCGGTGTGCACGATGCCGGGGCAGATGGTGTGCACCGAGATGCCGCGACCGGCGACTTCCGCTCGCAAGCAGTCGGAGAACATGAACACCGCCGACTTGCTGGTGGCGTAGGCGCTGAATCCCTGCTGCGGACTGTAGGCCGCCATGCTCGACAGGTTCACGATGTGTCCACCGAGACCGCGCTCGGCCATGGCCGGACCGAACGCGCGGCAGCCGTTCACCACCCCGCCTAGGTTGATCCGCAGCACCCGGTCGAATTCCTCCGCCGACGTCTCGAAGAATCCACCGGCCTGACCGATCCCCGCGTTGTTGATCAGGATGTCCGGGACGCCGTGGGTCGCCAGCACCGCCTCGGCGTGCGCGCGCATCGCGCCTTCATCGGCGACGTCGAGCGGATAGGCGTGCGCCGCACCGTGTTCGGCGGCGATCAGCTCGGCGGTCTCCTTCGCCGCCGCCGGATCGATGTCGGAGACGACGATCTCCGCGCCGCGACGGGCCAAGGCGAGCGCGGTCGCGCGCCCGATGCCGCTGCCACCGCCGGTGATGACCACAAGTCGATCATCGAACGGCCGCCCGGTCCGCCCCACCTCGGCGCGGCGCAGGGTCCGGGGCGCCGGTGAGCCGCCGAGGGTGTCGATCAGTTCGGTGGTCGCGGTGGCCAGCAACTCCGGATGAGAGAACGGCATCCAGTGCCCGGCGGGGACGTCCCGCCGCCACAGCCGCTCGGACCACTTGTGTTCGTCGTCGAATCCGGCGGGTCGCACGGCGACGTCGCGTCCGGCGACGATCAGCTGCACCGGCACCTCGGTGCGCCGCTCGCGTGGGGCGAGCATGCGCTGCACGATGTTCGCGCGGTAGATCAGCAGGCCGTCGACGATGTCGGCGCGAAAGGTGGGGCCGAGACGCACGTTCGACGGCTCGGTCTCGTTCATCAGCGCGACGACCCGCCGCCAGAGGCGTTCGGTCCCTACCAGTCCGAATGTGGCGCGCGGCAGCCCGGGGGTCATGAAGAAGAAGGTGTATGCCGAGGACAGCAGTTGGGTGAACGGCTGCCACACGTTGCGCAGTGTCGGACGCGTCAGCCGGTCGCGGATCCATTTGCCGACGTGGTCCAGGTTCGGTCCCGAGACGGAGGTGAACGACGCGATCCGGGCGGCCGCGCCGGGCTCGCACACCGCTTCCCATACCTGCACCGAACCCCAGTCGTGGGCGAGCACATGTACGGGCCGATCGGGGCTGACCGCGTCGGCGACCGCGTAGAAGTCCGCGGCCAGGCGGTCGAGCCGGAAGTCGGCGGTGCGCCGCGTGCGGGTGGAGCGTCCGTGCCCGCGGGTGTCGTAGGCGACGACGTGGAAGCGTCGAGCCAGTCGCGGCACAACGGCGTCCCACAGGTGATGGGTGTCCGGCCAACCGTGCACCAGCACAATGGTTTCCGCGGCCGGGTCGCCGTATTCGTAGACGGCGAGGTCGAATTCGCCGCTGCGCACGCTGCGTCCCACCGCGGGGAGTTCGGCGATTTCGGTGGTGGTCATCGAGTTTCTCCTCAGCCGAATGGCGGGTCGGATCACAGATCGAGCACGAGGCGGCCACCGTCGGCGCGCGAGACGCAGACGAGCATCGCGCCCGCCTCGTGCTCGGCGTCGGTGAGCACGCTGTCGCGATGGTCGGGTTCGCCGGCCAGTACCCGGACCTTGCAGGTGCGGCAGAATCCCTGTCTGCACGAGTACGGGCGGTCGGGCCGGGAAGCGAGGATGGCGTCGAGCGCGGTGCGGTCCGCGGCGACCTCGACGACGTCCCCCGTGGAAGCGAATTCGATCTCGAACGGCTTACCGTTCACGATCGGCGGTGGCGAGAACCGCTCGAAATGCAGTTCCACCTGGGGGATTTCCCGCACCGAATCGGCAACGACGGTGATCATCGGCACCGGACCGCAGCAATAGACGGCGGTGTCGGGTCCGACGCCGGGCAGCAGGGCGCCCGCATCGGGGAGACCGTGTTCGTCGTCGGTGCGGACCACGACGCGGTCGCCGAATCCCGCCAACTCGTCGAGGAAGGGCAAGGTATCCCGGCTGCGCCCCGTATACACCATCGACCACTCGATACCCAGCCGGTGCGCCAACCTGACCATGGGCAGGATCGGCGTGACACCGATGCCGCCCGCCACGAAATGCAAACGCGCAGATGGGGATCCGTGACCGGGCACGGCGAACGGGAAGGCGTTGCGCGGACCGCGCACCACGATCGCCGAACCCACCGGAAGACAGTCGTGCACCTCGACAGATCCACCGCCGCCTTCGGGGATCCGGCGCACCGCCACCCGGTAGGCGCGGACGTCCGCGGGGTCGCCGCACAGCGAGTACTGCCGCAAACGGCCGGAAGGCAACTCGAGGTCGAGATGCGCGCCGGGACGCCAGGGCGGCAACGCGCGCCCGTCGGGGGCGGCGAGCCGCAGGCTCACCACGTCTTGGTCGTGCGCCTCGATCCGCCGCTCGGTGACCACCAGCGCGAGCCGCCGATCGTCCGTCTTCGGCCGCGGATCGCGCCGATTGATCAGAGCGGTCCAGCGCAGTCGAGCCGAGGCCACCGCGTCGAGCACCCGCACGGTGCGGTCGCGCTCGCGTCTGCCGAACAGGTCTGCGGGCAATTGATCGGGAACCGGCGACCTCACGAGGCGATCGCCCGCGCCGCCGGGGACTTTGCCAGATAGGCCACCGCCTGAGCGGTGGAGCCGACCGTCTCCGGGTTGTAGCCGGGCCTGAACGTGCTCAACGCACTCCACAGCAGCGAGGGGACGCCGGGCAACGCGCCGCGCCACATCGCACCGAAGGCCCGCATCAGCAGCCCCGGATAGCCGTAATCGGGCAGGTCGCGGTCCTGGTGGACGAGGAACTTGGTGCCGCGCACCACCAACGTCAGGAAGATGGGGAACACCAGCAGCATGAGGGCCGCGCGCCGCACGTATCCGGCCCCGAAGTACACGGCCACGTCGTGCGCGACGTGCCGGTGCTCGACCTCCTCCGCCCCGTGCCAGCGGAACAGGTCGGCCATGCGCGGGTCGGCGCCGAACCGCTCCAGATCCGCGTTGAGCACCCAGTCGCCGAGGTAGGCGAAGAAGTGCTCCAGGCACGCGATGAAGGCCAGCCGCTCCACCATCACCTGCCGTTCGGCGACGCCTTCGACATCTCTCGGCCCGAGCGTGCGGCGGAACAGATACTCGGCGTGCCGCAGATAGGGCTCGGGATCGATGCCGTGCGCGGCGAGCACCTCGTGCAACACCTTGTCGTGCGTCTCGGCGTGCATCGATTCCTGACCGATGAACCCGAGCATCGCCTCCCGCAGCCGCTCGTCCCGCACGTACGGCAGCGCCTCGGCGTAGGCGGCGCAGAACATGCGCTCCCCTTCGGGCAGCAGGAGATTCAGCGAGTTGATCAGATGCGAGGCGATGGGCTCGGCGGGCATCCAGCGCAGCGGCGTGTCCGACCAGTCGAAGCGCACGTTGCGGGCGTGCAGCGCCACGGCGCCCGGGTCGATGTCGGGCCGCCGCCCGGCCCTGCGAAGTAGCTTCATCGATACTCCTCGATCCTCACGCACCCGCGTCGCCGCGCGATTCCTACATATCCGTAGCAAGGATCATACACATACGTGGAACTTTCGGTAACACACAAAAGCGTCACGCACCGCTGTACGGTGACACCACCCGCGACAGTCGTCACACCTGCCGCTTCCGGCCCAAAATTAGAACGTGTTCTAGTAGTCTTTTGCTATGGAACGATTGACCGGATTGGATGCCAGCTTTCTCTACTTGGAAACCGGGACCCAGCATCTGCACGTCTGCGCGCTGCTGATCCTCGACCCGTCGTCGGGCGGCTACTCGTTCGACGGCTTCAAAGCCGAACTGGCTCGGCGACTTCCCCTGATTCCGCAGATGCGCCGCCGCGTGTACGAGGTGCCGTTGAACCTCGACCATCCCGTGTGGGTGGAGGACGAGAATTTCGACCTCGACTACCACGTCCGCCGCATCGCGATCGCGGCGCCGGCCGGACGCCGCGAACTGGCCGAACTCGTCGGGGACATCGCCAGCCGCCCCATGGATCGCGACCGCCCGTTGTGGGAGATGTCCGTGGTGGAGGGTCTCGACGACGGGAAGGTCGCGGTGGTCTGCAAATACCACCACGCCGCCGTGGACGGCATCACCGGCGCCGACCTGATGATGCACCTGTGCGATCTGGAGCCGGGTGCCGCCAAGGAGGTACCCGACCAGGAGTGGCGCCCCGAGCCGAAACCGAATGACTGGCAATTGCTGGCCGAGGCGGTGGTGAAGTTCCCGACCCGAGCGGGCATCGTCGGGATGCTGCCGAAAACGGTCGGCGTAGTCGCCGGTTTCGCGCAGCGCCGTCGCCAGAACAAGACGGGCATGGCCATCCCGTTCTCCGCTCCCCGCACGCCGTTCAATCTCGCCATCACCCCGCACCGCGCCGTCGCGTTCACCGAGGCCGAACTCGACGCCGTCAAGGAGATCCGCTCCGCGTTCGGCGTCAAGGTGAACGACGTGGTGCTGACCGTCGTCGCCGGTGCGCTGCGCGCCTATCTGGCCGGGCGCGACGAGCTGCCGGACCGCTCGCTCATCGCGTCCGTACCCGTGTCCGTGCACGAGTCGACCCGGCACAAGGCCGGGATCAACAAGGTGTCCACGCTGTTCGCGCGGCTGGGCACCGACCTCGCCGACCCGGTGGAACGCCTGCGCGAGGTGGCCGAGGCCAACCGGGGGGCCAAGGAAGAGCACGAGGTGATGGGTGCCGACTTCCTGCAGGACTGGTCGAAATACGCCCCGCCGAACACATTCCGGCTCGCCGCACGGATGTACTCCTCGCTCAAGCTGGCGGAGAAGCACCCGGTGGTGCACAACTTGGTGGTGTCCAACGTGCCCGGTCCGCCGATGCCGCTGTACTTCCTCGGCATCCGGGTGGACGGGATGTACCCGTTCGGACCGGTGTTCCACGGCGCGGGCCTGACGGTGACCGTGCTGTCGAACAACGACAAGCTGAATTTCGGATTCATCGCCTGCAAGGAATTGGTGCCCGACATCGCCGCGCTGGCCGACGCCGTTCCCGGCGTGGTCGCCGAATTGCTCGCCGCGGCACGCACGTCGGGCTGAGCGCCGGGTCCCGGTCCGCCACCGCTGCCGGACGGGACCCGCCGAGTCACATCTTCGCGGCGACGGCCGCACAGGCTTCGAGCAGCACCGGTACGAAACGATCGGCTTCCAGCACACAGGACGCGTGCCCGGCCGCGACCAGATGCTTGCTCGCCCCTGGAATCATCGTCGCCAACTCCATCTGCCGATAGACGGGAATCGCGCGATCTCGGGTCGTGATCACCACCGCCGTCGGCATCGTCAGCTCCGGCAACCACGCGGTCGCGTCGAAGCGCCCCACCGCGGCGAGCACCTGGGTGAGCGCCCACCCGCTGGTGCTGCGGAACTCGCCGAGCGCCCAGCGATCCAAGCGTCCCGGCGCCCACGTGATCTCGGGAAGCTCGGGCAGACGGCCCGCGAGCTTCTCGGCACGGCGGTAGGAGTATTGCTCCACAGCGGCGGCGACAGCGCCGAACGTCCGGTGAAAAGCGTGCTCGCGCCATTTCTCGCGGAACCGATAGGGCGTCGCGCACAGCACCAGGCCGCTCACTCGGTCCGGATGGCGATGTCCCGCCAGCAGGCTGACGATTCCGCCCAGCGAAAACCCGGCGCAGATGGCTCGGTCGATCTCCAACGCGTCGAGCACGGCCGCCACGTCGTCGGCGCAATCCTCCAGGGTGAACCGCTCGGAGCGGATGCCGCGCCCGTGCCACCGTTGGTCGAACAGGATGACCCGGTACCGCCGGGCCAGCTCCGCCAGCGACGGGAACCAGGTGAGGTACGCGGTGCAGGCGGTGGCGTGCAGCAGCACCAGCGCGGGCGCGTGCTCGGGCCCCGGGATGTCGACCACGTAGGTCCGGCCTCGACCCGCCAGCTCGACCAGGCGGCCACCGGGCACCTCGGCGATATCCGGCACCCGCAAACGTCCGCCGAACCGCGTCACGCTTCGGCCGGGGTTCGTCATAGCGCACCTCCCGAGTGGTCACACCTCCGCAATTCTAGAACACGTTCCATATCTGCGGCGCACAGGAATGGCATCGACGGCCCGCTCACCGGGACGCGCGGTCGATCACGCTGTCACCGGCGACCGCCTGGGCTACTGTCGCGAGACGTGTCGACACCAGGCGCATTTTCTGTAACGTGTTACAGGCAGATCGAGAGACGGAGGTACCCCGGATGGGGCGGTTGACCGGCAAGGTGGCGTTGATCAGCGGCGGAGCGCGTGGCATGGGCGCGGCGCACGCCAAGGCCCTGGTCGCCGAGGACGCGCGCGTGGTGCTGGGCGACGTGCTCGACGACGAGGGCGCCGCGGTCGCCGCGGAACTCGGCGACAACGCCGCCTACGTCCACCTCGACGTGCGCGAGCCGGAAGACTGGCGCAAAGCCG
The DNA here is from genome assembly GCF_044548645.1 of Nocardia sp. NPDC051929. Classification (NCBI taxonomy): domain Bacteria; kingdom Bacillati; phylum Actinomycetota; class Actinomycetes; order Mycobacteriales; family Nocardiaceae; genus Nocardia; species Nocardia sp. NPDC051929. The sequence continues at coordinate 3,093 of NZ_JBIUCG010000023.1, read as the reverse complement.
TCGGCGCGGCGGTGGAGCGCTTCGGTTCGCTGAGTGTCCTGGTGAACAACGCGGGCATCGTGAACGGCAACCTGCTCGTCGCGTTCGAATTGGCCGAGTGGCAACGGATCATCGACATCAACCTCACCGGCACATTCCTCGGGATGCAGGCCGCTACGCCCGCGATGATCGATGCAGGCGGCGGCTCGATCATCAACATCTCCTCCGTCGAAGGCATGCGCGGCAGCCCGGGCCTGCACGGCTACACGGCCACCAAGTTCGCCGTGCGCGGGCTCACCAAATCCACCGCGCTCGAGCTGGCGCAGTACAAGATCCGGGTGAATTCCGTGCACCCCGGCTTGATCCGTACACCGATGACCGAGAACATCCCGGAGGACTTCCTCCAGATCCCGCTCGGCCGCGGCGCCGACCCGTCCGAGGTCTCCGCGCTGGTGACGTTCCTGGCCAGCGACGAATCGTCGTACTCGACCGGCGCCGAGTTCGTGGTGGACGGCGGTCTCACCGTAGGCGTTCCGCACAAGAGCTTCTGAGTCACCCGCGGGTGGCCAGCAGGGCGAGCGGCGGAAGCGACACCAGCGCCGCGGCCACGATCGCGTTGCTCCACTTGTAGGCCACCAGCAGCGCGGCGAACTCGCGCAGGAAGGCGCTCGGCAAGTAGTAGAAGGCGGTCTTGGCGCCCGTCACCTCGGCGTCGAGGTCGAGGCGGCGGGCCAGGATCGCCGTGCGCAACATGTGAAAGTTGCTCGTCACCAGCACCATGCGCGTAGTGGGACCGCGCTCGCCGAGCAGCCGTTTGGTGAAGAGCAGATTCTCCTCGGTCGTTCCCGACCGGTCTTCCAGCACGACGCGGTCTTCCGGCACGCCCCGGTCGATCAAGTAATCACCCATGGCCGACGCCTCGGAGACCTCCTCGTCGTCTCCTCTACCGCCACTGGCGATCAGCAGTGGGGCGCGCCCAGCACCGGCTTCGTCACGGTAGACCTCGATCGCCCGATCCAGGCGCGCGGCCAGCAGCGGCGGCACCTCACCGTCGACCAGCCCGGCGCCGTGCACGACGATCGCGTCCATCCCGGGACGGTAGGGCAACAGTCCGTAGCACAGGGAATACAACAGGAACGCCGCGAACAGAAATCCGACGTAGCTGATCGTCATCGTGAGCGACGCCAGAAGCACTACCAGCCAGATGTTCTCGGTCAGCAGTGCCAGGAGGAGCACCACGTACGGCGTCAACAGGGCGATACCGAGTCCGAGCGGCAACAGGTTCGGAAGACGCCAACCCTCACGGCGCACCAACTGCGCGCCGTTGGCGATCGACAACCCGGCCAGCACCAGCACCAGCAGCGGTGACAGCAGCACCACCAGCGGCGCGAGCACCACCGTGCGATCGCCCTCGATGATCCGGCCGACCACCCACGCGCCGACGAACCCCAGCCCGAGGAGCAGGAACACCCCGTGGCCCAGACGCCTGCGGTCCCTGCCGAATCGCACCGCGAACACACCGAGCAGGACCACGCCGACGACCAGCAAAAGCACCGGGTCACGGTAGCCGACGGGCGCGCGGCGCGCCCCTCCGTCGACGGGCGGCGCGGCGACCTCGGCTTTTCCCGATCGTCCCCTACAGTGTGCAGGTCCGGGCATCGGTCGCGAGCGACCGGTGTCCGGCTGCATTCGGCTTCAGCACACCAGCGTTACTGAACAGCACGTTGTGATGAAGGGGAGTCGACGAAAACCATGCTTCGATTATTCATCGCCACCGCAGCGGCCGCCCTCTGTGTGATCACACCGCAGGCCGCGGCGCAACCGATTTACCCCGCACCGGATCCGGATCCGTTCTACGCCGCTTCGGCGGGATTGGACCACGCCGCGCCTGGCGACGTCCTCGCCGTCCGCCCGATGCCCGCGCTACCGATGTTTCCCGGCTCGACGGTCACGATGATCAAATTCCGCTCCACCAACTCCGCGGGCGAGCCGATCGCGGCCACCACCACCGTGCTGACGCCGCAGAATCCCACCCCCGGTAGGCCACTGCTGTCCTATCAGCACATCATCAACGCACTCGGCACCCAGTGCACGGTGTCGCGCGTGCTCTACACCAGCGACCCCAACCTGTCGATCCGCGAAGCGCCCGCGCTCAATGCCCTCCTGCTGCGCGGCTGGTCGGTCGCTCTCCCCGACCACCTCGGACCCACCAGTGCCTACGGCGCCGCCAAACTCGGCGGCATGATCACGCTGGACGGCATCCGCGCCGCACGGCGGGTCGCCGAACTCGGATTGGCGGACAGCCCGGTCGGCCTGCTCGGCTATTCCGGCGGAGGCATGGCGAGCGCGTGGGCGGCCGCGCTGGCGCCGACCTACGCGCCGGAACTGTCGCTCGTCGGGGTCGCCTCGGGCGGGGTGCCGATGAATCTGGTCAAGATGATCGAGGGCCTCGGCTACGCGCCGCACGCGGTGTTCGGTCTCGCTTTCGCCGCCGCCCTCGGGCTGGAGCGTGAGTACCCGACGCGGCTGCCGGTGAGCGATCAGCTGAATTCGCTCGGGCTGTCGGTCCGCAATCGGATCGCCAACAGTTGCACCAACGACATCCTGCTGGTCGGCGCAGGCCGCGGCATCGTGGACGTCGCGGCCTCGAACTCACTGGCCGACGACAAGCGCGCACGCGAGGTGCTCGAGGAGAACAGCCTCGAACTCTACGAGGACATCCCGGCCACGCCGAGCTACCAATGGCGGGCGGAGCAGGACACTCTCATCCCGGTTGAGTCGGTCGACGCTACGGTTCGGCGGTATTGCGCCGCGGGTGCGCGAGTGCAATACGAGAAATTCCCGAGCCCGGACCATCTGTCCGCCGCGGTGCTCGGCGTACCGTCCGCGCTCAGTTGGCTGGAAGCGCGCTTCAAAGGTGTTCCCGCGCCGAGTAATTGCTGAGAACGGCCCGGCGGTGGTTCACCGCCGGGCCGGTGACGGGCCGTTCCGCCAAACGGCCACATCGAATCTCGCGGGAGCTAGGGAGTGTTTCGAAGTGGGGAGGGCGGGCTGTTGGGCCCCGTCCTCACCCGTGTCGCAGCCACTGATTGATCGCAGCGATATGGATCGTCG